>NZ_CP035417.1:1113927-1427140 GCF_004123675.1 Leisingera sp. NJS204 | reverse complement strand
GGCGCACAGCTACTGGTCGTCCTTCTTCAACCGGCACCCGTTCGATTACGTGCGCGACATCGAATACGACGAACCCGAGAGCAAGACCATCAACCATGGCCGGTTTCATTCCATGACCGGCTACGGCAAAGATAATCAGATGACCCCGTCGGATGTCGACCTGTTCGGCACCCTGACCAACCTCTGCCTGCGATTTGGCCTGGACTACGGGATGCTGCACACCTGCACCCTGGACAGCATGGGCCACCGGTATTTCCACGACTGCCAGGAAATGGACCACGCCTGTTTCGTGATGGACGAGATGCTGGCCCCTTTCATCACCCGCTGGCGCGGCCTGGGGTACGAGGTGATCGTGACGGCAGACCACGGCCAGGACGAACGCGGCCACCATGGCGGCCGCGGCGCCCTGCAGCAGGAAACGGCACTGTACTACTTTGGTGATGCCGAAGGCCCCGATCATGACGCTGTGATCGACCAGCGCCAGCTGGCGCCGACCATCCTGAAACGGCTGGGCGCCCCCATTGCCGGCACCATGAAGGCAGAACCGTTCCTGAAGTAACGCGAAATCGGCGGTTGTGTGCTAGGATGGCCCTCAGCCGCCGTTTTGTTGATCAGGAAGGATTGCCATGAAATCTTTTGCTGCCGCGCTGTGCCTGCTGGCGTCCCCGGTACTGGCCAGCGATGCCTGTCACGACCTTTGGTTCACCAGAAACGCTGTTATCGACCGGGCCGGGTATTGTTTCGGCTCGCCGCTGGGCCGGGCGGTGTTCGACAACGGCGACTGCATCGGCAAATCCGTATCCCTGCCGCCGCACTCCGGGCGGATGGTGGCTTTGGTCAAGGAGATGGAGGCGCGGTTCGGCTGCCGGGTGAACAACAAACAGACCTATCTGGACCTGGACGATCTGTTCCTCAGGCACCAGCTGTGGGACCTGCCTGTGCGTGACGAATTTGAAAGCGCCTGCCTGGGCTGGCTGGGTCCGGTGACCGGCCTGCGCGCGGGACACCGTCCGGATGCACCGCTGGTCGGGCAGATCGTTGCCGGAGATTATGTCAGCTATTCACACATCCCGGTTGGCAGCTGGACCTATGTCACAACCTCCGGCCCGGATTGGCAAGCAACCAGCGGCGGCTGGCTGGATACATCGCTGGTACAGGAGCAATGCCGTGAGGTTGCCGGCTAGGGCGCCTCGTCATCGTAGCTCCAGATCCCCTGCCCCAGTGCTTCGATCGCGACCGAGATCCGCTCAAAACTGTCCCGCGCCCGGCCCACGCTGTGGCGGGCGCGCAGATATCCGTGGATCAGGCCCGGCTCGTTGATCCAATGCGCCTTGCCGCCGGCCTCCAGAATGCGATCGCTGTAATCGCGGGAGTCATCGCGCACCGGGTCGCAATCAGCCGTCACCAGCACTGTCGGCGGCAGGCCTGCAAAATCGCTGTCGGTAAGCGGTGTTAACAGCGGATCATCTTTCGGCGCCGCGCCATCGGTGCGGATATCCATGTAAAACAGCACATCCTCGCGGGTCAGCATCGGCGCTTTGGCATGTTCGATATAGGATCCCTGGTTCACATCGCCGCCAAAGGCGCCATAAATCAGCACCTGCCCCAGGATTGCCTCTGTCCGGCCACGCGCATGATGCGCCACCGCAGCGCACAGGTTCGCACCCGCGCTGTCGCCCGTCAGGACAATGCCGGTGCCATAAGCGGCCTCCACCCATTCCAAGGCGGTCCAGGCGTCCTCGAAACCGGCCGGGTGCTTGTGCTCCGGCGCCAGGCGGTAATCCACGGCCACTACCCGGTAACCGGTCTGGGCGCAGATCTCGGCGCAGACATCGTCATGGCTGTCGAGCCCGCCAACCACAAAACCGCCGCCATGGCAGAACAGCACCGTGCGGGTCGGATCGCCTGCGGTGTAGACCCGGACCGGCACCCCGTTAGCCGAGGTATCCATGACCGAAACCACATCCGGACGCGGCACCCGGAACTCGCGTGCCATGGAGTCATAAATCAGGCGCTGCTCTTCAATGGTCATTTCAACGGCGTCATCAGGGTAGTGCTCCCCGGTCTTCTGGATAAAGTCCCAGGTCTCTTCGTCGATCAGCCGTTCATAATCCATCCGCGAGCCTCCCTGCGTGTCTGTTTTTCCGAGCCTAGGCAGAGATTCCCGCAAATGGAATGCCTGAATGAAAAAGCGCCCCTGAGGGCGCCTTTTATCTCACGTTTACAATCAGGTTCAGTCCGCCGCCGGCTCCCAGGGCCGGGTAAAGCTGGCCAGAACAGCGGAAATTTCAGGCTCGGCACTGCCATTGGCCGCCACTTGGGCCACCAGGCCGCGTTTTTTGTCGTCGGTGACACTGACAACACGTGCAGCCAGACCGGCCTTTTCCAGTGCGCCGTTGTAAACACGGGTGATCGCATGTTTGCGCAGATCCGGCTTGAATACCTTGCCCACGGCGGTTTTCGGCAGCTCGTCCAGCACCGTCATATGCTTGGGGATCGCCGCCCGCTCATGCACGTGGATTTTGCAGTATTCCAGCAGCTCCGCCTCGCTGACCGAGGCGCCGCCCACCAGCTCGACAAAGGCACAAGGCAGCTCGCCCGAGTGGGCATCCGGCTGGCCGATAGCGCCGGCAAATGCCACCGCTTCATGCCCCAGCAGCGCCTCTTCGATCTCGGCCGGATCGATGTTGTGGCCGCCGCGGATGATCAGATCCTTGGCACGGCCGGTGATCCACAGGTAGCCATCCCCGTCAATCCGCCCCAAGTCGCCGGTGCGCAGGTATTTGTCCTGATAGTAGAGGTCCGCGTTTTTTTCGGCTTCGGTATAGGTGTTGCCGGGGTAGACGCCGGGGTTGGAAATGCAGATTTCCCCCACTTCATCTACACCGCATTCCAGCGGGCCGTCGGAGGTCTGCTTGACGATCCGCACATCGGTATAGGGGAGAGGGATCCCAACCGACCCGACCTTTTTTTCCCCGCCCGGAGGGTTGCAGGACACCAGGCAGGTCGCCTCGGTCAAGCCGTAACCTTCGACAATGGTCACGCCTGACGCTGCCTCGAACCGCTTGAACAATTCCATCGGCATCGGGGCCGAGCCCGAAAACGCCGTTTTCACCGAGGAGATATCAGCGTCCACTTCCCGCTGCATCAGCGCCGAAACAGCAGTGGGCACGGTGATGATAAAGGTGATCTTCCAGCGTTCGATCAGCTTCCAGAAATTGTCGAACACCCCCTCGCCGCGATAGCCCTGCGGCGTCGGAAACACCACATGCGCCCCCGAGGATACCGCCGCCATCATGATCACATGCACCGCAAAGACATGAAACAACGGCAGCGGGCACATGATGTTGTCTTCTTCGGTGAACAGCAGCTTGTCCCCCAGCCAGCCGTTATAGATCAGGCCCGAGTATTTGTGCTGCGCAACCTTGGGCATTCCCGTGGTGCCGCCGGTGTGGAAATAGCAGGCAACCCGGTCGCCGTCGCTGTCGGCGAAATTCAGCGTGGCGGGATGTTTTGCCACTTCCTTGGAGAAATTCAGGTAATCCGCATGGGCCGCCTTGGCCTGATTGTCCAGCTTGGGCCGGATCAGCGGCACGATCCAGGATTTCGGCGGCGTCAGATAGCGGTTCAGGTCCACTTCCAGCACCGTGTTCACCCCAGGCGCATGGCGCACGGCCTCGGCCACCTTCTGGGCCACGTCGGTCTTGGGGAAGGGCCGCAGGGTCACCACCACCTTGGCCTTGGTTTCCCGCAGGATCGACGCGATCTGCTCTGGCTCCAAGAGCGGGTTGATCGGGTTCACAATCCCCGCCACCGCGCCGCCCAGCATGGTGACCAGCGTCTCGTGGCAATTGGGCAGCACATAGGCGACCACGTCCTGCTCTCCGATCCCCAGCGCGCGGAACATATTGGCCGCCTGGCTCACCTGATCCTTCAGCGTGCTCCAGGTCAGGGTTTCCGCCTTGTCCCGGGGGCCGGAAAAAATCTGATAGCTGACCGCCTTGCCGTTGGGGTATTTGCCCGCCGTCCGTGACAGCAGCCCATACAGCGTGGCCGGCAGATCCCGCGCCTCATACGGCATTTCGTTCTGCAGCGCGTCGCGGTCTGCGACTCCGGAAAATCCCATAAATCTCCTCCCCGTTCCCCCAATTCATGGGGTGTTCTGTTTGCGCCCAGACTATTGCAAACAGGCAATTGCGCAAGCGCCGGTGCAGGGTCACGCCAAGGCAATTTGCGGCATGACGTGGCGCCATTTTCCGGCCTTTGGCGGTTTTACCAGCAAAAAGCGCCCCGGAAACGATCCGGGGCGCTTGTCACTTTGCTCTGTTCAGCAGTTACTCCGCCGCCAGTCCTTCGGTGAACTGCAGCTTGGCCAGCCGCGCATAAAGCCCGCCTTGCGCCACCAGCTCATCATGGGTGCCGGTGGCCACGATCCGGCCCTGATCCATCACCACAATCCGGTCGGCCTTTTTGACCGTTGCCAGACGGTGCGCCACGATCAGTGTCGTCCGGCCCTGGCTCAGCTCGTCCACCGCGGCCTGCACCAGACGTTCGCTTTCAGCATCCAGCGCCGAGGTCGCCTCGTCCAGCAGCAGCACCGGCGCATCGCGCAGGATGGCACGGGCAATGGCAATCCGCTGTTTCTGGCCGCCCGACAGCATCACCCCGCGCTCGCCGACGAAACTGTCATAGCCTTCGGGCAGTTTCGAGATGAAGTCATGCGCGGCGGCGGCTTGGGCTGCAGCCTCAACCTCGGCATCCGAGGCTTCCGGCCGGCCAAAGCGGATATTCTCGCGGGCTGAGGCCGCAAAAATCACCGGGTCCTGCGGCACCAGCGCAATGTGATGGCGGAACTCATCCCGCTGCAGTGCCGACAGCGCCACACCGTCCAGTTTCACCGCGCCCTGGTTCGGGTCATAGAACCGCTGCAGCAACTGAATGATGGTGGTCTTGCCCGCGCCGGACGGCCCGACAAAGGCAACCGTCTCGCCCGGTTTCACCGCCAGCGACACCGCGTCCAGCGCCGAGACATCAGGACGTGACGGATAGCGGAAGGACACATTGTCGAACTGGATCTCACCCTTCACAGGCGCAGGCAGCACCTGCGCCGCAACCGGATCCAGCACGGTATCATTCGCATTCAGCAATTCCACCAGCCGCTCGGTCGCACCGGCAGCGCGCTGCAGCTCGCTCCAGATTTCCGACAGCGCCGCCACCGAGCCTGCCACCAGCACCGCATAGATCACAAACTGGATCAGGGACCCTTCGGACATAACACCCGCGCGCACGTCATTTGCGCCCATCCACAGCACGCCGACCACGCCGGAGAACACCAGGAAAATCACGATTACCGTCAGATAAGCACGCGTCTGGATCCGGCGGCAGGAAACATTATAGGCGGTCTCGGTCATCTCGCCGAACTTCAGGCGGCTGGCGGCCTCATGGGTAAAGGCCTGCACGGTCTGCACCGCCCCCAGCGCCTCGCCCGCATTGCCCGAGGAGGCTGCGATCCAGTCCTGATTTTCCTTGCTGATCGCACGCAGGCGGCGGCCCAGCACCAGGATCGGGACAATAACGGCCGGCACGATCAGCAGCACCATCATCGTCAGCTTGGCCGAGGTCAGCAGCATCAGCACCATGCCGCCAAGGAAAATCAGCAAATTGCGCAACGCGATCGACACCGAGGACCCCAGTACCGACTGGATCAGCGTTGTATCAGTGGTGATCCGGCTCAGCACTTCGCCGGTCATGACACGTTCGTAAAACTCCGGGCTCATGCCGATCACCCGGTCGAACACCGCCTTGCGGATATCAGCCACCACCCGCTCCCCCAGCCGGGTCACCAGCGCATAGCGCACGCCGGTGCCAGCCGCGAGCAGCGCAGCAATTCCCAGCGCCGCGCCAAAATAGAGGTTCAGAAGTTCGGAATCCGAGACCCGGAAATTGTCGACCACCCGGCGCACCGCCAAAGGCAGCGTCAGCGACAGCCCTGCGGTCATTACCAGCGCGCAGGTCGCGGCAAGCATCAGCAAACGGTATGGCCGCATATACGGCCACAGCGCCGACAGCACGCCAATTTTACGGGAGCCTTCCCGCTCCTGTTCCGCATTCGGGGCCGCTTGTCTCCGCGCCATTCCGGATCCTTCTGCACTTTGGGCTGGCGGGTATGAAATCCCGCGCATTCGCCAAGGTTCATGGCCCTGCAGGCCCCGCGCGTCAAGCACTGAGCCGTTTCAAAAAGCACATGAAAGCGCGGACAACCCGCGTCACGGTGTAACAGAATGGCAATCGGGGAAGATCTGGAGCGGGTAGCGGGAATCGAACCCGCACCTTAAGCTTGGAAGGCTCTTATGATACCATTTCACCATACCCGCTCAGAGTGTTTGCTGATTTAGGTGAAGCGCCCGGGAAGGTCAACCTTCTTGGTTTCGTTTCTCAACACACCGCAGAAAAAATCCCTCAAAGCCTTGCAGAGTTCCCGGCAAGCTCCCCAAATATAGGAACAATCCTGCCAGCTTCCGCAATTTCAACGATCCGGACCCCCACCTTGACAAAGATCACGCGCACCGCCGTTATAACCGCCCATGGCCAGCCTTCCGGCCCTGCTCCGGCAGAGGCCGCCCTGGCCGGTCTCGCAGCAGAGGTTGCGGCGCATCTGCCCGACTGGGATGTGCGCTCCTCCACCCTCGCCACGCCTGGACGGCTGGAGCGCGAAATGGCCGAGGACGCCGTGGTCTATCCGTTTTTCATGTCGCAGGGATGGTTCACGGCCAAGGTTCTGCCCGGCCGCCTTCAGGGCCGCAGCTACCGTATGGCACCGCCTTTCGGTCTGGATGCCTCCCTGCCCGCCCTCGCGGCACAGGCCGTCCGCCTGGCCGCACAAAGGCTAAGCTGGCCGTTAGCAGAAACGCATCTTCTGCTTGCCGCGCACGGCTCTGCCCGCGGCCCCAAAGCAGCAGAGGCCGCAGAACATTTTGCCGCCCGCCTGCGTCCCTTGCTGCCCGGCTGCACACTGTCGCCCGGCTATGTGGAACAATCCCCGCGGATTGAAACCGCCGCAACCGCCTTGCCTGCTTGTTCAATTTGCCTGCCGTTCTTTGCCCAGGCCGGCGACCATGTAAAACAGGACATCCCCCAAGCGCTTGAGGCTGCCTTTTTCCAAGGAATTCTGCTGCCCGTCACAGGCGCGCTGCCCGGTATTCCCGCCTTGATCGCCAAAGCCATCCGTGCGGCAGCACCTGGCCAAAGTGCGGACAGCTGAGATTTTTCCTATCTGGAAAGAAAAGCAGTTTTTGGCCCGGACAGAGGCAATACGCCTCTTGCACAGGCTGCAAGCATGTGATTAATCACGCCCTACACCACGGCTGGCGAGTTGGCGGAGTGGTTACGCAGCGGATTGCAAATCCGTGTACACCGGTTCGATTCCGGTACTCGCCTCCAATTAAATCAATGACTTGCGTCATCCATCCTCTCCTCCACTGCGATTTTTGAAACAACCGTTGAAACTTTCACGTTTCGATCTTGCTTCGTTCCAATTGATTTCTTGCCTCTTGCGCGCCCTTCGCCAACTCTCTTTGCCGGATCGGCCCACCGTACTTTTTCAGCATCTCAACGCCTGAGTGACCGGTGACAGCCTTGACCATCTCGTCATCACAACCGGCCAGATACAGCTCGATCGTCGCGTTCTTCCCGAACCCGTGCGTTTTGCAGTAGCTCACCTTCTCGTGCTTCATCTTCATTTTGATGGTGCGCAATTCCTCAGCAACGATAAGCGTGGTGGCCCCTTTCCCCATTGATGTCATGCTTTGTGTGTTATCTCGGCTATGCCGAGTGCGTTGAAACGGTTGAAGAGCGCGGCACAGATGCCCGCAGAACGGATCTTCGGCATGCCGCATGCGTGCTGCGAGTATAAAACTCATGCACCCTGACGGCTGCTTGGCAGCCGCCAACAGGATAAGCACTGAGAAATCCCTGGCAGCTAGGCTTTCAGCCTGAACCGCTGGATTTTTCCGGTCTCGGTCTTTGGCAGTGCCGTGGTAAACACCAATGAACGCGGATACTTGTAAGGCGCAATTTCCGCCTTTACGTGATCCTGCAGCAGCTTGACCATTTCATCCGACGGCGCCAGCTCATCGGCCAGCACCACATGCGCCTGCACAATCTCGCCCCGCGCTTCATCCGGGACGCCGATCACCGCGCATTCCACCACCGCTTCATGCGCCAGCAAGGCCGCCTCTACCTCAGGTCCTGCAATGTTGTACCCGGAGGAAACGATCATGTCATCGTTGCGGGCGGCAAAGTGCAAATACCCGCGGTCATCCCGGATAAAACTGTCGCCGGTGATGTTCCAGCCGTCTTGCACATACCCAGCCTGCCGGTCATCGGCCAGGTAACGGCACCCTGTGGGTCCCCTGACTGCCAGCCGCCCGATGTCGCCGCGCGGAGCCTCGTTGCCGTTTTTATCCAGCACCTTCACCTGATAGCCGCCCACAGGCTTGCCGGTGCAAGCGGGCCGGTGGTCGCTGAACCGGTTGGTGATGAAGATATGCAGCATCTCCGTCGCCCCGATCCCGTCCAGCATCGGTTTGCCGGTCTTCTGCATCCACTCGTCATAAACCGGCGCGGGCAGAGTCTCCCCGGCCGACACTGCCGCCCGCAGCGACGACAGATCCGCCCCCTCCTCCATCGCCCGCAGCATCACGCGGTAAGCAGTCGGCGCGGTGAAGCAAACCGTCGCCTTGTATTTCTCAATGATCTCAATGAGGTTCGGCGGCGAAGCGTTTTCCAAGAGCGTCGCCGCAGCACCAAAGCGCAAAGGAAAGATCGCCAGCCCGCCCAGCCCGAAGGTAAAGGCCAGCGGCGGCGAGCCAACGAACACATCCTCCGGCTGCACATCCAGCACTTCACGCGCATATCCGTCAGCGATGATCAGCAGATCACGGTGGAAATGCATGGTTGCCTTGGGTGCGCCGGTGGTGCCGGAGGTGAAACCCAGCAGGGCCACGTCATCACGCCCCGTCTGCACCGCTTCATAAGCCACTGGTTTTTCCAGTGCCAGCCGGTCCAGTTCCGCATCGTGATTGGACGTGCCGTCAAAGCCGACAACCGTTTTCAGGAATTCCGAATCCTTGGCGCAGGCGACCAGCTCATCCTTCAGCCTTGTGTCGCACAGCGCATGGGACACTTGGGCCTTATCGACGATCTTGGCCAGCTCTCCCTTGCGCAGCATCGGCATGGTATTGACCACCACCGCGCCCGCCTTGGTTGCCGCCAGCCAGCAGGCCACCATCGCCGGGTTGTTGGCCGAGCGGATCAGCACCCGGTTGCCAGGCTTCACCCCCAGATCCTCGCTCAGCACATGCGCCAGCCGGTTGGTCCAGTCCGCCAGTTCTTTGTAGGTCCGGTAGCGCCCGTTGCCTATCAGCGCAGTGCGGTCGCCGAACCCCTTTTCAACCATCGCATCGGTCAGCTCGACAGCGGCATTCAGGTGTTCCGGATAGTCAAACCCCTCCAGCAGAAACTCAGGCCATTGATCCGCAGGCGGCAGGTTGTCCCGGGCAAAACTGTCTACATGCGCGGTTAGTCCCAGCATATCACTTCCCTCCCTGAAAGGCACCCATCGCCTGGCGGGCGATCACCACCCGCTGCACGTCCGAGGCCCCCTCGTAGATGCGTAAGGCCCGGATATCGCGGTAGAGCTCCTCCACCTTCTGGCCCCGGCGCACGCCGTCGCCGCCGTGCAGCTGCACTGCCTTATCGATGACCTGCTGTGCCTGATCGGTGGAAAACAGTTTGGCCATCGCCGCCTCCCGCGTGACCCGCGCGGCGCCTGAATCCTTGACCCAGGCGGCACGGTAAACCAGCAGCGCAGCGGCATCCACATCCAGAGCCATATCCGCTATATGCCCCTGCACCATTTGCAGATCAAACAGCGGCGCGCCCTGCACCTGCCGCGCAGCCACCCGCGCCAGCGCTTCGTCCAGCGCCCGGCGGGCAAACCCCAGCGCCGCCGCCGCCACGGTGGATCGGAACACATCCAGCACCGACATCGCAATCTTGAAGCCCGCACCCGGCTGGCCAAGCAAAGCCGACTTCGGAATCCGGCAATCGGTAAAACGCAAGGTTGCCAGCGGATGCGGCGCAATGGTTTCCAGCCGCTCCGCCACCTCGAACCCAGGCAGGTCCGCCGGCACGACAAAGGCACTCAGCCCCTTCGCTCCCGGTGCCTCGCCGGTGCGGGCAAACAGCGTGTAGACATCGGCAATCCCGCCGTTGGAGATCCAGGTCTTTTCACCGTTCAAAACGTAATGATCGCCGTCCAGCGCCGCCGTCATGGCGGAATTGGCCACATCCGACCCCGACTGCGGCTCAGTCAGCGCAAAGGCCGATACCGCCTTGCCCGCCCGCGTCAATGGCAGCCACTCCTGCTGCTGCGCTTCTGTCCCGAACAGCGAAATCGCGCCGGTCCCCAGCCCCTGCATGGCAAAAGCAAAATCCGCCAGCCCGTCATGGCGCGCCAGCGTCTCGCGGATCAGGCACAGGCTGCGCACGTCCAATTTCCCGCCGGCCATCGCGCCGGAATGCTGCGTCCAGCCAGCCTTTCCCAGCGCAGCTACCAAAGCCCGGCAGGCCGCATCGGTGTCCGAATGATCTATGCCATTCAGATTCTCCCGAGCCCAGGCCTCCAGCTCCTCCGCCAAGCCCCGGTGCCGGTCCTCAAAGAACGGCCAGTTCAAAAACGACTTGTCCGCCATGGCGCGGCTCTCCCTGTTTCACCTTTATCCAAATACTGCCGCCGGGGGCTCCCGTACCCTCCTGCGGCACGAGGCCTGCGGCTCCAGCGGCTCAGTCGCCCTCGAACACCGGTTTTTCCTTTTTCACAAAAGCATGAAACGCACGCTCAAAATCCGCCGTCTGCATGCAGATCGCCTGCGCCTGCGCTTCAGCCTCAATCGCCTGTTCGATCGACATCGACCATTCCTGTGCCAGCATGGTCTTGGTCATCATGTGGCCAAAGTTCGGACCTGCTGCGATCCGCGCCGCCCAGGCTTGCGCCTCCGCCTCCAGAGCGTCCGGCGCCACCAGCTTGTTGTGAAATCCCCAGGCATGCCCTTCCTCGGCGCTCATCGACCGCCCGGTGTACAGCAGCTCCGCCGCCCGCCCCTGGCCTATAATCCGCGGCAGGATCGCACAGGCGCCCATATCGCAGCCTGCAAGGCCGACACGGGTGAACAGAAACGCCGTTTTAGCCTCCGGCGTGGCAATCCGGATGTCCGAGGCCATGGCGATAATTGCCCCTGCGCCAACGCAAATCCCGTCAATCGCTGCAATCACCGGTTTGCCGCAGGTCACAATTGCCTTGACCAGATCGCCGGTCATCCGGGTGAAGGCCAACAGCTCCTTCATGCTCATCTTCGTCAGCGGCCCGATAATATCATGCACATCGCCGCCCGAGCAGAAGTTGCCGCCGTTGGAGGCAAACACCACCGCCTTGACGCTGTCGTCATAGTGCAAGTCCCGGAACCAGTTGCGCAGCTCTGCGTAGCTGTCGAATGTCAGCGGGTTCTTCCGCTCCGGCCGGTCCAGCGAGACTGTGGCAACGCCATCCTCGATCCGGCACAGAAAGTGCTGCGGCTCCGTGTTCACCTTCATGCCTTGCCTCCCTCGTCCAGCCGCCGCGCCACCGCGTCCAGGCTTTCGGCAATTGCCTGCGCCTCATCCGTTGCCAGCCCGTCAAAGGCCGCATTTATCCAGCTTTCATGCGCCTCTGCCTGGCGCGAGAACTCAGTCTGGCCCGCCGCCGTCAGCCGCACAAGATTGGCGCGCCGGTCGCCCTCGACCTTCTCGCGCTGCACATGGCCGTCCTCCACCAACCGCTCGACAATGCCGGTCACGTTGCCGTTCGACACTTTCAGAACACCTGACAACTCACTCATTTTCAGCCCTTTTTCATGCTGCATCAGCGCCGCCATAACATCAAACCGCGGCAGCGTGGTTGCGAAGTCCCGCCGCAGGTTTTCACGCACCTCGCTCTCCACCGCCTTGGTGGCCTTCAGCACCTTCAGCCACAGCCGCAGCCGGTCTTTTGACGTTGTGCTCAAATCTCGCCTCCCGAAACACTCATCGCGTGCCCGTTGATCGAAGACGCGCCTTCGGATGCCAGGAACACCGCCGTTGCCGCCACTTCCGCAGGCGCGATCAGCCGCTGCATCGGATTGCCGCCAACCACCATTTTCAGCGCCTTCTCCCGCGGAATGTCATGCCGGGCCATCAGCCCGCTGATCGCAGTCTCCGCCATCTCGGTGTCGACAAACCCCGGGCAGATCGCATTGCAAGTGATGCCGCGCTTGGCCACGCTTTGCGCGACCGACCGCACCAGTCCCAGCACCCCGTGCTTAGAGGCCGCATAGGCCGGGATATGCGCCCCGCCCTGCAAGGAGGCAGTCGAGGCGATGGCAATCAGGCGCCCGCCTGGTTTCATCCCAGTCCGCAGTGCCGCCCGGAAGGTCAGGAAGGTGCCGGTCATGTTCACCGTCAGGGTGTGCTGCCAGTCTGCCAGCTCAACATCCTCGATCCGCGCGGCGTTCCCGGTACCGGCATTTGCCACAACCACGTCATACGGCGTGTCAAACAGCGCCGCGACCTGGGCCTCGTCCGTGACATCTGCAGGTCTGATCTCCAGATCCGTACCCTTCGCGGCTTGCTCCAGCGCGTCGCGCCGCCGGCCGGAAATTGTCACCTGACAGTTCTGGGCTGAAAAAGCCTGCGCGATTGCCTTGCCGATGCCGGTGCCGCCGCCTGTTACCAGTACCCTGCGTGTCATGCCCGGATCACCTCCGCGTCACGGTCGGCCAGCCGCCAGGCCTGATCACGGCCTGCCTGATAGGGCAGCGGCCAATCCCCGTGCCGGTCGCCGATCCGCGCCGCCTCGTGCAGGGTCCAATAGGGATCCGCCAGATGCGGCCGGCCTACACAGACCAGATCGGCCCGCCCCGCCATCAGGATCGAATTGGCATGGTCGGCCTCATAGATATTACCCACCGCCATGGTGGCAATCCCGGCCTCGTTGCGGATGCGATCGGAAAACGGCGTCTGGAACATGCGGCCATAGACCGCTTGCGCGTCAGTGGAGGTCTGCCCGGCGGAGACATCTATGATATCCGCACCCGCCGCAGTGAACCCCTTGGCGATCTCCACCGCTTCTTCCGGAGTGACGCCATCGTCACCCACCCAGTCATTGGCGGAGATCCTGACAGACATCGGCCTCGCCTCAGGCCAGACTGCGCGCATGGCCTGGAACACCTCCAGCGGATAGCGCAAGCGGTTTTCCAAGGAGCCGCCATACTCATCGCCCCGAATGTTCGATTTTGGCGAAATAAACGAGGAAATCAGGTATCCATGCGCCGCATGAAGTTCGATCATGTCAAACCCTGCACGCTCCGCCATTTGTGCCGATGCAACAAATTCGTCGCGAATCTGATCCATTTCGCCCCGTGTAATCTCCCGCGGGGCCGGGTTGTTTTCCGACCACGGGATGGCTGAGGCCGAAACCGTCTCCCAGTTTCCTTCCGGCAGCGGTGCGTCCATTTCCTCCCACCCCAGCTGGGTGGAGCCTTTGCGCCCGGAATGGCCGATCTGGCAGCAGATCTTCGCGCCGGTCTCAGCATGCACAAAATCCGTCAGGCGCTTCCAGGCTGCCTCATGCTCCGGTGCATACAGCCCCGGGCAGCCCAGCGAGATCCGCCCCTCAGCCGATACACAGGTCATCTCGGTGTAAACCAGCCCGGCTCCGCCCTTGGCACGTTCGCCGTAGTGGATCAGGTGCCAGTCCACCGGGCAGCCCTCCACCGCCTTGTACTGCGCCATGGGCGAAACCACGATGCGGTTCTGCAGTTCCATCCCGCGCAATTGATAGGGCGCAAACATCGGCGGCCGCACCGGTGCATCTGCGGGCGCTCCGGCCTTGTCCTGGAACCATTTCTCGGCGCTTTGCAGCCAGTCCGCATCGCGCAGCCGCAGGTTCTCATGGGAAATCCGCTGCGAACGGGTCAGCAGGGAATAGTTGAACTGCACCGGATCCATATCCAGATAGCGCTCAACCTCCTCGAACCACTCCAAGGAGTTGCGCGCCGCCGACTGCAGCCGCAGCACATCCAGCCGCCGCTCCTCCTGGTAACGCTCGAACGCGCGTTCCAGCGTCGGTTCGGTGCTGACCAGCTCAGCCAGTGCAATGGCGCTGTCAAAGGCCAGCCGCGATCCCGACCCGATAGAGAAATGCGCCGTGGCGGATGCATCCCCCAGCAGCACCACATTCTCGTGGTGCCACTTTTCGCACAGCACCCGCGGGAAGTTGATCCACACCGCCGCCCCGCGCAAATGCGCCGCGTTCGACATCAGCGCGTGCCCGCCCAGATGATCTGCAAATATCTCCTCGCAGGTGCGGACGGTCTCCTCCTTGCTCATGCCCTCAAAGCCCCAGTTCTCCCAGGTCTCAGCTGAACATTCGACAATCACCGTCGCCGTGTCCGCATCGAACTGGTAGGCGTGGATCCACATCCAGCCGTGTTTGGTCTTCTCAAAAATAAAGGTGAAGGCATCGTCGAATTTCTGATGGGTACCCAGCCAGATGAACTTGCAGGGCCGCACGTCGATTTCCGGTTTAAAATGTTCCGCGAACTCATTGCGGACATTGGAATTCAGCCCGTCGCAGCCGACCACAAGATCATAGTCTGCTTGATATTCCGCGGCGGTCTTGGCAATGGTTTCAAACTGCAGGTCAACGCCCAGTTCGCGCGCCCGGTCCTGCAGCAGCAGCAGCATCTGCCTGCGGCCTATTCCGGCAAACCCATGCCCGCCTGACACCGTGCGGGTGCCGTTATGCACCACCGCGATATCGTCCCAATAAGCAAAGCTTTCGCGGATCGCTTCGGCGCTCTTCGGGTCATTGGCGCTGAGGTTCTCCAGCGCGTCATCCGACAGCACCACGCCCCAGCCAAAGGTATCATCAGGCTTGTTGCGCTCAATCACCGTGACCTGTGCCTCGGGCTGGCGCAGCTTCATCGAGATCGCAAAGTAAAGACCCGCAGGCCCTCCTCCCAAACAGGCGACTTTCATGATCATCCTTTCCCGCTCAGCGCACATCCTTGCAGATCAGGATAGGCAGGCCCAGGAAAACTTCAAGCATAAAGTTTTAAGCTTGAAGTAAATGAGTGCAACGTTTCGGCGCAGCCCCTGCCGGGTCTGCTCAATATTCCAATGAAACTATAATCCAGCCCCAGGCACCGGTGCCCGTCAAAGTTCCCGCAGATATTTCATCACTGCCGGGCGCACCGCCTGATCGCCGCGGTGGCGCGCATCCGCGATGATCTTGCGCAGCTCGCCCAGATCGACCCGCAGCAGCAGTGACTTGACCGGTCCGATAGAGGCCGGGCGCATCGACAGCGTGCGGATGCCCATGGCGGCCAGGCATACGGCCTCGACAGGGCGGCCCGCGTCCTCGCCGCAAAAGCTGAGCGGCGTGCCTGAGATGGCGCAGCGTTCCACGATGCGCTCGATGAAGCTCAGGAAGCTCACATTCAGCGTGTCATAGCGTTTGCGCACCCGCTCATTCTCGCGGTCGGCGGCGAAAAAGAACTGTTTCAGGTCATTGCCGCCGATCGAGATAAAGGCCACCTCGTCAAAGAACTTCTGCGGCGCATAGGCCAGCGACGGCGTCTCCAGCATTGCGCCGATCTCCAGCTCGGCCGGCAGCACGTGGCCCAGGATGCGCTCGCGTTCGATAGTCTTGTCCACCTCGGCCTTGGCCGCGCGGTATTCTTCGAATTGGGCAACAAAGGGGAACATTATCGACAGCGGCCGCCCTTCGGCAGAGCGCAACAGCGCCTGCAGCTGCATCCGCATGATGCCGGGCTTGTCCAGCCCCACCCGGATCGCCCGCCAGCCCAGTGCAGGGTTCGGCTCATCCGTCGGTTTCATGTAAGGCAGAACTTTGTCGGATCCGATGTCCAGAGTCCGGAAAATCACCGGTTTACCATGGGCTGCATCCAGCACCCGCTTGTACAAAGCAACCAGCTCCGAACGCTTCGGCATCTGATTGCGCACTAGAAATTGCAATTCCGTGCGAAACAGCCCCACACCTTCAGCACCCGAACTATCCAATGACGGCAGGTCTGCCATCAAGCCGGCATTCATCACCATATTGATGCGCTGGCCGTCGGTGGTGACCGCCGCCTTGCTGCGGATCGAGGCATAGCGTTCCTGCGCCTTGGTATGCATCGCGATCTTGTCGCGGAAGGCGCCGACAACCGTGTCATCCGGCCGCAGATGCACCACGCCCTGATCGCCATCCACCATGATGTGGTCGCCGTTCAGCGCCTCGGTGGTGATCCGCTTGGCATTCACCACCAGCGGAATCGCCAGGGCCCGCGCGACAATAGCGGCGTGGGATCCGACCGAGCCTTCCTCCAGCACGATGCCCCGCAGGCCGCGACCATACTCCAGCAGATCCCCCGGACCTATGTTGCGGGCGATCAGGATGGGGTTGTCCGGCAGCTCGGCACCGGTGTCCGCCCCCTGCCCGGTCAGAATCCGCAGCAGGCGGTTTGAGAGGTCATCCAGGTCGCTCAGCCGTTCGCGCAGATAGGCGTCCTGCACCTGGCTCATCCGGGCGCGGGCCTGGGATTGCTCTTTTTCCACCGCGGCTTCGGCGCTCAGGCCACGGGCGATGTCTTCTTCCATCCGCCGCATCCAGCCTTTGGAATTGGCAAACATCCGGTAAGCTTCAAGAACCTGCAGCTGATCTTTGTCGCCGTTGCGGGAGACTTCCAGCATCTTGTCAACGCCGACCCGCAGTTCCTCGACCGCGCTGTTCATCCGCTCCAGCTCCCGCTGGGGATCATCGGCAATCGGATTGGTCACAATCACCCGCGGCTCATGCAGCCAGACGTGGCCTTCCGCCGCGCCTTCCTGGGCCGAGGTACCGTGGATCAGAACCGGCTGCTTGTGCAGTGGCGACAGGGCCGCGCCTTCGCCGACAAAGGCGCCCAGCTCGGTCATCTCAGCGATGACCATCGCCACCACTTCCAGCGCATAGACCGCATCGGCTGAAAACTCGCGCCCCTCCTTGGACTGAACCACCAAGACGCCCAGCATCTCGCCCAGCCGCTGCACCGGCACCCCAAGGAAGGAGGAAAACCGCTCCTCCCCGGTTTCCGGCATATAGCGGAACCCCTTGGCATTGGGCGCATCCGGCGTGTTCACCACCTTGCCGTATCTTGCCACCCGGCCCACCAGGCCCTCGCCGATGCGCATCCGGGTCTGGTGCACAGATTCCAGATTCAAACCCTGGGTTGCACACAGCTCCAGCGTCTCGTCATCGCGGAACAGATAGACCGAGCACACCTCTGTCCCCATGCTGTCGGCGATCAGATGGGTGATCTTGTCGAGCCGCGCCTGGCCGGCATCGTCGCCCGCCATCGCCTCGCGCAGGCGAACCAGAAGCTTCCTGCTTTCGGATTCCGTTGTATCAGCCATTGCCACCCTCTCCCGAGGTCACTTCCCCGCACACTGCCGCTCTGATTGGTTCACCAGAACAAATACCACTCAAAGCAGTATCCCAGCGTTCTCTCCTCCCCCCACTTGTCCCATCCCAGCGGAAAAAGTCCAAGTGTTTTTGCAGCATTGCCCGCAATCAGAGCAGCCTGACACGGCATTGCGCAAAATACCGCCAGCGGCAGGGCAGACACAACAAAGGCGCCGGATCGGCGCCTTTGCGGTATTCAGAAAACTGTTATCCGATCAGCGCTTAGCCGGCTTTCTCCAGTTCAAACGCATCATGCAGCGCCTGCACGGCCAGCTCCATGTATTTGCGGTCGATCAGCACCGATATCTTGATTTCGGAAGTGGTGATTACCTTGATGTTGACGCCCTCATCCGACAGCACCTTGAACATCTTGGCGGCCACGCCGGACTGCGAACGCATGCCGATACCAACCACAGAAACCTTGGCCACATCCTTGTCGGCCAAGAGTTCAGCATAGTTCAGCTCGCCCTTTTCCTTGATCGCCAGCAGCGCCTGTTCGGCGCGGGCAACCTGATCGGTCGGGCAGGAGAAGGTCATGTCGGTGCGGCCCTCGTCCGAGATATCCTGCACAATCATGTCGACATTCACGCCTGCATCGCTGAGCGTGGTGAAAATGGTTGCCGCGATGCCGGGGCGGTCGGCCACCGACTGCACGGTCAGCTTGGCCTCGTCACGGGAATAGGCCACACCGGCCACAACATTGGATTCCATGATTTCCTCCTCGGCGCAGACCAGGGTTCCGGCCTCGTCAGTTTGTTCCTCAAAGCTCGACAGCACGCGCAGCTTCACCTTATAGCGCATCGCCAGTTCAACCGAGCGGGTCTGCAGCACCTTGGCGCCCAGCGACGCCAGCTCCAGCATCTCTTCAAACGCAATCTTGTCCAGCTTGCGCGCCTTGTCGCAAATCCGCGGGTCGGTGGTATAAACGCCGTCCACATCGGTATAAATATCGCAGCGCTCAGCCTCAAACGCCGCCGCAAAGGCCACCGCAGTGGTGTCCGAACCGCCGCGGCCCAGCGTGGTGATGCGGCCTTCGGGGCTGATGCCCTGGAAGCCGGCCACAACCGCCACTTTCATGCCTTCATCAAACTTGGCGCGGATGTTTTCCGGCGGGATCTCTTCGATCCGCGCTTGGCTGTGCGCCGAGGTGGTCAAAAGCGGCACTTGCCAGCCCTGCCAGCTGCGGGCGGGAACATCCATTTCCTGCAGTGTCAGCGCCATCAGGCCGGCGGTCACATTCTCGCCCGAAGACACAATCGCATCATATTCGCGCGCGTCATACAACGGCGAGGTCTCATCTACCCAGCCGACCAGTTCGTTGGTCTTGCCGGACATCGCCGACACGATGACGATCACGTCATAGCCCTTGGCCACCTCAACGCCGACGCGTTTGGCAGCGCGGCGGATGCGATCCAGATTGGCGACAGACGTGCCGCCGAATTTCATCACAAGTACGGGCATATGGAGCGGGTCTCCCTGCGCTTGCGGGTTTCAGTCCCGTGCCTCATATGCGAGCGATCTCTTAAGGGCAAGAGCGGGCAGCCCCATCGGGCAAGGAAGCTGCGGTTCAGGCTGCCGTTTCAGCGCGGCAAACCGCCACAAGGTCCGGTTTGCGCAATTTCAGCCAATCTGCGGGGCGCTCAGCTGCGCCAAAAGCGAACCGTCAGCATTGCGTAGACCGCCATCAGCTCCAGCCGCCCGATCAGCATCGCCGCGCTCAGGATCCATTTTGCCGGATCATTAAGCGTTGAAAAATTACCCGCCGGCCCGATGGTATCGCCCAAACCGGGACCGATATTGGCCACCGCCGTCGCGGCGCCGGACACCGCGGTCACAAAATCCAGGCCGGTCAGCGCCAGCGCCCAGGCTACAACGCCCAGCGTAACTACAAAGAACATGAAGAATGAGATAACCGAACTGAGCACCTCAGCGTCCACCGGGCGCCCCTCGTAGCGGGTGAAAAACACCCCATGCGGCGACCGGATGCGCTGGATCTGCGTTCTGATCGAGGCCAGCAGCAACTGGTAGCGAAAGACCTTGACGGAACAGGCGGTTGATCCCGCACAGCCGCCGATCAGCCCGGTGAAGAAGAAGATCATCACCAGAAAGCTGCCCCACTGCATGTAATCCGCACTGGCATAGCCGGTGCCGGACATGATCGAGGTGATGTTGAACAGGGCCGAGCGCAGCGCCTGTTCCCCGCTGTGCGGATTGGCGTAATACAGAACCCCGGCTGCCACAGCGACCAGAATGCCCAGCGTCATCATAAAACCGCGGATCTGGCTGTCCCGCAGCATCGGCGTGCCATGGCCGTTGATCAGCTGCACATAGCGCACAAACGGCAGCGCCGCGAGGATCATGAAAATCGCCGCCGCATATTCCACCGGTCCCGCAAAGGCCCCGAAAGAGGTGTCGTAATTGGCAAAACCGCCGGTGGCGATGGTGGTCATGGAATGCACCAGCGCATCAAACGGCCCCATCCCCATTACCATGTAGACCAGCATGCAGGCCATGGTCAGCGACACGTAGATCAACGAGATCTGCTTGGCGATCGCCTGCGCGCGGGGCAGGATTTTGCCAAAGGTGTCAAAGCTTTCAGATTTAAAGATCTGCATCCCGCCGACCCGCAGCTCGGGCAGGAACACCATCGCCACAACAATGATGCCGATACCGCCCAGCCATTGCAGGATGCCGCGCCACAGCAACAGCCCGCGCGGCAGGTCGTCCAGCCCAGAAATCACTGTTGATCCGGTGGTGGTCAGCCCTGACATCGCCTCGAAGAACGCATCGACAAAGCGCAGCTCGGTTGCCCCCAGCATCAGCGGGATTGCCCCGAACAGCGGCAGCGCCAGCCACACGGTGGTGGTCAGCAAAAAGGTCTGGCGGATGCTCAGCCCTTCCCGCACCCCGTTGGCGCAGCTTAAGGCCAGCAGCCCGCCGACCAGAATGGTGAAGAGCGCACTTTCCAGAAACACATGCCATTCACCGCGGCCATCCAGCAGATCGACCAGCAGCGGGAACAGCATCATCGCTCCCAAGATGACGACCAAAAGGCCGATGACATATCCAACCGGGCGGAGATCCAACATGCGGGCAGCGTTGGACCTGCGCACGGTAAGTGTCAAGCCTGCGCCGCTATTCCTTGCCCTCGCCGGCTTTTACAGCGTTGCGTGCGGGCATCTTGCGCGGTTTGGACGGCTTGCGCGGGCGTTTGCCTGGCGCCGCTTTCTCTGATCGCGCCGGCTTGGCAGCCGGGGGCGCCGTTTCCGGTGCGGGCGTCTGCACAGCAAAGGACTTGGTCACTGCCGCCACTGCGGCGGACTGCGCAGTGTTTTGCTGTTTTTCAGGGCTGCCGCGACGGGCAGAGGACCCGCGGAACACCGCAGATGGCTCGGAAACCGCTTCAGCGGCCGTTTTCCCTGTTGCGCGTGCCGGTGCCTGATTTGCCGTCGCCGCCGCTGGTTTTTCAACTTCCGGCTTGGCAACTGCTGCCTCGGCCGGCACGGTTTTACCAGCAGGTGCCTTTGCTGCAGCAGCCTGCAGGGCCGGTTTTTGTTCCGCGGTCTTGCGCTCAGCCGGTTTTTTGGCAACCGGCTTCCTTTTGGCGGCAGGTCTTTCCGCCGCTTTCCTGGCAGGCGGTTGCGTGGCTTGCACTGCGGGCGCAACTGAAGTGTCTTCTTTCGCAGGCGTTGACGGCTGGGCGGTCTGCGGCATTGCTGTTTCCGGCCTTGCCTGCTGCGGCACCGCGAAGCCGAGGATTTTCCGCTGCATCTCAAACATGGTATGAGCGGCCCGCATCTGCTCCAGCGGCGCCGTAATCGCCGCTTCGGTCATCTGCCGCCACAGCTTCAGCTGTGTACCTGCTGTATAACCTGCCCATTCATGCGCCAGGGCTGAGAATGCGCCGCGCTGGTGAAAACTGCTCATCAGATACTCCTTACTTCATGCACTGGTTTTATCCTGCCTGTTGGTATTGCGGCCGGGCAAAAAAAGGAGAGGTGCGGCTCCGGAGCAGATCCGGGCCTGCAGCATCGGCAACCGGGTGTAAGATCCCTGCCCCATGCACAACGGCTCCCCTGAACCCCTGGAGAATCCTCCAGGCTACAGCACGGAGCTTACCATATTTCGCTGCACGGCAGCAAAAAAATGCGGCAGCGCAGAAATTACGGGAGGTCAGTTGTATGCCTGCCTTCAAACCGGGCACGCCGCCCGGCAGGCTATCCTTGGTGGATCAGGGTCGAGAACAGTTTCGGATCCAGGCTCATCGCCTTGAACAGCGGACCCTGGGTCAGCACGCTGACCGCGTCGTGGCTGTGCAGGCTTTCCTGATGGCTGGCCACCACCCGGAAATCGCCGATTCGCGCATCGCCCTGCAGCGCCTCGCAAAACAAACGCGCCGCATCCTCGACAAAGATCGGGTTGGCAGCGTTCAGCTCGGCAAAGGCCTGTTCATCCTCGCGCTTGACCATAACCTGCGTCTCGGTCGGCACCGCCTGGCGGCACAGTTCGATCAGGTCTTCGAACCACAGGCAGTCGCTGCCCGGCACCGACTGCAGCGAAATACGCGCCACCGAGCGCTGCGAATGCGGCGTCGCCAGCTGGCCGCGCGACTGGCGGGCGTGCTCTGACAGCTCCAGTGAACAGGGGCAGGTCGAGGAATAGACATAGTCCATATGCATGATCTTTTCGCGCACGCCGTCATGGTCCACCAATTCCAGCGCGAAATCGTAATACTGATAGCCGCTGAGGCCGGACCGCAGGCTTTGAACCCGCGCAGGAAAGGAGAACCGCATCTGAATGCGCGCATCGGGACTGTCCAGGTCGCTCAGGTAATCATCCAGCGCTGCGGCCATCACCTCGAAACTGAAGGTGCGCTCGGCGTGTTTATAAAAGGTGCGCATGATCCGGGACATGTTGATGCCCTTCTTGCCGGCATCCAAGCTGACGGTGCCGGTCACGCTGGTTTCCAGCGTCAGATCGCCGTCATCGCGGGTGTGGAACCGGATCGGCAGGCGGAAATTTGAAATCCCCACATGCTGGATCTGCTCTTGCGCGCCGCGGATCAGGCTGGTCGGACCGTTCTGCAAGTCGGGCAGCGTGGCGCGGTAGGCCTCGTCCGACGTGAAATCTTCGGGGTAGTGACGCGACAGATCCGGGTAGTTGCCCACTTCACGGCCGGGCAGCAGCCGCGCCACCGCCGGGTCCAGCTGGGCGATCTCGGTCTCGGTCACAGTGCCGGCCCAGGCACGCAGCACATCCAGCGCGGCGGCAGCCGCCTCGCGGTCCGGCGCCTCGGCAGCGTCGCGGTTGTGAATGTTCATCGGCGTTTCCCCCAAGTCATGCGGCCCCATATAGGATCCGGCAGGCCACCCTCATATACTGTTACGCGTCACTTTTCAAAACGGATCCGCCAAATGCGGCAGAACCGGCGCCTTATCGGACGCCCAGCGCCTCTGCAAGCGTCCGCAATCGCCGTGAGCGCGACTTGTAATGCGCGGTAACCAGCACATAGGGCCGCGGCATGGCCAGCGCCGGCCCGTCCAGCCGGTGCAGCCTGCCCGCGCGGATTTCCCCGCTCACCACCTGCTCGGGCAGCAGTGCAATACCCAGTCCCGCCTGCACCAGCGGCACGACTGACGGCACCGACTGCGCAATCACCGCTGCCACAGGGTTTTCGCGGGCAATCCCGTGCTGCACGAAATACTGCCGCCAGCCGGGAACCGACGAAATCGTCTCTCCCCAGCTTACCTCCACCAGCGGCGCTGTCCGCATATCCGCCCCCGGATCAATGCCAACCGGCACCAAACGGTCCTTGAACATTTCCTGTGTCCGGTAATCCGGATGCTCCCCGCCATAAGACAGCCGGGCATCAATGCCCTCAGCCTCAAGGTCGATACTGTCATCCTCGATCCGAAGCCGTACAGGCACATCCGGGCGCACGCCCGAGAAGATCTTCAGCCGTTCCGGCAGCCACAGCTGCGCCAGTGCAGGTGTGGCCGAAATCACCAGCGGACGGTGCCCGCGGCCCTCGGTCAGCGCTTGGGTGAAACTAGCAATCTCTGCCAGCGACAGCGCCGCCTTCTGGTAATAATCACGCCCCGCATCGGTCAGCCGCACCTGGTTCGCACGGCGGATGAACAGCTTCAGCCCCAGCCAGTCCTCAAGGTTTTTCACCTGCATCGACACCGCCGCCGAACTCACCCCTTGCTCCGCGCCCGCAGCCGAAAAACTCCCGGTCCGGGCGGCGCATTCAAAGGCGCGAAGCGCATTCAGAGGCGGCAGTTTCATGGCTGCACAGTGCAAGATTTCCTTATGCTCGCCAAGATATTTTATAGTGGTCAGATCCCCATCCGGCGCGCAGGCTTGGGCAAAGCCCGAAAGATCCCAAGGAACACCCCATGCGCGATATTCTCGATCTCGACCGCTACCCGCTCGACCGCCCCGGCAGCCCCGAATGGCAGGCCCTGGTGGACCGCTGCCGCGCCGAGCTGGCTGCGGACGGCATGTTCAGCCTGGACGGTCTGATGAAGACGGAAGTGGCCCAAGGCGCCGCAGATGCGCTGCAGGGCAAGTTTAAGACCGAGAGCTTCCACCACAAGCGCGAACACAACGTCTACTTCAAAGACACGGTTGAGGGGCTGGCGCCGGACCATCCGGCGCTCAAAAAAGTTGAGACCTCCAATTTCACCCTCTGCGCCGACCAGTTCCCGGACTCGCCGGTGCTGCGGCTCTATGACTGGCCGCCCTTTGCCGCGTTCCTGGCCGCCACCATGGACAAGCCCGCGCTTTACACCATGGACGACCCTCTGGCGCGGCTGAACATCATGTCCTATGGGGCCGAGCAGGCGCTGAACTGGCATTTCGACCGCTCCGAGTTCACCACCACCATGCTGCTGCAAGCACCGGATGCGGGCGGTGAGTTCATCTACAGCCCCGAGCTGCGCAGCGATGACGACCCTAATTATGAGGGCGTCGAGCGGCTGCTGGCAGGCAAAGATCCCAACATGCGCGCCATCACCCTGGCCCCCGGCACCCTCAACATCTTCCGCGGCAAAAACTCCCCCCACCGGGTGGGCACTGTGAAAGGGCACAAGACGCGGGTGATCGCCGTCTTCACCTTCTACGAACGCCCCGGCGTGCGGTTCACCGACGCGGAGAACATTGGCTTTTACGGGCGCGCCTCATGACCGGGCTGGCTGTTTTCAAGGACGAGCGCAAACGCACTTTCCTCAATGCGGAAGGTGCAGACAAACCGCTGAAGTCACCGATCGGCCAGGATGTTCTGGACCGCGCCCGCGCCTACCGCCTGCAACGGCTGCGGGACGAGATGGCACGCCAGGACGTGGCGGGCCTCCTGCTCTATGACCCGGTCAATATCCGCTATGCGTTCGACTGTTCCAACATGTCGATCTGGACCGCCCATAACCCGATCCGCTATGCGCTGATCCTGAACGGCGGCCCCGGCATCATGTTCGAATTCAAGGGCTGCGAGCATCTGAACGATGGCTTGCCCGGCATTGACGAGGTCAGGAACGCCATCGGCTGGATGTTCATGTGCGCTGGTGACAAGGCCGCGGACAGACTGTCCCCCTGGGCGGCGGAGATCGCGGATCTGATCAAGCAATACGGCGGCGGCAACCTGCGGCTGGGCGTCGACCGGATGGAACCCGACGGCGTGCATGCGCTGTCTGAGCACGGCCTTCAGGTCATCGACGGCGGTCAGATTACCGAGACCGCCCGCGCCATCAAATCGGCAGACGAGATCGATCTGATGCGCTGGACCATCCGCGTCTGCGAGGCCGGCATGGCGCGGATCTACGAGCATTCGGTGCCCGGTGTCACCGAACAGGAGCTGTGGGCGCATCTGCATTTCGAGAATGCGCGCTCGGGCGGCGAATGGCTGGAAACCAAGCTTCTCACCTGCGGGCCCAACACCAACCCCTGGTACAAGGAATGCTCATCTCGCGAATGCCGCGAGGGAGAGATGATCTCATTCGATACCGACATGATCGGCCCCTATGGCTATTGCGCGGATCTCTCGCGCAGCTGGACCTGCGGCTATGTGCCGATGACAGACACCCAGAAGCGGCTGTACACCGCGGCACGGGCGCAGATCGAACACAACATGGCGCTGCTGCAGCCGGGTCTGAGTTTCGCAGGGTTCAACGCCAAAAGCTGGCAGATCCCGGACGCCTATCAACCCTACCGTTACTCATTGGCAGCCCATGGCGTCGGCATGGCTGACGAATGGCCGGTGGTGCCGCTGCATGTGGACTTTGACGGCGCCCACGGCGGTCAGTTCGAGGAAAACATGGTGATCTGCATTGAAAGCCTGATCGGCGAGAAAGGATCCGAGTCGGTCAAGCTGGAAACCCAGGTACTGGTCACCGCGGACCGGCCGGTGCGGCTCGACACGTTTCCCTGGGAGATGTGAAATATGCGGGGGCGCTGTCCCCCACTTGAGCCTGCGGCTCAATTCACCCCCGGGAATTATGTGTTTGATATTGCCCTCAATCCAGCCTCTGTCAGATTGAAGGCGGCCGGTTTTACGGTCACAAAATATCACGCCACCCGCCGCGCCATATGTCCGGCTATCCAAACGGCAGAAGGGCCTTCGCGGCCGCAGATGACGAAGGATCAGGATATCGATAGGAACAATTCAACTGAACGACTACCGGCTGGCGCCGGTAGGATCGGCAATGTGATTTTCCAGGTACTGAAGTACGATGTCTTCGGTGATGGCGCCGTTGGTGGTTGAAAAATACCCGCGGCCCCAGAACCGGCAGCCCCAGTAGCGCCTGCGGATCGCAGGGAATTCCCGTTGCACCCGGTAAGACAAACGGCCCTTCATCTTGCGCACCAGATCGGAGATGGCGAGTTTCGGCGGTACCGGCACGAACATATGCCCATGGTCGCTCGACAGCACCCCGCGCGAGATGGCGACCCCGTTCTCGGCGCAGACCTGGCGGCAAATGTCGCGCACCGCAGGCGCAATGCCCCGCGCAGCACTTTGTAGCGGTATTTGGTCGACCATACGATATGGTAGCGGTGGTAGAAAACGCAGTGTTCGCCGGTATCATATTGCATGCGCTTACCCTCCGGAAAATGAGCCTTCGACCCGGCTGCGGCTCATTTTCCGGAGGGTAAGCGCATAACAGGATTCTTTCACGCTTAAGCGGATCCGGCTGGAAGCCGGAGGGTTTGCTCCAGTGAGTGGATACTAAATGGATGCATACTTCTATGCCAGTTTCACGGTTAAAGCCTGCCATGAAGTGCCGACAAATGGCATTGGGCAATACAGGGGACAGCACTGGGCTGAGTTAATTTCGGATAACCTTTCATCATGATACACAAAGTTGGTTACTTTCTTCTGGTTTCACCGGCATCCCTCGGGTTCAACATATTGATACTTTGGGCGTATCTCTACCTTGGGCCAGTCTCAGGCACAGTAGGGCTGCAGAGCTTTGCTGAGCTTTTGGCAGGCGTGTTGCGTCACGGATCGGTGCTCCATTTGGCCGTCAACGCTTTGATCATCGCCTTGGCAGGATGGCAGGTAGAGCCACGCCTCGGCCATATGGGCACTGTATTATTAATGCTTGCATGCACTGTGTTGGGGACAGGGGCGGAACTCGTCATTGTTGGACCCGGCTTTGCGGGAGCCTCTGGTGTGGCCTATGGGCTTGGCAGCTACGCTGCTCTGTCAGTGGCGTCCAAGAAACAGCGCCCCTGGTTGCTGCTTTGGGGCGCGGTGCTGCTTGCAGCCGAGTTGCATTTCGCCGATGAAAGCCTCGCAATTTATTCCCACGCTGTTTCTGCCGCCCTGGGAGGGGTATTCTTTATGTTCGAAAATCTCTTTGGCACCAAAGCACCCGCGCTGAAGCCTATGGTGCTCAACCACCTTTCCCGCGTGGTTGAAATCATTGCACAAACGGATGAAGACGACGCGGCAGAAGCAGAGGCCGCAATGCTCAGCCAGGGTGTCAGCAATATGTTCATTCTTAAGCAGGGCAGCAGCATTCTTGGTGTGACTGGATATACTCCGGATACCGAAGCCGATGGCGTTGCATGGTTGTCCTGGACTTATCTGGACCAGGACTGCGCCGGCCAGGGGCTGGGGCGGCAGATGATGTCAGACTTGCTGCAGAAACTGACAGACAGTCAGATGCGAAAGCTCTTCATTGAAACCAGTGACTACGCGGAAGACGGTGAACAGATCTATGCAGCCGCGCACCGTATGTATGAAGAGTTTGGTGCGGATCTGGAAGTAAGGGTGCCGGATTACCATGAACCGGGAGAAGCCAAGATGATCTATGCGCTGGTCAACCATGAACAGGCCGCCCCGCCCGCACCAGAGCTGAAGGTTTCCAATGGGATCCGGTTCACCGGGGCCGAAAAAGCGCCGGAAGGAGACAAGGTAGCTGGTCTAAAATGGCAGGAAACGGGTAAAGGCCTAGAGGGGGCAGAAGCCGTTCTGGCAGATGCTGCAGTCAATGGCGCACGCATGGCTGTGCTGGTGCTGCCATCGGATCTTTCAACGGCAAATAGTGCAGCTCTTCAATCACAAGGGTTCAAATTTTGCGGCAGCCTGAAAGATTTTTACAGTTTGGGGTTGCAGCAAGATTGGTGGACATGCTCATTGCCCCCGAAAGATAAAGACTGCCCCGCATTTTACACAGAGAACTGAATATGCTTGGAAAAATTAAAACTATCGCATTTGTTGGCATTGCTGGCTTTGTTGCCTACTCTATGTTCCTTGCCCCCCAAAGAGAGCAGACAGCGGACCTGGGCCAGGTCTTGGACCGCACCGAGTATGCGCTGATGAACTACGAAGCCTTCTTAGGTGAAAACAATGTTACCACGGCAGACGACTCGCAGATCAAGGAATTTACAGAGTATCTGACAAACGTTATGAACTCCGAACCTCGGTTCTTTGATCAAACCCTTGGTCTTGAAACCCAGCAGGATGCGAAATTCCTGGGCTTTGCCGATGCAAACGAAAACGGGGTTCAGGACAGTGAGGAAGGTGACGTTTTCACCGTTGAAATCGACGAGGAAAACAAGCGTCTGATCGCCTCGGATGTGAGCGGAAACTCGACCGGCCTGCGGTTCTCCGGGACCGGATTTCTGGCCGGTGCGCTGATCGGCTCGCTGATCAGCCGCCAGCGGTCCGCCGGGGTGACAAAAGCAAGCTTCAACAATCGTACAATCACCCCGCGGTCCAGCTACAAGGCACCTTCAAGCGCCCGCTCGGGCGGCCTGCGTGCCGGCAAGTAATCCGGATCGCGAACGCGAACGGCAGGCCTGGATGCGTTTCGGCGTCCGGGCCATTCTTCATTCTACTGAAAGAGGTCGCTATGACGGAGGCATCCAGCCTGAACCGTTATCAGGATTTACCCCGGAGACAGGGCGCAATTCTTCTGGGTTCGATCCTTGTGGTGGCATTGTGCGGGATCGTCTATGAGCTGATTATTGGGACCGTCTCCAGCTATCTGCTTGGCAACTCAGTTTATCAGTTTTCGCTGACAATCGGGTTCTTTATGTTCGCCATGGGGGTTGGGTCATATGTTTCACGTTTCATCAATGGAAACCTGATCCAGGCCTTTGTCCGGGTAGAGATTATTCTGGCCCTGGTTGGCGGGCTGTGCAGCATCTCCCTTTTCATGCTCTTTCCGATGGCACCCTGGTTTTATACAGTGGGAATGTTCACCTTCATCTCGGCTATCGGGTTTCTGGTCGGGCTTGAAATTCCTTTGCTGACCCGGGTTCTGTCGGAAGGCTCCACAGTCCGGGAGTCGATTTCAGGCGTGCTGTCACTAGACTATCTTGGCGCGCTGCTCGGGTCAGTGATGTTTCCACTGCTGCTACTGCCCTCATTGGGACTGATTTCGTCATCTTTTGCAATCGGCCTGACCAATGCAGCAGTTGCCCTTCTGAACGTATTGTGGTTGCGCGACCATTTGGATGCTCCCCGGCGTATGATGGGCTATGTGCTGGCCGCAGTGGCCTTGCTGTTCGGCCTGACTCTGTCTGCAGGCTGGATCACAGCCTTTGCCCAGGACCATCTCTATTTCGACCGCATCGTCTGGCGCAAACAATCACAATATCAGACGCTGGTTGTGACAAACACCTGGAAGACAAACGATGTGCGCCTCTATATTGATGGGCATTTGCAGTTTTCTGAGGCCGATGAATACCGCTACCACGAAGCTTTGGTGCATCCGGTGATGTCTTGGGGCAAACCGGCAAAAAACGTTCTGGTCCTGGGGGGCGGAGATGGGCTGGCGATTCGGGAAATTCTAAAGCACCCAAGTGTTGAGCGCATTGACCTGGTGGATCTCGACCCTGCAATGACGGACTTGGGGAGAGACTTTGCGCCGGTGGTCCGCTTGAACAAGGGCAGCATGCAGGCCTCGCAGCTGCACGTCTACAATCAGGATGCCTTTCTTTTTGTTAAAGAAACGGACCAGCGGTACGACCGGATCATTATCGACTTCCCAGACCCCCACAACGAAGCTCTGTCCAAGCTCTATTCTGTGGAATTCTATGCTATGGTCGCTGCGGTCCTGACCGAAGATGGTACGCTTGTGACTCAAAGCAGCTCTCCGTTCTTTTCGCCGCACACCTATTGGACTGTTTCTGAGACCCTCAAAGCGGTTTTTCCCGAAGTTGCGAATTACCAAATCCCGATTCCATCGTTTGGCATCTGGGGTTTCAATTTGGCCAGCCGTACTGAAAATCAACCGCAAATCCCTTTCCCAGAGGATCTAAGGTCTTTGAAAACCAAAGACTTCGAAGCCGCCAAGGTTTTCGCGACAGATTTGCTACCCCAGCGCCCCGTTCAAGTGAATTCAATTTTTAGCCCAGTCATCTATCAGGAATACGCGCTCGACTTGGCGCAATAATATTCCAACTGTTCAGTTTTGAAAACGAGTCCCATTTAGGCGGTTCAGACAACAGCTCTTGGCTTATGTATTTTCACCTTGCTTAGGTCATGTTGACAAATGGCGGATCCAGAGGCGGATCGAAGTGATGTCTATGAAGCCGAGGAAGCTTTCGGCTGTCTTGTCATAGCGGGTTGCCACACGCCGGGCATTCTTCAATTTGTTGAAGCATCTCTCGACTAGGTCATGTTGACAAATGGCGGAACCATAGGCGGATTGACGTGATGTCGATGAAACCCAGAAAACTCTCAGCAGTTTTGTCATAACGGGTTGCGACACGGCGCGCGTTCTTGAGCTTGTTGAAGCACCGTTCGACCATATTGCGCAGCCGGTAAAGCGTATGATCCACTCCAACACGCATCTTGCGGGTCTTTCGCATCGGGATTTGCGGCTGGATAATGCGCTCGTTCATGTTTTCCCGAATGCGATCAGCGTCATATCCACGATCTGCCAGCAGCACTTTCGGCTCGGGCAGGTTGTCAGCCATGACAAGATCAAAGCCAAGGTAATCTGACGTTTGCCCCGGCGTGATCTCGGTTCTCATTGGCAACCCGTGCGCGTTGACGCGGAGGTGGATCTTGGTCGAAAACCCACCTCTTGAGCGGCCAAAACCCTGTTCCGGAGTCCCCCTTTTGCGCCAGCGGCTTGGTGGTGCGCGCGGATCACGGTGCTATCAACCATTTGCAGGGCGTCGGGGACGGCTCTGCTCTGGTTCAGGGCATCCAGGATATCCTCCCAAAGCCCTGCCAGGGTCCAGCGCCTGAACTGGCGGTAAACGCTGGACCATTTGCCGAACTCCTCAGGTAGGTCCCGCCACGGGGACCCGGTTCTGGATATCCAGAAAATCCCATCCAGAACAAGGCGGTGGTTGGCCGGTTTGCGCCCGATTGCAGCGCGGATAGCGAGGATGAAGTGTTCAAAAAACGCCCATTCCTCATCCGTCATCAGATCTCGTGCCAAGCTGGTCTCCATCGAAGATACCAGCTTGAATCACGCCTGCGGTGCGTTGTGAATCCCTTTTGTCAACACCGCCTAGGTCATGTTGCCAAATGTCGGAGCCAAAGGCGGATCGACGTGATGTCGATGAAGCCTAGGAAGTTCTCAGCCGTCTTGACGTAGCGTGTTGCGACGCGCCTGGCGTTCTTGAGCTTGTAGAAGCACCGCTCGACCAGGTTGCGCAGGCGATTGAGCGAACGGCCCACGCCGATGCGTTTCTTGCGGGATGTGCGCATCAGGGGTACTTGAGCTACTCCCCAATGTTTGGACAGGTTTTGACGTAGGTTAAGCTACTCTCTGCTCCTGCTGATCGGTTTGGGTTTCTTCTTTTCTCAGCCAAAAGACCACGGCTGGGGGTTTGCCGCCAAGGGCGGAGTGTGGGCGTTTTCGGTTGTAGAAATCGATCCATTTCCCAACGCCGGCCTTCGCCTCTGATCCGGCCTCCCAGGCCTGCAGGCAGACGCATTCGTATTTCAACGACCGCCAGAGCCGCTCGACGAAGATGTTATCGAGGAAGCGCCCCTTGCCATCCATCCGCTGCCCGGCAGCGCATGTGTGCATGCGCGAGAGGGGAGATCCGCACGCCGGATCGGCGCAATCTGCTCGTCCAGGCAAAAGATGTGAACTGGCTGCCCTGATCCGTATTCATGATTTCCGGCGGGCCAAACCTGGCGATGGCCTCGTTCAGTGCCTCGACGCAGAAGTCTGCTTCCAGCGTGTTCGAAAGGCGCCAGGCCAGCACCTTTCGGGTGTGCCAATCCATGATCGCCGCCAGATACAGAAAGCCCCTGCGCATTGGCAGATACGTGATGTCGGCACACCACACCTGATTGGGACGCTCCAGGCGTAGACCACGCAACAGATAGGGATAGGTCTTGTGCCCTTTCGCTGCTTTGCTGGTGTTTGGTTTCTGATAGATCGGCATCAAGCCCATCAGCCGCATCAAGCGTCGGATGCGCTTCTCGTTCACAAGGTGCCCGTCGTTTCGGAGGTGCCAAGTCTTCTGGCGGACACCAAAGAACGGCGTTTCCAGGAACTGTTCCTCGATCCGGCGCATCAACATCAGGTTCATCGCCGTCTCGCCCTTGGGCGTGCAGTAAAACGACGACCGCGAGATCGACAGCAGCTTGCACTGCTTGCCAATCGACAGGTTGGTATTGGCAGGCTCAACCATCTTGCGCCTCACTTGCCGGTCCACGGCTTGAGCTTTCGTGACAAAAAATCGTTGGCGACAGCCAGCTCCCCGATCTTCGCGTGCAGTTCTTTGACCTGCTCCTCGTCGATCTCTGGGGACTTCTTTCCGCCGTGTTCAAACACGCCGGACGCGCCTTCCAGCAGAGCGCGTTTCCAGCTGTGGATCATCGTGGGATGGACGCCGAATTGGCTGGCAAGCTCAGCCGCAGTTCGCTCACCCTTCAAAGCCTCAAGCGCGGCTTTCGCCTTGAACTCGGGCGAGTGGTTCTTCCGTTTCGACATCTCTGATCTCCTCTTCGTCGAAGACCAGCAGACAACAAATCATAGCTTACGTCAGTGTCCGAAATTCAGGGGGCAGCTCAACTGTCAAATATCTTTCGCACATTTGGTTTTCAGGCGACGACGGCTCATCGGCGTCGATGTCGGGAAGGAAACCTTCCATCTCGTTGGTTTTGATCATGCTGGCGAGCGTGTTTTACGCAAGAAGATTAAACGGTCAGCGCTGAAGCCGAACTTTGAAAGCTTCCGCGATGCGTCGTCGGCATGGAGGCTTGTATGAGCGCTCATTTTGTCAGTCGTATGTTGCGAGAGCTTGGTTTCGAGCCTCGGATCATCCCGGCGATTTACGTCAAGCCCTTCAAGAAGGGCCAGAAGAACGACTACAACGACGCGGAAGCGATTGCAGAGGCGGCGATGAGGCCGAACTTGCGCACGGTTGCCGAAAAGAGCCAATATCAGTTGGACCTGCAAGCGCTGCACCGCGTGCGCTCCAGGCTTGTGGCGCGCCGCGACAAGCAATCAGATCCGGGCGTTCTTGATTGAGCAAGGCATCACCGTGCGCGCTGGAAGACATGCACTGCAGAGTTCGTTTGAGGCGATCCTTGAAAACCGGCGGGCAGAAATCTCACCGCGGATGCGCACCACCCTCCTGGGGCTCTATGGCGACTGGCTCTGGATCGACGAAAGGATCAAGGCGATCTCATCGGAAATAGAAGAGATCGGCCGGTCGGAGGAGAACAGCGCCAACATTATGACCATCCCGGGGATCGGCCGCCTGATCTCGACTGCGATAGTCGCGGCAATTGGCCAGGGCGACGTGTTTGACCGCGGCCGGGACTTTGCCGATTAGGTCGGTCTCGTGCCGCGCCAATTCAGTACTGGTGGGAGAACAATCCTTGGTCGGATCAGCAAGCGCGGCAATGGCTATTTGCGAATGCTGCTCGTTCAGGCCGCCAATGTCATCCTGATGCGCCCTCATCGCTGGGATGCTTTGGACTTTGAACCTTGGTTAAGAAGCGCTGTCGGCCGCATGCCGCATAACAAGGCCGCCGTTGCCTTGGCTAACAAACTGGCCCGCACCGCATGGAGTGTTTTGCGCTATGGCTCAACCTGTGAGCCAAACAGGAATGAGCCTCTGGGCGCAATTTGAAGCGCCTAAAGGGTCACCGAAGTTCGCGAAGGAGAATAGCTTGGAACGGAGAAACGACGCCCCCAAAGTCTGAGAGCCAATTGGGTCGTCACAGATCCGGACAGTAATGAGACCAAGGCGCGTTCGTAACCCACAGTGGCAACGGCCCGCGAGCCGACAAAAAGGCCGGATACATATGAGCGACTTCCGCAAGCCACGCAAAAATCTCAGTTGCGAACAGCATCGGTCAATAATTGGCCGATGTCGTTGAAAAACTCCTACTTGATCGGCGATTAAGTGGCTGATTCAATATCCGCATTAAGCGGGAGGGTTGGCGATGACGGGACCGAGGCAGGCGGCGCAGGCCGAACTCTTTTACGACTTCTCTCTGGAGGAGCATGTCCCGTAGGATCATCTGCTGCGATCGATTGACCGGCATCTCGATCTGAGCGGCATCCGGGGTCATCTGGCGGGTTTCTACAGCCGCACGGGCCGGCCATCGGCCGATCCTGAACCAATGATCCGCATGCTTGTGGTTGGCTACTGCTTTGGCATCCGATCCGAACGGCGGCTTTGCGAAGAGGTGCATCTGAACCTGGCCTGTCGCTGGTTTTGCCGCCTTGATCTGACTGACCGCATCCCGGATCACTCGGCATTCTCCAAGAACCGGCACGGTCGCTTCCGCGACAGTGATCTGCTGCGTCATGTTTTTGAGACGACTGTTGAAAGATGCGTGCCGGAAGGGCTTGTCGGTGGCCAGGGGGTCGCCGTGGATGCCAGCCTGATTGTTGCGGATGTTCAGAAGCAGAACTCCAGCAATCCCGAAGAATGGGTGGCCAGGGAGATCGATCCCAATGATATATCACGGGCGGTGCGCGAGTATCTCGACACTCTCGATGACGCAGCATTCGGTGCGGCCGGTGAGACAACACCCAAGTTCACGGCACATGCCGATCCCGCCAGCCAATGGACCGCGGCTCGCAAAGGACCTGCATTCTTTGCCTATTCAGACAATTACCTGATCGACACGGATCATGGGATCATTCTTGACGTGGATGCCAGCCGCTCGATCCGGCAGGCAGAGGCGGGTGCCATGCGCAAGATGACCGGCCGGACGGAAGAGCGCTTTGGCCTGAAGCCTGATCGGGCCGCAGCGGACACCGCCTATGGCTCATCTGATAATCTGGTTTGGCTGACGCTCAAGCGGAAGATACTCCCGTTCATTCCGGTCTTTGATCATTCAAAGCGCAAGGATGGCATCCGGTCGCGATCCGACTTCACATGGGACGAAGAAAATGACCGCTACATCTGCCCGGAAGGTAAAGAACTGCGCCACACCCGGCGAAATTATTCTGATCCCAGAAGACACAACCCCAAGCCCGGCCGCCGCCAGTACCGCAGCTCAAAACTCGACAGCCAGACCTGCCTATCGAAGCAAAAATGCTGCCCCGACACTGCAACGCGCAGCATCAATCGAGACAAATATGAGATCGTGAGAGACTTCGCCCGGCTCTGCACGGCCTCCGGCTACAACCCGACCGCCCAGAGGCGGCGTCAGAAGGTCGAAATGCTCTTCGCGCACCTCAAACGCATCCTCGGGCTGGGGCGGCTCCGGCTACGAGGCCCATGTGGCGTCCAGGACGAGTTCACCTTAGCAGCCACCGCCCAGAACCTCAGGAAACCGGCCAAACTGAAGCCAATAGTGCCTGCCGCTGCGTAAAAAGAGCGGTGCAACCACAGATTACTCCAGGAAATCAGGTCCATAACCCCGGGTATGCCGCCAAAAACAACGGGTTTTTCAACGACATCGGCTCTCACGTTGTTTCCGCTGCGCGAAAGACGAACAGCTGCTTTTGCTGAAAATCTCATGGGCAAAGAGCGTTCCGGCACTCGATGTCTAAACGCTCTTTGCCCATGCTGGCGTGGGGGCTAAGTATCGACCAAAGCAACACGGTAGATTTCTTCCACCAGAAAGAAGCAGACGGCGGGTGCGCGCCTCAGCCCTGCGCCGCCTCCAGCGCCGCTTTCAGGTCGGCGATCAGGTCTTCCGCGTCCTCCAGCCCGACCGAAAAGCGCACCAGGCCGGGCGTGATGCCCAGCTCCGCCTTCAGCTCATCGCTGAGGCGCTGGTGGGTGGTGGTAGCCGGGTGGGTGGCGATGGATTTGGCATCGCCCAGATTGTTGGAGATCACCGGGATGGTCATTGCGTTCAGGAACTTGAACGCCGCGTCCTTGCCCCCCTTCAGGTCCAGCGACAGCACGGTGCCGCCCTTGCCGCCCAGCTGAGCCTGCACCAATGCGTTCTGCGCGTGACCCTTCAGACCCGGATAGATGGTACGCTCCAGCGCTGCATGGCCGTCCAGCGCTTCGGCGATTTTCAGGGCGCTGTCCGCCTGGGCGTTGACCCGCAGGTCAATGGTTTCGAGCCCCTTCAGCATCACCCAGGCATTGAACGGGCTGAGACTGCCGCCGGTGTGCTTCATATAGGGTTCCAGCGTGCCGCGGATGAAATCCTTGGTGCCCAGCACCACCCCGCCAAGCGCCCGGCCCTGGCCGTCGATATGCTTGGTTGCGGAATAGATCACCACATCGGCGCCCTGTTCGATCGCACGGGAAAACACCGGTGTCGAGAACACGTTGTCCACCACCACCGTCGCGCCTGCTGCATGGGCGATCTTTGCAACCGCGGCAATATCGATCACCTCCAGCGTCGGGTTCGACATGGACTCGAAAAACACCGCCTTGGTGTCCGGGCGCACGGCCTGCCGCCAGGCATCCAGATCAGTGCCGTCGATAAAGGTTACCTCGACCCCGAAGCGGCCAAGAACATCCGCCAGGATATAGTTGCAGGATCCGAACAGCGCCTTGGCCGACACGATGTGATCGCCCGCTTTCACCAGCGAGGTCAGCGCGCCGTTGACCGCCGCCATGCCGGAAGCAGTGGCAAAGGCGTCCTCAGCCCCTTCCAGCGCTGCTATGCGCTTTTCGAACATATCGACGGTCGGGTTGCCGTAGCGGGCATAGATGAACTCATCCGGGCCGGTCTCGATGAACCGCGCCTCGGCCTGCTCGGCACTCTCGTAGACAAAGCCCTGGGTCAGGAAGATCGCTTCGCTCACCTCGTTGTACTGGCTGCGGCGGGTACCTGCGTGAACCAGCTTGGTGCGGCTGTTCCAGTTGTCGCTCATCTTCTGTCTCCTCGCGCCTGTCGCGCATAAAAAAACCCCAATCGGCCAAGCGAAAGGGGGTCCTTCACGTCCTGACCTCTTTAGCGGGAGTGTTTAACGTGGCCCGCAATCCGGTAACAAATCGCCACGATGTGATGTCCGGGCTTTACGCATATTGCGGGATTCGGTCAAGCGGCAGCGTCTCGCCCAGTCACACGGAAGTGAGCGGCGGCGCCTCTTGCCTCACCACCGCTGCCCGTGCTCCAGTGGCCGGGCATCTGACGGAGGACGACCATGCGGGAGCCGATCCAGCTGTATTACTGGCCAACGCCGAACGGCTGGAAAATCTCCATTGCCCTGGAGGAGATGGGCCTGCCTTACCAGGCCACGCTGATCGACATTGGCAACGGCGGCCAATTCGCGCCGGAGTTTCTGAACATCTCCCCCAACAACCGGATGCCTGCGATCATCGACCCGGACGGCCCCGGCGGCGCACCGGTTTCCCTGTTCGAAAGCGGCGCCATTCTGCAGTATCTCGCCCGCAAGACCGGGCAGTTCTATGGCGCGGATGAACGCGCCCGGCTGGCAGTGGACCAATGGCTGATGTGGCAGATGGGCGGGGTCGGGCCGATGGCGGGCCAGGCGCACCATTTCCTGAAATACGCGCCCGAGGATCTGCCCTATGCCAAAGACCGCTACCGGAACGAGGTGGCCCGCCTTTACGGAGTTCTGGACCGGCAGCTGGCGGAGAATGAGTATGTGGCGGGACCGGACTGCACAATTGCCGATATGGCGGTCTGGCCCTGGGCCTCGCTGTGGGAAGGCCAGCAGCAGGTAGTGGAGGACAAACCGCATCTCGCCCGCTGGCTGGAGCTGATGTGGTCCCGCCCTGGTGTGGTAGCGGGCCGGGCGCTGCATGCAGAGCTACGCGGCGACCGCTCGGACACCAAGGCGCAGCAGGTGTTGTTTGGCAATTGATGCAAAAAGGGCGCCTGCGGCGCGGGTATTTAAGACCAGAAAGAAGCGATGCCGCAGCGCAGCGCAGGTGCGCTGCCCGGCCCAAGGCTTTGCGCCTCATCCTGGATGAGGGGCAAAGGCGCGGGAGCCCGCCCCTGTCAGCCGCAGATTACTCCGCTGGTCCGGCCTCTTCCTCGATCCCGAATTTCTGCAACAGCTGCCCCTGCATCATGAAGAAGGCAAACATCGCCACCGGCAGGCCGAAGGTTTTGAAATAGACCCAGGTGTCGGTGCTTTGGGTCCGCCAGATCAGCTCGTTTGCCACCGCCAGGCCAAAGAAAAAAACGCACAGCCGCCGGGTCAGGATCATCCAGCCCTCCTGCTGCAGCGGCATGACTTCCTCCATCACCACCTTCAGCCAGCTTTGCCCGCGCATAAGACCGATGCCCAGAAGCCCGCCGAACAGCAGATACAGCATCGTCGGCTTCATCTTGATGAACCGGTCGTCGTTGAACCACACCGACATGCCGCCGAACAGCACCACCAGCACCAGGGTCGCGAATTGCATCCGCGACAGATGCCCGGTCAGCTTCCACAGGGCGAGCGTGGACGCCACCATCAGCGGAATAAACGCCGCGGTGATCACGATAAAGCCCTTGTACTCATGGCCGCTGATCAGAAACACCTCATCCTTCAGCTTCAGATATCCGATGAAAAAGATGACAATCGGGCCCAATTCCAACAGCATCTTCAGGGTCGGGTTGATCTTCTTTGCGGCCATGGGGCCTCCTGTCAGTTCTGCGCGCGGTCTCAGCCGCCAATTTCCACTATCACGGCGCCCAGCGCGATCAAAGCCATCAAGGCAATCCGGCGCGGCCCCACGGTTTCCTTCAGCACCAGCCAGCCGATGAGGGCGGCAAACACGGTGGAGGTCTCGCGCAGCACCGCCGCCTCCCCGACCTTGTCCAGCCTTGTGGCCAGCATGATCGCACCAAAGGACGCAAAGGCGAGCAGCCCGCCAAAGAAGCCACGGACCATCAGCGGCCCAGGTGCCGGCGGCGCGGGCATTCGCCGCCAGCGGGTAAAGGCAATCACCGGAAACACCAGCCCGTCGATCATGAAGAACCACGCCAGAAAGGTGAACGGATCCGCGGTCGCCCGGATGCCATAGGCGTCATATGTGGTGTAGCCCGCCACAAACAACCCAGTGATCACCGCCAGCACCAGCGCCGGCACCAGCGTGTCGCGGTTCACCGTCAGGTAGCGGTAGTTGTACCCCGCCAGACCGAAGATCCCGGCCAGCAGCACCGCCACCCCCAGCCATTGCACCGGGGTGAACAGCTCGCCGAACAGGAAAAAGGAACCGATCACCGTGAACAGCGGCCCGGTCCCGCGCACCACCGGGTAGACCACGGTGTAGCTGCCCTTGGTGTAGGCCAGCGCCTGGAACAGTTTGTAAAAGACGTGGATCACCCAGGCGACAGCGAAGATCAGCCACATATGCGGCTCCGGCCAAGGCACCACAAACAGCGCAAAGGGCGCCGCCATCACGCAGTAGGAAAAATCAATCGCCCCGCGCGACAGCCAGGGATCATGCCGACCCTTCTGCAGCGCGCCGAAGACCGCATGCAGGAATGCGGCCCAGATGGCCAGAAACAGCGCTGCCTGGTGCCCGGCCTCGGTGCCTTCCAGGGAGATCAGCCACTCGCTCAAATCAGCCGCCTTTGCGCTGGAGGAAGGCGCCGGGGGTTTTCCACCCCCGGTCCCCCGGAGGATACTTCCGGCCAGAGGAAGAAATGGATCAGGACTTTTCCAAACCGGTCAGAGCGGCGGCGAACTCCCCGGGATCGAAGGGGGCGAGGTCGTCGATCTGCTCACCCACACCGATGGCGTGGATCGGCAGGCCGAACTTGTCCGCCAGCGCCACCAGCACGCCGCCCTTGGCGGTGCCGTCCAGCTTGGTCATCACCAGGCCTGAGACATCCGCCAGTTTCTGGAAGGTACCCACCTGGCTCAGCGCGTTCTGGCCAGTGGTCGCATCCAGCACCAGCAGGGTGTTATGCGGTGCTGTTTCATCCTTCTTGCGGATCACCCGGACAATTTTCGACAGCTCTTCCATCAGATCGGCCCGGTTCTGCAGCCGGCCGGCGGTGTCGATCATCAGGAGGTCTGCGCCGTCTTCCTGCGCGCGTGTCATCGCATCAAACGCCAGCGAGGCCGGGTCGGAGCCTTCGGGTGCTGTCAGCACCGGCACGCCCGCACGGTCGCCCCAGACCTGCAATTGTTCCACCGCCGCGGCGCGGAATGTGTCGCCTGCGGCAATCACCACCTTCTTGCCGGCACCTTTGAACTGGCTGGCCAGCTTGCCGATGGTGGTCGTCTTGCCGGAGCCGTTGACCCCGACCACCAGCACCACCTGCGGGCGCTTTGCATAGATCGGCAGCGGTTTGGCCACCGGCTCCATGATGCGCGCAACTTCCTGCGCCAGCAGTTCCTTGATCTCGCGGGAGGACACCTTCTTGCCCATCCGCCCCTCGGCCAGGTTAGCGGTCACGCGCAGTGCCGTATCCACCCCCATGTCAGCAGCAATCAGCAGCTCTTCCAGCTGCTCCAGCATGCCGTCATCCAGCGCCCGGCGCGGTTCGGCAACAGCACTGCGGCCCATAAGACGGCCCAGAAGGCCCGGGGACTTTTTCTGTGGCTCAGGGTCCGCTGCGGGTGCCGGTTCAGGTGCGGCGGCAGGCTGCGGAGCGGGCTCAGGCGCCGGTTGCGGCTCAGGTTCCGGTTGTTGCGGCGCCGGATGCGGCACAGGCGCCGGGGCGGGCTGTTCAGGCGTGACAGCCGGTGTGTCTGTCAGTGCTTCCAGCGCCTCGGCTGCACTGTCCTCCGCCCCCTCCTCGACAATCGCATCGAGCCCCTGCTCGAGCTTGGAGGAGGATTTGAACAGCCGCTCCTTGAGCTTTGAGAAAAACGCCATCTTGGTCTCCGCAAAAGGGTCTGCCCCCCACCTAATGCGGATTTACCCGGAGTGCAAAGCGCAAGGCGCCGCCGGGTTCAGGAAAATGCAGCCAGAAACCCGGCTTGCGCCCCCCAATACAGCACCCAGACCGCATATGGCGTGATCCGCCGCAGCGGGTGCTCTGCGCTCAGGACAAAGGTTTCCGCCGCCAGGATCATGTCCGACAGCATGAAGGCACAAGCCGCGGCAAAGACCCAGGTGCCAAACGGAAGCGTCAGCGCCGCGGCACCCATGCCCAGGATGATCGGGATATAGGCCAGTACCGGCCCCTTCAGCGCGCCCGCCCGCGGTGCCAGAACCTGCGTCATGATCAGGCCAAGCACCAGCAACCCGGCAGCGATCAGCGCAGCCGGCATGTGCAGGAGACCGGATGGATCACTGTCCGGACGGGTCAGGAACAGCGCCGCATAAGCCAGATGCCCTGCGGCAAAGGCCCCCACGCCCGCCATGAAGGCGCTTTCGCCGTCGCGCGACAGAAAAAGATCCCCCAGCGCGCAAAGACCAAGCGCCAGCACCAGCAGCAGCGGTGCCCCTGCCAGCCCGGCGCCAAGCGCCAGAAGCGCAACCGCTGCGGTCTTTGCCAGGCTGCGCAGAATACCGGGCGGCTGCGCGGTCAGACCCAAATACCCGGCGGCGCAGAGCGCTGCCCCTGCCGCCGCCACTTGCATCATCATGGCCCTGTCTCCCTGCCCGTTTGCATCAGTTGGCCGCAAGACAGCCGCCGGGTCAAAGGTGACCAAACGGGAGCCTGGCAGCGCCGCTCCGCTTTACGGCCCGTTTGCTGCCCGTATTTGCAGCCGGCGTGTTTCCCTTGGCCGGGACCCGGACACTCTGGCACAGTGACCCCATGCGCTGCCTGATGCTGATTCCCCTGGTTGCCGCCCTCAATGGGCCGTTGCGTGCTGCCGAGCCGCTGAACGCCGACCAATTCGACCGCTACACTCAGGGCCGCACCCTGTTTTATGGCTTTGGCGGCAGTATGTACGGGGTAGAGCGCTATCTGCCCGGGCGGCGGGTGGTCTGGTCCTTTCTGGACGGCAGATGCCAGGAGGGCAGCTGGTACGAGGACGCAGGCCGGATCTGTTTTGTCTATGAAAACCGGGGCGATCCGCAGTGCTGGAGCTTTGAAATCACCCCCGGCGGGCTGACTGCCCGGTTTGAGGATGACCCGGCCTCGACCGAATTATACGAGGCCGAAGACATCGGCGAGGAAATGCTGTGCTACGGCCCGGACGCCGGTGTCTGAGGCGGGCTGGGTATTTCAGACCAGAAAGAAGCTAGAACAGCGAGCCCTGACCGCCGCCGGACGGTTTCGCTGCAGCGGTCAGGGAACCAGGATCCGCGATGCCCTCCTCCAGGTCCAGCATGCCGTCGGCAAATTCGATCTGCAACGGGCCGGCCTTGGCCGCAGCGGCCTTGGTGGTGAGGATCCCGGCGCCCGAACGCACCACCGCATAGCCGCGCTCCAGCGTGGATTTGTAGCTTAGGATCTCCAGCTGGCGGCCTGCGGCAGAGAGGTTTTGGCGCTGGCGGTCGAGACGCAGCGACTGTGCCGCATCCAGCCGCTGCGCCAGACGGCCCAGCGCGTCCTTGCGGGCTGTGATCTCGCGCTGGATCGGGCGCAGGGTCAGGCGGGAGGACAGGTTTTGCAGCCGGTCGCGGCGGCCTTGCACCAATTGGCGCAGGGTGGCGGGGCGTAAGCTGGCAGCTGTTTCACTCAGATACACCCGGCGGCGCTGCACACCGGAGATCAGCGCGCCCGGCAGCCGGTCGGAAATCCGGTCGAGCCGCTGGCGCGGGGTTTCCAGCAACGTGTCGGGCTTGGGCAGCGCGCGGGCCAGATCATTCAGCCGCTGGCGCCGCTGCTGCACCGCCTGGCCTGCGGCGCGGGTGAGCCGCGCGCCCTGGGTCTCGGCCCAGGCCATCAGTTCCAGCCGTACAGGAACCGCCAGTTCCGCCGCCGCCGTCGGCGTCGGCGCCCGGCGGTCGGAGACAAAATCAATCAGCGTGGTATCCGTCTCATGCCCCACCGCCGAGATCAGCGGGATCTTCGAGGCCGCCGCAGCCCGCGCTACGATCTCCTCGTTGAAGCCCCAAAGATCCTCGATCGAGCCGCCGCCGCGGGCGACAATGATCAGATCGGGCCGCGGCAGCGCGCCGCCAGGGGTCAGACGGTTGAAACCTTCGATGGCGCGGGCCACTTCGCCTGCACAGTTCTGTCCTTGGACAGCCACCGGCCAGACCAGCACCTTGCGCGGGAAACGGTCGCGCAACCGGTGCAGGATATCGCGGATCACCGCGCCCGACGGCGATGTCACCACGCCGATGATCTGCGGAAGGTATGGCAGCGGCGCTTTGCGTTCCGGGGCAAACAGCCCCTCTGCCTCCAGCTGTTTTTTGCGCTTTTCCAGCAGCGCCATCAGCGCGCCCTGGCCCGCAACCGCAACTTCGTCCACATTCATGTTGTATTTGGACTGGGCGCCGAATGCGGTCAGCCGGCCGGTGACGACCACCTCCAGCCCCTCCTCGGGCACCACCGACAGGCTGGAAACCTGCCCTTTCCAGGTGGTGCATGCCAGCACCGAGCGGTCGTCCTTGATATCGTAGTACAAATGCCCGGAGCGCGCCTTGAACACACGCCCCACCTCACCCTTGACCCGGATGCGGCCGAAGGTGCCCTCCAGCGTGCGCTTCACCTCGCCGGAGAGTTCCGAGACGGTGAATTCGGGCGCGTTCTGCCCCGGTTTTGGATCATCAAACAGATCGGACATTGCGGGGCTGCTCTCCTGCGGCTTGCGGCTGGTCTTGTTTTGAATTCGCGCGCAGCATAGAACCCGCCGCAAGCAAGGCAAGCCCCGGACAGCACCGGGACGCCTCTCGGCTCAGTCAGATCGGAGTAGACGCAGATGAACATCCTTATCCTTGGCAGCGGCGGGCGCGAACACAGCTTGGCCTGGGCGGTGATGCAGAACCCGAAATGCGACAAGCTGATCGTGGCGCCGGGCAACGCAGGGATCGCGCAGATCGCCGATTGCGCGTCGTTTGATACCGAGGATGGCGGTGCCGTAGCCGGTTTTGCCGAGGAAAACGCCATTGATTTCGTGATTATCGGCCCCGAAGCGCCGCTGGCTGCAGGGGTGGCTGACCGCCTGCGCGAGGCAGGTCTCTTGGTGTTCGGCCCGTCTGAGGCGGCGGCGAAGCTGGAAGCCTCCAAAAGCTTTACCAAGGAAGTCTGCGACGCAGCGAATGCGCCCACCGCTGGCTATGGCCATTTCACCGAGGCAGAGGCTGCCAAGGCGCATGTGCGCGAACACGGCGCACCCACTGTGGTCAAGGCCGACGGGCTGGCCGCCGGCAAAGGCGTGATCATCGCAATGACCGAGGACGAAGCCATCGCCGCCATCGACGACATGTTCGGCGGCGCCTTTGGCGGGGCCGGCGCCGAGGTGGTGATCGAGGAGTTCATGGAAGGCGAAGAGGCGTCCTTGTTTGTGCTGGTGGACGGTGAGGACGTACTGGCGATCGGTTCGGCCCAGGATCACAAGCGCGTGGGTGAAGGCGACACCGGCCCCAACACCGGCGGCATGGGCGCCTACTCCCCCGCCCCGGTTCTGTCCGCTGAAGTCGAAGCCCGCGCGATGGAAGACATCGTCAAGCCCACCATGCGGGTGATGGCCGAGCGCGGCATGCCTTATCAGGGCGTGCTTTATGCCGGTCTGATGATCCAGGACGGGCAGCCCCGGCTGGTGGAATACAACGTCCGCTTTGGCGATCCGGAATGCCAGGTGCTGATGATGCGCCTGGGCGCGCAGGCGCTGGACCTGATGCACGCCGCGGCTGAGGGCCGCCTGGCTGAGGCGCAGGTGAACTGGGGCGACGACCATGCGATCACGGTGGTAATGGCCGCTGAGGGCTATCCCGGATCTTACCAAAAAAGGTCGGAAATCAAGGGGCTGAAGGCCCTGCCCGAGGACAGCAGCAACATGGTCTTTCACGCCGGTACCAAGGCAGAAAACGGCAAGGTGCTGGCAGCCGGCGGCCGGGTTTTGAACGTGACCGCCCGCGGTGAAACCCTGCAGGAGGCCCGCGACCGCGCCTATGCGATGGTTGACGGGGTTGATTGGCCGCAAGGGTTCTTCCGCCGCGACATCGGCTGGCGCGCGCTGGACTGAGCATCTGTCCCGGCGGCGGCTCTCCCGCCTGTTCCCGGTCAATCGCAGATTGACAGTCTCAGTTGGGCGTGGCCGGGCGCAAATGCGCCCGGCGCGGCGGTATTGTTCCACCAGCCCGCAGTATCCCGACCGGAGCATTGCGGTACTCTGGACTTCAGTCAGAAGCGGGATGCAGCGAAGCAATAAGAACTGTCCAAGGCGGCAAAGGCCGGCACTTGCAGGAAAGCGGCATGCCTAGCCATTCCCTCTCTGCGGCTTCTCATGCTGTCTGCACCGCTTGCCTTCTGCTATTGGCCAGCCGGGAGTATTTCCGGCCCGCCCTCTGGGTGGCCCAGCTGTGAAACAGCCCCGCCGGGTCAAGGCTGGCGATCCGCGGCGTGCCGGCCCTGACCCGGCGCAGCTTTGCCTATATCGACGGGCGCATTGATCAGCCATCTTCCATGCACCGGCTGACGGTGGATCTAAGGAAGGATCTCTATCTGGTCGGCAGCAAGATCCGGGCCGCCAGAAGCCTGCATGCGGCTTGCATATTCCTGATATCAAAGACGGACCGCCTGTATCTGGGCAAATTGGCAGCCGATCCGGCCCGACACGGATCGGGCCGGGCAAGGCAGATAGAGGACCTGGCGGCAAAGCGAGTCAGGGATCCCGGCCTGCCGGCGCTTGAGTTGCTAACGAGGGTCGAACTTGTGGAAAATCACCGCAGCTTCGACCGGCTGGGATTTTTCAAGACCGCAGAAGGCGCTTATCCCGGCTGCAGCAGGGTGACCGGCATCACCATGCGCCTAGCGCTATAGCGCCGGCCTTCTGAGCCGGGCGAAACTATTGCTGCTCCACAGCCAAAGCGCAGCCGACGGGTCAGAAGAGCGACAGAATCGGATCGCTGATCCCGCTGTTGAAAGGCGCGTTGAGATCTGCCAGCATCAAGAACCTGTTGCGGAATTCATCCAGTTTCCCGGCTTCGAGAAAATCTGCAGGATGGGTGGTTCCAAAAGCAGCAAACGAGCGCTCCTTCATCTCCTCCACCTGCCTGTCAACATCCAGCTGGCCGAAACCTGATGGCAGCGCCAGCGCGCTTTCAAAAATCGTTTTCAGCGGCGGCGAACCGATAATGCCGTACCAATGGGCGTTTTCGCTGCCGCCTGCATCAGCAACGGTTTGCAGCTCGCGCTCAAAGGCCAGCGCCAGGCGCATGTTCTGATCGCTCTCACCGATCTCAATTTCAAACTGGCGGGTGGTGTAAAGCTCGGAAAGTTGCTCGGCAAAGCCTTCAGGATACTCCCGGCCGGTTTCCCCCCCATTGAAGGAAAACGCATGAGCCATGGCCTTCAGGCCGGTGTCGTAATGCAAGTTTGCATATGACGTGCTGGACGACAGGTCAGATTCAAAGGCACGGATCACGGTGTCAAAATCCAGGCTCCGTTTGCTCTGGCCGAAGATATCCAGCGTCGCATTAAACAAGCTTATATCAAAGACCAGCTCCCTTGGGTCGGAGAAGGTGCCCAGCTTGTCCGTGATGTCATCGGAAAACACCTGCATCTTGCTGACATGATCCGGCCAGCCGTTCTGGAACGCGTCAGCAAAGTCATAGTAGGCAGCATTTTCCGGCTGGTTCACATAGGAGTTCGGGTCTGACAAATCGGATTCCAGAATCTGGCGCAGCTCAGCCTCGTCCCTGCCAAAAAGGCCGAATGTATCCAGCGCATGCTCCAGAACCTCAGGGTTTGACAACAGCTCATCCGGATCGGTCATTTCATTGATATCCGGCCAGCCGAACCCAAAGGCCTCTGAGACCGCAAGATACCTAGTGTCCTCCAGCTGGTTCACAAAGGAATCTGGATCGGTGGTATCTGAATTCAGAACCCGGCGCAGGAAATCGGGGCTGGTGCGTTCCAGATCAAAGGTCTCGATGACAGCTTGCAGAAGGTTCTCATCCTCCAGCAGCTCATCCGCGCTTGCCAGGCCGTCGGTATGTTCGTTGAACTCCCCGACCAGCGCCTGAATGCTGTTGTCATACACCGGCGGCTTGTTGAAACTGAATTGCTGGGCAAACTCGGTATATTTGGGATTGCTCAGCTTGTTGACAAAGGAGTCCGGGTCTTCCAAGTCGGATTCCAGAACTTTCTGCAGAAAGAACTGATTATTTTCGAGGCCTTCAAGGCCAACATTGCCGAGCGCCTTGCGCAATAGGGTGCCGTTTGCCAGCAAATCATCCGGCGAGGCGACACTGGCAAATTCAGCGCCCGCCTTGGCGGTGGGAAGCGTCGGGCCATCCGGACTGTTGAAGCCAAAGGTTTCCGCCAGCGCCTGATACCGGACGTCGTTGAGCCGGTTCACAAAAGAGCCCGAGTCGCTGACATCGGATTCGAGCACTTTCTTGATGAATGCTCTGTTGCCGATATCCTCGTCCAGACCAAAGGCGCCCAGTGTCACGGTCAGCAGGTTGTAGTCATCCAGCAACTCGTCCGCAGTCTGAATCCCGGTGATTTTTTGATTGAAGTCCTGCACCGTCCGATCGATGACCGGCGACTTCTCATAAATTTCCTGCTGCTGGTCGCGGGTCCGCTGCAGGAAGGTCCACCCGCTGATACCGGTGCCCAACACATATGGTGTAAAGCTCACGCGCCTGTCTCCTGTAAAACCGGCCCAGACAGTTAACCGCCTGGCGCCGCTCGTCAGGGGCAAGGTAACCAAAGGTGATGAATAAATATGAAACACCGCGCAAAAACCGGGTTGGACGCGGCGCAACAGGCCTGTCATTCCTGTCGGCAACGGCGGCAAGCACTCCTGCCTGTTCCAGCCCATCCTTGCGGATGCCCTTCCCAGTTGGGCGCGGCGCCGCGCAATGCGCGTCGCGGGCAGCGCTTAGCGGCAGGCCATTGCGGCCTGCAGTCCCGTGCCCTGCCGGAACCCGCCGATGTCCCGGCTGGTGATCCTGCCGTTCTGCAGACGGGATACGACGATCCTGCGCCAATCGCCACTGGCGGTCACCAGTTCCGGTCCCTGCCCGCAATCGCGAATGCCGGAGGTGATGAAGTCCTGGCCGATCTGGTGATTGGTCAGCCCGGGCGTGCTGGCGGCTTCAGTCAGCGCACCGTTCTTGAACCGCCAGATACGCAAAGTTTTGGCCAGATGCGGCCGGTCGACATAGGCAATTTCCACATGCCCGTCGCCATCCAGATCCGCCGCGCCAATGGGTGCCAGCCAGCGGTTGCGGGTGCCTATGCGGGGTGGCGGCAATCTTTTCGCCGCGGGCATCATAAATGGCCAGCTGGGCGCCCTCTGCCACATCGGTCTCGACCACCAACACCTCGGGGCGGCCATCGCCATCGATATCCGCCAGCCGCGGTGCGATGTCCTCGAACACATGATCCAGCGGCAGACGGATCAGGATTTCCGATTGCTGGTTGACAGCCTTGGCGGACACCACGCCGGAGCCGGTGTTTTCCACCTTCAGTACCAGCGCGCCGTATTCCACGTCATCACCCAGCACTGCATGGCCATAGCGTGTGGTGGGTTCTCCGTAACGCGCCGAGACCACTCTGTCCTCAGCCGCCAGCACAGACGGGCCGGCCAAGGCCAGCCCCAAACACAACGCCCGCCATGCGCGGCGGGCGGAACGGGGCCGGGCGCGCATCATCAGACGCCGCGCCGCCGCCCCCGCGGTCATCAGATCTGCTTTTCAGGCATATGCACCACCAGCCCTTCCAGCGCATCGCTCACCTTGATCTGGCAAGTCAGGCGCGAGCGGGCGGGATCCGGCTCATAGGCGAAATCCAGCATATCCTCTTCCATGTCGTCCTTGGCGGGCAGCTTCTCAACCCAGTCCGGCGCAATGTACACGTGGCAGGTCGAGCAGGCGCAGGCGCCGCCGCAATCGGCCTCGATGCCCGGAATATTGTTGTCGCGCGCGCCTTCCATCACCGTCAGCCCGTTGGCGACGTCCACCACATGGCTGGTGCCGTTGTGCTCGATGTAAGTGATCTTTGCCATTGTCAGCTCTCTTCCCTTTTCCGGTACTTGCGCGACTGTGTAGCCAAGCCCCTGCGCCGGTGCCACCCCCAATTGCGACCCTGCCCTGCCGCAGCTGGACTTTTCGGATCAATGTTCTATGTTTGTTCACGCCGGATATTTTTCAACCGCAAGGCCGTTTTCCTCATGCCAGCCCCCGCCCCAACCCCTGCCTCAGTTCTCCCCCCCGCCGCAGCCTGCGCAGCAGGCGGGCACGGATCCCAGCCCTGGCCGCACCCGCCGCACTGCCTGCCTGCGGCCCGGCTGCAGGAACCGCCCCAGAACGCCTGCATCACCGTCGCCGGGCTGGTGATCCTGCGCCAGCGTCCCGGCACCGCCAAGGGCGTGATCTTTGTCACGCTTGAGGACGAGACCGGCATCGTCAACGTGATCGTCTGGCGCAAGATCTACGAGGCTTTCCGCCGCGCGGTGATCTCAGGCCGGCTCTTGCGTGTCACCGGACGGCTGCAGCGGGCACATTCCGTCACCCATGTGATAGCCGAAACGGTTGAGGATATTTCGCCGATGCTTGACCTGTTGCTGGCGGAACAAAGCCGCCGCGATGATCCCGCCTTTGCGCAAGGGCCGGAACTGGGCTAACCTGCCGCCAAAGCACCGGCGCCCGGAACTGACAGGGGCGCCGGCAGAGGCACAGTGACAAAGGCATCCGGGCATGACGCCGAACATATTCGAAACCAGCCGCCGGTTCTGGCCCGGGCTGCTGCTGGCGCTGCTGGCGGCCTGCGTCCAGCCGCCGCCCGGCGGCGATGTCTCCCGCGCCGGCCGCTATGCCCCGCCCGGCGCGCCGCCCGATACCTGCTGGAGCACGCACACTTCCCCCGCCGTCGTTGAAACCATCATCAGCCAGGTGCTGGCACAGCCGGCGCAAACCAACAGCAGCGGCCAGGTCATCCGCTCCGCCGTCTTCCGCACCGAGACCCGCCAGCAGATCGTGCAGCCGCGGCAGAAGCGCTGGATAGAAATCCCCTGCCCCGCCATGATGACGCCCGGCTTTATCCGGTCCATCCAGCGCGCCCTGGCCGTCCGCGGGGTTTACCGCGGCCCCGTTCACGGACAGATGGACGCCGCCACCCGCAAGGCTGTGCAACGCTATCAGGCACCACTGGGTCTGGACAGCGGCACCCTGACACTCACCTCCGCCCGCAAGCTGGGACTGGTGGCCGTGGCGGGCTGAACCAACCGGTTCAGTTCCCCGGTTCCCCGGTGCCCACGCCTCTGCTAAGGTCCGCCGGACTGGGCACCTGACGCAAAGAGATTTGGCCATGCTGACAACCCGCCTGCCCGATACCGGCTTTCTCTCCGCCGCCTCCGGCCCGCTTAGGCGGATGCTCGAAAGCCAGGCGGCTGAAGTGCGCCTGCGCCAGGGCGAAGTGCTGTTTGAACAGGGCGATCAGGGCGATGCACTTTATGCAATTGCCGAGGGCGCGCTGGAATTTTCGGTGCTGTCTGCTTCGGGCCGCAAGCTGTCGCTGGACATGATGCGCCCCGGCGCGGTGTTCGGAGAGATCACCCTGTTCGACCCGGGTGAGCGCACCGCCACCGCCATCGCCGCCGAGCCCAGCCGGGTGCTGCGCCTGCGCAGCGGCGACGTGCTGGATCAGATCCGCCAGTATCCGGATCTGGCCGCCGATTTGCTGCGGCTGGCCGGGCAACGGATGCGTTGGATGAACACCCAGCTGAACGAGCAGGTGTTTTTGCCGATGCCGGTGCGGCTGGCGCGCAAACTGCTGTATCTGGCACCTGAAAACAGCGACGGCCGGGTCGCTCTGTCGCAAGCCGAACTGGCGGAGTTTGTCGGCGCCACCCGGGAAGCGGTTTCAAAAACCCTGGCCGCCTGGAAGCGCACCGGCCTGGTCAGCATCAGCCGCGGCGGCGTGCAGATCCTTGACCGCACGGAACTGGCGGTGCTGGCCGAACCGGACTCAATCTGACAGCACCAGCAGCAGCAATTTTCCAGAAAATCCGCCATAAAAGCCCTGTTCTGTAATCCCGGTTACAGAACGCTTGTCCGCATCCGGACATAACCGGAATCAGACAGCCATTATCCGTTCCATCCCAATGGCTGCCTGTCCCAAAAGAGCCATGTGCCCGCCAGCGCATGGCTCTTCCCCATTCCGCCCTCTCGTTGCCAGCCGCCGCCCGTCAGCGAGAGGGCGAAAAAGTTTTCCAAAACTTTTGCAAGACTTTTCTGAAAAGTCTTGGGCCGGGCCCGCCTTCCGCTCACGGAATATTTCACTTAGCCATTCCGAAACCGGACCGCTACGGTGCCGCGCATGGCTTACAATTATGACAAACTCTACCGCGAAACCCCGGACGCTCTCGGCGCGCCCTCTCCGGAAATCACTGCCTTTTTCAACGGGCTTAAGGCGCAAGGCCTGCATGTTCTGGATGCCGGCTGCGGCCAGGGGCGGGACGCGCTGTTCATTGCCCGCCTGGGCCACAGGGTCACAGGCGTCGACCTGTCGCCGCATGGCGTCCGGGATATGCTGGATGCTGCGGCAAAGGAAGGCCTGGACGTTACCGGCGCTGCCGCCGACCTCACAGCTTGGGAGCCGGGCAAGGACTACGACATCCTGCTGTTCGACCGGACCCTGCACATGCTGGCTGCGCCGGACCGTCGGGCGGTCCTGACCCGCTGCCTGCCGCATCTGCGGCCCGGCGGCTGGGTGCTGATATCCGACGAAAAACCCAACCTTGAAGATTTCCGCCGGATCTTTGCTGCCGACCCAAGTGTTTGGCACACCGAACAGGACAGCCGCGGCCTGTTGTTCATGAAACGGGCAAACCCTTTGCAGGAATGATCAAAGGCCGGGCAAAGAGCCCGGCCTTTGGCAGTTTGGACACGACCTGTCTTCAGGCCGTTACTTCGCCAGGTTCAGCGCCACAAAACGCGGCTCGCCGCCGCGGCGTACCAGCAGAAGCAGCGACTTGCGGCCCGCCTCCTTGGCTTCGGCAACGCGGGCCTCCAGCTCGCTGATCGAGGTGACCTTCTGCTGGCCTGCCTCGGTGATCACATCGCCGGCGCGCAGGCCTTTTTCCCAGGCCTCCGATGTCTCGTTCACGGACAGAATGGCCAGCCCTTCGACATCTTCGCCCACATTCAGCTCACCGCGCATCTGGTCCGTCAGAACTCCGACCGACAGGCCCAGCAGTTCCTTTTCGGTCTGGCCGGGTTCACCGTCGCCGTTCTGCTGACCGGCGGGGCTGCGCTCGGCATCTTCGCGGCGGCCCAAAGTCACCCGCAGCGTTTCTGTCTTGCCCTCGCGGTACACCACCAGCCGCACGGTCTTGCCAACCTCGGCATTGCCGACCTGGCGCACCAACCCGCGGGTATCCTTCACATCGCCGCCGTCAAAGCTGACAATCACGTCGCCGGCCAGCACACCGGCCTCTTTGGCGGGGCCCTCGGGCACGTCTGTCACCAGCGCGCCGCGGGCCTTATCCAGGCCGATCGCCTCGGCCAGATCCGCATCCACATCCTGGATCTTCACACCCAGCCAGCCGCGGCGGGTCTCGCCGAATTTCTTCAGCTGGTCGACCACTTTGACAACCACATTCGACGCCATCGAAAAACCAATGCCGATGGAGCCGCCATTGGGCGACAGGATCGCAGTGTTCACGCCGACAACATCGCCATCCATGTTGAACAGCGGCCCGCCCGAGTTGCCCCGGTTGATCGCAGCATCGGTCTGGATGTAATCGTCATAAGACCCCGACAGCTCGCGGTTGCGCGCCGACACGATGCCTGCAGAAACCGAGAACCCCTGCCCCAGCGGGTTGCCCATAGCGACCACCCAGTCGCCTACGCGGGCGGTGTCGCTGTCGCCGAATTTGACGAATTTCAGCGGCGCCGGCGCCTGCACCTTGAGCAGCGCAATATCTGTGTTGGGATCGGTGCCGATCACCTTGGCCGGCAGCAGCTCCTTGGGCTGGCCGTCGCCGGGGAAAAACTCGATCTCGATCTCATCCGCACCTTCGATCACATGGTTGTTGGTGACGATGTAACCGTCCTCGGAAATCACAAACCCCGACCCCAGCGCCGAAGACCGGCGCGGGCGGTTGCCATTGCCATTGCCGTTGCGGTCCTGGAATTCACGGAAGAAATCCTCAAACGGCGAGCCTTCGGGCACAATGCCCTGCGGGCCGGTGCGGCCTTCGACCACGGTTGTGGTGGTGATGTTGACCACTGCCGGGCTCACCTGGTCGGCCAGCGGCGCCAGGCTTTCGGGGCGCGCCATTGCGGATACCGCCTGCATCAGCAGGACCGCCATGGCCAGCACCGCAAGCCAGATCATGCGCATCATCGCGCTGCTGCCGCCTGCCCGGCCGGGAATTGCAATTGCCTGTGGCTGCACGGATCTACTCCTTGTCACTTCTAACTTTTCTTGTCCGCCCCGGACCGGCGTAAACACCAGGATAGCCGGGCAGAGTCTTATGGACCCAATGTAGGAACTTCCGCCCGCCCCGCAACAAATGTTGCAAGGAATAAAGCCGCTGTGACCGGGTTTTCAGCCCGCAACGGAACGCGCGCGTCCTGCTGCAGGCTATTCTAGCAGGGAAAGTCTGCATTTTCGCTGAAAATCGAGGGGGAAAACGGTGCCTTCAGACCCCCAAGCGGAACGCCAGCCAGACCAGGATCAGACCCAGCGCCAGCGCCGCCAGCCCGGCATTGCGGCGCTGCTCCTCGCTCAAGGCGCGCAGCATCTCCAGCAAACGCTCCACAAGCGAAGGGGCCAGTGCGTACACCAGCCCCTCTGCAATCAGTACCAGCCCAAGGGCCAGGAGAATGAACCCCATTACTGCCCGGCCGGCTTGCCGTCCGAGGACTTCAGGTAGTTGAAGAACTCGTTATCCGGCGACAGCACCATGGTGGAATTCCCCGCCAGCAGCGAATTCGCATAGGCATTCAGGCTGCGGTAGAATTCAAAGAACTCCGGGTCCGCACCATAGGCCTGGGCAAAGATCGCGTTGCGTTCGGCATCCGATTCACCGCGGATGATCTCGGCTTCGCGCTGTGCTTCGGAAACCAGCTCAACCACGGTCCGGTCGGCCTGCGCCCGGATCCGCTGTGCGGCCTCATTGCCGCGGGCGCGTTCGTCGGTGGCTTCGCGCACACGCTCAGCCCGCATCCGCTCAAACGTCGCATCCAGGTTTTCCGACGGCAGGTCAGTGCGCTTCAGCCGCACGTCGATGATCGCAATGCCCAAAGCGCGCGCATCGGCAATGGCGCCGTTGCGGATCCGCAGCATCAGCGCCGCCCGGTCCGAAGACAGGATGTCGTTGGAGCTGACCGAACCGAGGATCTCGCGGGTCTGCGCCCGCAGGATCGAATCCAGCCGGTTTTCCGCAGTCGCGATACCGCCGGCGCCAACCGCCTGACGGAACCGGTTCACGTCCACGATACGATAGCGCGCAAAGGCGTCAACCACCAGGCGGCGGTCGTCCGACGGGGTGATTTCCAGCGGGTCAATGTCGCGGCTCAGGATGCGGTCGTCATAGCGCACCACTTCCTGGATTACCGGGATCTTGAACGCCAGGCCCGGATCTTCCTTGACCGAGACCACCCGGCCGAACTGCAGCACCAGCGCCTTTTCACGCTCGTCCACAATGAACACCGACGACAGCGCGGCAATCGCAGCGATCACCAGCACCGGCAGCAAAAGAGTTGTCTTACGCATCAGTTGCTTCCTCCGCGGCGCAGTTCATTCAGCGGCAGATAAGGCACGACGCCCTGGCCTTCGCCGGATTGCTCATCGAGGATGATCTTGTCAACCCGGCCCAGCACCTTTTCCATGGTTTCCAGGTACAGGCGCTTGCGGGTGACTTCCGGAGCCTTCTGGTATTCGGTCAGAACCGCGCTAAAGCGGCTCGCCTCACCCTGGGCTTCGTTGACAACGCGCGCACGGTAGCCTTCGGCCCGTTCCAGCAGCTCAGCCGCCTGGCCGCGGGCTTCAGCCAGCGCATTGTTGGCATAGGCGTCCGCTTCGTTCTGGCGCCGGTCGCGCTCTTGCTCCGCAGCCTGAACGTCGCGGAATGCGGCAATCACCGACGCAGGCGGATCCGCCTTGTCAAAGTTGACGCGGATGATGTTGATGCCGCTGTCATAGTCGTCCAGCGTGAACTGGATCAGCTCCTGCAGCCGCGAGGCGATCGAGCCACGGTCACGGTTCAGGATCGGCGCCAGTTCGGACTGGGCGATAATCTCGCGCATGGCCGATTCAGACACCGCCCGGATGGTGGTGCGGGCATCGCGCAGGTTGAACAGGAACTTCGCCGGATCGTTGATGTTCCAGACCACCTGGAAATCGATATCGACGATGTTTTCGTCGCCGGTCAGCATCAGCCCGGCTTCCGAACTGCGGCCGCCGCCGACACCGATGTCTTCGGTCTGTTCACGGGTGACCGGCAGGATTTCCTTGGTCACCAGCGGCCAGGGCGCAAAATTCAGGCCCGGCTGCCCGGTCGAGGAGTATTCGCCCAGGAACAGCTCAACCGACTGTTCTTCCGGCTTGACGGTGTAGAAGCTGGCAAAGCCCCACAGCACGGCTGCAGCAACAACGGCCAGCCCCAGCGTGCCCTTGGTGAACAGCGGTCCGCCGCCGCCGGAGCCGCCGCCGCGGCCGCCCCGTCCGCCGGACCCGCCGCGCCCGCCCATCAGGACGCGTAGCTGCTCCTGGCCTTTCTTGACCAGTTCATCAATCTCGGGGATCTGGGGGTCCTCCGGCTTGCGGCCGCCGCCGCCGCCATTGTTGCCGCCGTTATTGCCCCGGTTGCCTCCTCCGCCGCCAGAGGAGCCACCGCCCCCCCATGGGCCACCGCTATTGCCCGCCATTTGTCTCCTATCCGTATGCTGCCGACCATGATTTTTACACTGGTCGGCATGAGGTCTAAATTATTGCCGGTCTGCCCGATCAGGTCGAGCGCACCGGAGTCTTCAGCGTTACCAACTCTTCCGACATTGTCGGGTGGACCGCAACCGTACGGTCGAAATCTTCCTTGGTTGCACCCATCTTTACGGCAATACCGGCCAGCTGGATCATCTCTCCCGCCCCCGGTGCGACGATATGGCAGCCCAGCACCTTGCGCGTGGCCTTGGACACCACCAGCTTCATCAGCACCTTCTGGGCGCGGCCCGCAAAGGCCTGCTGCATCGGCTTGAAGGAGGTTGAATAAACCTCGATCGCTTCCTGCTTGGCCGCGTCTTCTTCGCTCAGGCCCACGGTGCCCATTTCCGGCTGGGTGAAGATCGCCGTCGGGATCAGCTCGTGGTCGGGGCTGGTCGGGTTGCCTTTGAACACGGTCTCAACAAAGGCCATGCCTTCGCGGATCGCCACCGGGGTCAGGTTCACCCGGTCGGTCACATCCCCGACAGCAAAGACAGATGGCACCGTAGTCTGGCTGTAGGCATCCACTGCGATGGCGCCGCCCTTGCCGCGTTCAACACCGATTTCCTCAAGCCCCAGATTATCCGCATTGGGCGCGCGGCCCGTGGCATACATCACCTTGTCGAACAGATGGGTGTTGCCGTGGGTATCGGTCACCCGGATCTTGCCGCCCTCTTGGCGCATTTCCGTGACATTGGTGTTCAGCTGCAGATCCACCCCAGCCTCCACCATGCCTTCGGCGATCACGCCGCGCGCTTCCTCATCAAAGCCGCGCAGGATCTGCGGGCCGCGGTAGAATTGCGTGGTCTTAACCCCCAGCCCGTTCATGATGCCCGCAAATTCGCTGGCGATATAACCGCCGCCGACAATCAGCAGGCTTTCGGGCAGCTTATCCATGTGGAAAATCTCGTTCGAGGTGATCGCCAGCTCTGAGCCCGGAAATTCCGGCACCGTCGGCCAGCCGCCGGTTGCAACCAGAATGTGCTTGGCAGTCTTGCGGGTGCCGTCGGCCAGCTCAATCGTGTGGGCATCGGCCAGCTTGGCGCGCTGGTCAAAGCTTTCAACACCGTTGTTTTTCAGGATACCCCGGTAGATGCCTTCCAGCCGGTCCAGTTCGGCGTGCAATTTGCCCTTGAAACTGTCCCAGTTGAACGCACCTGGCTGGATGTCCCAACCGTAAGCCTGGGCATCCTTGGCCATGCCAGAATACTCAGAGGCAAACACCATCAGCTTTTTCGGCACGCAGCCGCGGATCACGCAGGTGCCGCCATAGCGGTCCTCTTCGGCCAGCGCGACCTTGGCACCTTCCTGCGCCGCAACACGCGCTGCCCGCACCCCGCCCGAGCCGCCGCCGATGACAAACAGATCGTAATCAAAGCTCATGAAATCCCGCCCTTTGCATTTCTTGATCAGGTGTATCCCATAACGGACCACCAAACGCCATATGCCCAAGTGGGCGTTCCTGCGGCGCATTCAACCTTTTGCATTGAATTTGCACAGGGTTGTGAGGCGAAAGGTCCCACACAGAAAGCGCAGGGCAGCGCCCGGCCTGCCGGCCGGGCGCAATTCAATCCTGAAGATCGGTGAACAGGTTGTCGTTCTCGACAAAGTCCAGCTTGTCCTTCTCAACCGTGCCTTCGTTGATGTCGCGCACCTCAACCCTTCCGTCGCCGAAACCGATCACCACGGTGTCGCAGATGTCGATGAACAGCCCGTTCTCGATCACGCCGGGGATCTGGTTCATCACCAGCGCCAGCTGGCGGGCATTGCCGATCCGTTTCAGGTGCAGGTCCAGAATGTAATTGCCCTCATCGGTCACAAACGGCGCATCACCGTTCATCCGCAGCGTCGTGGTGCGGCCCATCACATCCATCGACACCAGGGTTTCCTCGATCAGCGCCTGGCTGCTCTGCCAGCCGAACGGCAGCACTTCAACCGGCAGAGGGAAGGCGCCCAGGGTCTCAACCGACTTGCTGGCATCGGCAATCACCACCATCTGGTCCGAGGCGGTGGCCACGATCTTCTCCTGCAGATGGGCGCCGCCGCCGCCCTTGATCAGGTTCAGATCGGCGTCGAACTCATCGGCGCCGTCAATGGTCATATCCAGCCATTTGGCCTCGTCCAGCGACACCACATTGATGCCCACATCCCGCGCCAGCGCGGCAGTGCGGCTGGAGGTCGGCACCGCGGTGATCTTCAGCCCGTCGCGGCTCACCATCTCGCCCAGACAGCGCACCAGCCAGGCCGCGGTGGAACCGGTGCCAAGGCCGACACGCATGCCGTCCTCAACCATTTCAGCCGCTCGTTTGGCAGCAACGAATTTCGCCTTGTCGATGGGCGACAGCTCTCCGGTCATCAGGTGACTCCATGAATACGCATTTGCCGCGGTTATAGGCGGTTTGCCGCCTCTGTGCGAGGGGGCTTGCAGCGGATTCCGGGACTGCGGCTGGAAATGCGCCGCAGCCGGGCTATTGATTTTCAACTTGGGGGATCAAAACCATGCTGCAATTCGACGAGGAAACCGCCCGCGTGCTGGAAGACGCCTATCAGGGCGCCGATGTGTCGCAGCGGCGGCGGGCCAGTTTCGACGCGCTGACGCCCGAACCGGGCGACCGCATTCTGGATCTGGGCTGCGGCAACGGGCTGCTGACGCTGGAACTGGCCCGCGCTGTCGGCCCCGCCGGCCACGTGACTGGCTTGGACACCAGCCCCGACATGCTGGCCGCCGCCCGCAACCGGCTGGAGGCGCGCGCCAATACCACCCTGACCGAGGGCGATGCGGCCCGGCTGCCGTTTCAGACGGAAAGCTTTGACAAAGCCGTTTCGCTGCAAGTGTTCGAATATCTGACCGACCGCCGCCTTGCCCTGCGCGCCTTGCACAAGGTGCTGAAGCTCGGCGGGCTGCTGGTGGTTGGCGACATGCATTGGGACACCCTGGCCTGGCACAGCGACAATACCACCCGCATGAACCGGATGCTGGAGGCCTGGAGCCGCCACATGGCGGTGCGCGATTTGCCTGCAAAACTGCCCTCTGAACTGCGCAGCTGCGGGTTCGAAATGCAGCGGATGCAGCCGCTTGCAGTCTGCGACACCACCCTGCGCCCGGACGGGCTGGCGGCAATGATGATCCAGCTGATCCGCGCCTTTGCAGTGGATATCGGCGCCACCGACCAAGACGACGCCGCCGCCTGGGCACAGGAACAGCAGGAACTGGCCGCCGAGGGCAGATTCTTCATGTCGCTTACCCATTTTGTCTGCACCGCCCGGCGGCAATAGCCACCTGAAGCGCAGGCAGGAAACCGCCATCCGGCACCCCGGCAGCGAAACCTGCATCACAAAGGCGGGTTTCCTATTGGAAACGCCGGAAACGGACACATATTCCAGGCGTCCGCGTCATAATATTGCGTCATGAAACCCGAATACCGCCTGCACTACGCCCCCGACAATGCTTCACTGGTCATCCGGCTGGTGCTGGAGGAGCTTGGCCTGCCGTTTGACGCCGTCCTCGTCGACCGCAAGGCAAAGGCGCAGCGTAGCGCCGAATACCTGGCGCTCAATCCGGGCGGGCTGATCCCGGTGCTGGAAACCCCAGATGGTGCGCTGTTTGAAACCGCCGCCATCCTGCTGTGGCTGTCCGGCCGGCACGGGGCGATGGCCCCGGCGGCAGGCACTGCGGACTACGCTCCGTTCCTGAAATGGCTGTTCTTTGCCTCCAACACCCTGCATGCTGATCTGCGGATGCTGTTCTATCCGCAAAAATACATCGGCGATGACCCGGCCCGGCAGGCGCAGCTGCAGAACGTCATCCGTCAGCGGCTGCACCGGCATCTGACCAGCCTGGACCATGCCGCCGCCGGCCGCCCCGCCTGGCTGGCAGCACCCCAGCCCTCGGTTCTGGACTATTACCTGGCCTGCCAGATGCGCTGGATGGCGCTGTATCCTGCCGATGCGGACAGGTCCTGGTTCCGCATCGCCGCATACCCCAGCCTGCAGCGCCTCTGCGCCGGGCTGGAGCACCGCACCGCCGTGACCACCGCGCGCGAGGCCGAGGGCCTCGGCGCCACCCCGTTCACATCCCCTGCCTATGCCAATCCCCCAGAAGGATCAGCCACCTGATGTTCCTCTCCGTTTTCGACATGTTCAAAGTGGGCATCGGCCCGTCCTCCTCGCACACCATGGGGCCGATGGTCGCCGCTGCGCGCTTCCTCGATATGATGCGCGCCTCGCCGTTTGAATTCCACGGTCTGCGCGCCTCGCTGCACGGCTCGCTGGCCTTCACCGGCGTCGGCCACGCCACCGACCGCGCCACCATCCTCGGGCTTGGCGGTTTTGTTGCCCATGACTATGATGATGCCAAGGCCACGGCCTTCCTGGCGGAGCTGGACAAGACGCACACCATGCAGCCCGAAGGCCTGGGCGCGCTGCACTTTGATCCCAAGGCCGACATGATCTTTGACTATGATCACGCGCTGCCGGGCCATTCCAACGGCATGATCCTGATGGCCACCGACGCCCAGGGCGACGTGATCCTGAAACAGGTCTACTATTCGATCGGCGGCGGCTTTGTCGTAACTGAGGAAGAACTGGCCCAGGGCAAGGCGACCGACGAAGGCGATCCCGTCCCCTTCCCGTTCAAATCCGCGGCCGAGATGCTGGAGATGGCGAAATCCAGCGGCAAATCCATTGCCGGCATGAAACGCGCCAATGAAATCGCCCGCGGCTGCGAGGTCAGCCTCGCCAAAGGCACTGCCCGCATCTGGCAGGTGATGAACGACTGCATCAACCGCGGGCTGGAGCGCGACGGCATCCTGCCCGGCGGCCTCAAGGTCCGCCGCCGCGCCAAGGGCATCTATGACGCGCTGATGGCCGAACGCGGCATGAACCTGACCGCACCGCACACCATCAACGACTGGATGAGCGTCTATGCGATGGCGGTAAACGAAGAGAACGCGGCCGGCGGCCAGGTGGTGACCGCGCCGACCAATGGTGCTGCCGGCACCCTGCCGGCCGTGATCCGCTATTACCTCGACCATGTGCCCGGTGCGTCGGAAAGCCATGTCGAGGACTTTTTGCTGACCGCCGCCGCCATCGCCGGCCTGGTGAAATTCAACGCCTCCATTTCCGGCGCCGAGGCAGGCTGCCAGGCCGAGGTTGGCTCTGCAGCCGCGATGTCCGCCGCGGGCCTCTGCGCGGTGATGGGCGGCACGCCCGAACAGGTGGAAAACGCCGCCGAGATCGCGCTGGAGCATCACCTCGGGATGACCTGCGACCCCGTTAAGGGCCTGGTGCAGGTCCCCTGCATCGAGCGCAACGGGTTGGCGGCGATCAAGGCCGTCTCCGCCGCGTCCCTCGCCCTGCGCGGCGACGGCCAGCATTTCGTGCCGCTGGACGCCTGCATCGAGACCATGCGCCAGACCGGCGCCGACATGCATGACAAGTACAAGGAAACCTCGCTCGGCGGTCTGGCGGTGAACGTGCCGAACTGCTGACCCGGCGCTGGAAGCCCTCGCCCGAGCTTGAAAATCCATGGCGCCCCGCCTAGCGTGGCGCCATGACACAGGACCGGCCCCTCCTCGGCATTGCCCTGATGCTGGGCTTTTGCATGGTGATCCCGCTGGGGGATGCCATTGCAAAACTGCTGACCAACCGGGTGCCGGTGGCCCAGATCGTCTTTATCCGCTTTGCCGCCCAGGCCGCGCTCCTGCTGCCGCTGGCACTGGCGATGCGGCTGCCGCTCAGCCTGTCGCGCCGGGTGGCACCGCTGCTGCTGCTGCGCACCCTGCTGCAGATGGGCGGCATCGCCGCCATGTTCACCGCCTTTCGCTACCTGCCCTTGGCTGATGCGGTGGCAATTGCCTTTGTGATGCCCTTCCTGATGCTGCTGCTGGGGAAATACGTGCTGAAGGAACAGGTCGGCCTGCGCCGCCTTGGCGCCTGCGTGGTGGGCTTTACCGGCACCCTGCTGGTCATTCAGCCCAGCTTTGCCGCGGTCGGCTGGAACGCGCTTTGGCCGCTGTTGGTGGCGGTGATCTTTGCCCTGTTCATGCTGGTCACCCGCAAGATCGCCAAGGAGACCGATCCCATTTCCCTACAGGCCGTAGCCGGCGCCATGGGCACGGTACTGCTGGCGCCAGTGTTCCTGATCGGCGATGCCGCCGGCCTGCACGCCCTCTCCATCACCGCACCGCCGCAGGACACCTGGGCGCTGCTGGCCGCCGCCGGCGCCCTGGGCACCGTCGCGCATCTGATGATGACCTGGAGCCTGCGGTTTGCCCCGACCTCCACCCTCGCCTCGATGCAATACCTGGAGATCCCGGTGGCCGTGTTCTTCGGCTGGCTGTTCTTCTATGAACTCCCGAACACCCTCTCGGCCTTTGGCATTCTGCTGACCATCAGTGCCGGACTCTATGCGGTGCTGCGCGAACGCAAGGCCGCCGAGATCGCAGAACGGATCAATCCCGCCTGACCGCCGCCGCCACCGCAGCCAGCAGCCGCCGCGGCACGATCACCAAGAGCCCCGGCCCCTCCGGTACCAGCCGCACCGGGCCTGTCGCCCGGTTGGAGGTGCCGATCCGCCCCATCGGCGACATCCGCAAGCCATCAATGGGCCACTCCAGCCCTTCAGACCGCCCCTGCACCGCCCGCATCGGAAACAGCGAGATAACCTCCCCCGCCGCCGCTGGCAGTTCCACCGCATGGGTCAGGTGAAACATCACTTCGGTCTCACCAATCAGCACACAAGGGGTCTGATGCCCCTGCACCAGCGTATTGAACGCCGCCAGCTGGTGATCCACCCGCCCGCCTAAAAACCCCACCGCCAGCACCACCGGCGCCGCAATCCCCCGCAGCGCCTTGTCAAAATCGGTACTGTCCTGCTCGGCCACCGGATGCAGACACTCCGGCGGCAGACGGTCCCGCACATCCTGCGGCAGCGAGTCAAAATCGCCGATCACCGCACTTGGAACATGCCCCGCCGCCAGCACCGCAGCGGCCCCGCCATCCGCCGCCACCAGCACCGGTGCCAGCGCCAGCGCCGCCGCCAGATCGTCGGACCCAAGCGCACCGCCGCCAACCAGGGTGATTGGTTCCAATTCCTCAACAATCAGACGGTTCATGGGGCGCATTCCTGGCAGTTTTGGAAACAGGTCACATTCTGAACACAAAATGATACGATCAATTGCACGGATTCGAGCAAAATTGGTCCCTTCTGCCAATATGGTGAATGGCAACAAATGTGACGAAGACGAGCGAGCTGATGGTACATAACAACAAAGTCTTGACCGTATCCTATGGAACCTTTTCCTGCACTTTGGAAGGGTTTGAGGATTCCTTCGGCACCATGAAGGCGATTGCCGAGTATTTCCGCGACCTTGCGTCGGACGACAGGTATTTCGGGGCCGAGCCGCCGCAACCTGACGCCGACATGCTGGCCCGCATCGCCCAACGCGAGATTGCCCGCCAGGTCGAGGCCCGCACCAGCGACGGAGGTATCCACCTGCGCGCCGCCACCCCGGCGCTTGCCACCGCTGCAGTTGACCCCCCTGCTCCGGCACAGGCTGCTCCGGCTCAATCAGCTCCAGCACAGGCTGTCCCCGAACCGGCACCTGCCGCGGAACCGGTTGCAGAACAACCCGCCCCGGCAGAGGCACCTGCAGAAACTGCAGTGACCGAGGCCACCGCAGAAGCAACCGCAGCAGCAGATACAATTGCTGCCGAAGCCTCCGATTCCGCCGCCGAGGCTGTCGCAGAGGAAGCCCAAACCGCAACAGCAGAGATTGAGGAAGCCGAAGCCGAAGCCGAAGCCGAAGCCGAAGCCGAAGCCGAAGCCGAAGCCGAAGCCGAAGCCGAAGCCGAAGCCGAAGCCGAAGAAACCATTGCCGCTGTGCTGGAAACCGCAAGCGAAGATGCGCAGGCCGCCGAAGACAGCACCCCCGAAGTCGAACTGCTCGAAGTCAATGAAGCCGCTGCCGATGAGGTTACCTCCCCCAAGGAAGCAAAGGCCGAAGCCGCCCCGCGCACCGGAAAAGACGCCGGCGAAGACACCGTGCCGGCCGCAGACAGCATCGCCGCCAAACTGCAGCGCATCCGTGCTGTGGTGGCACAGACCCCGGACGAAGACTTCACCGAAGACGAGCATGCCGACGACGTTCTGGAAAGCGCCGCCGAGGACATCTCCAACGCGCTGCTGGAAGATGACGCCGACGGCGCACAGGGCTTTGATGATGAAGACAACGATGCAATCGCCAAGGCACTGGACCGCCTGGACCTGAACACCGGGGCCGCCTCTGCAAGCGATGCCCCGGCACAAGACAGCGACAGCCTGTTTGCCGGCCTGCAGGATAAAGACAATGCGCCGGCTGCTGCGGACGCCAGCGAAACCACAGACAGCCGTGGCGCCGAAAACCTCCTGGCCGGCAGCGCCGAAGACGAAGCTGCCGCTGCCAAACCTGCCCCCGCCCGTCCGGCGCGGGTGCGCATCACCAAGGTGAAACGCACCGACTTTGACAAGGCCGTCGCGTCCGGCCGGCTGGAGGAATCCAAAGCCAGCGAAGACCCCGCGCCCGGGCAGCCGCCGCTGTCACAGGAAGACGAAGCCGACCTGATGCGCGAACTGGCTGAGGTGGAGGCCGAGATCCTGGCCGCTTCCGAAGATCAGGACGCCGGGGATTCTCCGGCCCTGTCCACGGCCCAGCCCCCCGCCCAGTCCACAGCCCAATCCGCAGCAGCCAGCCTGGCGGACAGCGATGTCTCCCGGCTGATGGCCGCCGCCGACGAAAAACTCGAGGACCCTGACACCGCCTCTTCCCGCGAGGCTTACAGCCAGCTGCGCGCCGCTGTCGCCGCCACCAAGGCCGAAGGTCCTGCCGCTGGCACCACCGGCAGCGATGGCGCCAAGCCTTACCGCGAAGACCTGGCCAGCGTGGTCCGCCCGCGCCGCCCGGAGTCCCGCCCGAACGCCTCGGAACGTCCGTCCGGCCCGGCCTCCCGCCCGGCCCCGCTGAAACTGGTGGCTGAACAGCGCATTGACGAAGGCAGCACACCGCAGCAGCCGGTGCGCCCGCGCCGGGTCTCGGCTGCGGTTCTGGGCGACGAAACCGAAGGCAGCAGCGGTTTTGCCTCCTACGCCGCCGAACGCGGCGCCGCCGAACTGCATGAGCTGCTGGAAGCGGCCGCCGCCTACATGAGCTTTGTCGAAGGCCGCGACCACTTCTCGCGCCCGCAACTGATGAACAAGGTGCGCAGCGCCGGCAGCAGTGACTTCAACCGCGAAGACGGGCTGCGTTCTTTCGGCCAGCTCTTGCGCGACGGCAAGATCGAACGCTCCGGCAGCGGCCAGTTCACCGCCTCCGGCGACATCGGCTTCAAGCCCGGCAAACGCGCCGCAGGCTGAACGCCCCGGCGACCGGACCAAAAAAGGCGGCCATTGCGGGCCGCCTTTTCATTTTCCGAACCAGATCCTGCTTCATCTTTGCCGAAATACTCCGGGGTGAATGCGCCACAGGCGCAGAGGGGCAGCGCCCCTCTTCTTTCAAGCCTGCCCTCACCTTATTCCTGTTCCGCGCCCGGATCTTCCTTGCCGACACCGCGGAACACAAACTTAAACGGCAGCACCCAGACAACCCCCAGCGCCACATAAATCAGCAGCTCCAGCCACAACGGCGGCCGGTCCAGCATATTCATCACCGTGACAGCAGCCACGATGTAAACCGGCATCCCGACCAGCAGGATCACCAGTGCCCAGCGCCGCCGGGCCTTATAGCTCAGGCCTTTTTCCTCAGCCATCAGTCGGCAAAGGGATCGGTCACCAGAATGGTGTCGTCCCGCTCCGGGCTGGTGGACAGCAATGCCACCGGGCAGTCAATCAGCTCTTCCACCCGTTTCACATATTTGATCGCATTGGCCGGCAGGTCATTCCAGCTGCGCGCGCCTTCGGTGCTTTCGCTCCAGCCCGGCATTTCCTCGTAAACCGGCGTGCAGCGGGCCTGGCTGTCGGCAGCCGTCGGCAGGTAATCCAGGCGCTCGCCGTCCAGATCATAGCCCACACAGATCTTCAGGGTCTCGAACCCGTCCAGCACATCCAGCTTGGTCAGCGAAATACCGTTGATGCCGGAAGTGGCGCAGGTCTGGCGCACCAGACAGGCATCAAACCAGCCGCAACGGCGCTGGCGGCCGGTGGTAGTGCCGAACTCATGGCCGCGCTCACCCAGACGCTGGCCGTCCGCATCCGGCGTGCCATCGGCCTGCAACAGCTCAGTCGGGAACGGGCCTTCGCCAACCCGTGTGGTATAGGCCTTCACAATGCCCAGCACATAATCGATCGAGCCGGGGCCGATGCCCACACCGGTTGCCGCCTGGCCTGCAATCACATTCGACGAGGTCACAAACGGATAGGTGCCGAAATCAATGTCCAGCAACGCACCCTGCGCGCCTTCAAAAAGGATCCGCTTGCCCGCCTTGCGCTTCTCGTTCAGCACCTTCCAGACCGGCGCTGCATAGGGCAGAATCTTCGGTGCGATCTCTTTCAGCTGTTCAATCAGCGCGTCGCGGTCAACTGCGTCAACACCCAGCCCCTTGCGCAGCGGATCATGATGCTGCAGCGCCCGGTCAACGCGGGCAATCAGCGTCGCCTCATCCGCCAGATCGGCGACGCGGATCGCACGGCGGCCCACTTTATCTTCGTAACACGGGCCAATGCCGCGGCCGGTGGTGCCGATCTTGGTGCCTTTCGAGGCCGCCTCTTCGCGCGCCCGGTCCAATTCGCCATGCAGCGGCAGGATCAGCGGCGTGTTTTCCGCGACCATCAGCGTTTCCGGGGTGATCTCAACACCCTGCGCCTGGACTGTGGCGATCTCTTTCATCAGGTGCCAGGGATCCAGCACCACACCGTTGCCAATGACCGACAGCTTGCCGCCGCGCACCACGCCCGAAGGCAGCGCGTGCAGCTTGTAGACCTTGCCGTCAATGACCAGCGTATGGCCGGCGTTATGGCCGCCCTGGAAGCGCGCGATCACGTCTGCACGCTCGCTCAGCCAATCCACGATCTTGCCTTTCCCTTCGTCGCCCCACTGGGCGCCGACTACGACGACATTGGCCATATCCGGTCCTTTACAGTCTTGGTTCAAACCCACGCTCATATAGCGATGCTGCGCCGGCAGGGGAACCGCAAATTCGCCGCAGTCAGACGCTAATTCACAGCGCGCGGCCCCCTCTCCGCCGCAAAACCCGTTCTCAGCCGGGCAGAGCCCGTCCGCGGGCTGGCGGCGGAACAGACCTGAAAGGCAGTTTACCGTGCCGGATCTGCAAGAGTTCAGTTGGCGGGCTTACCTGACAAAAGAGCCCGCCCGATGGGACGGACGGGCGCTGTCCGGCAGCGCCGCCATCATTAACCGGATCAGCGCTCAGACCAACGAAAGAAGAAACCTGAACCGCCCGGACGGTCGGACGGCCCCGGCGGCCGAACCTGCTGCGCGGTCAATCGCTTAGCCGCACCGGTTTCCCATGCGGAGTCGCCAGATAGGCCGCTTCCCAGCGGCTGCGCATCACCTCGGCCTCCGCGCGCGATGCCGCCCCCTCCTCGGCCAGGAACATCTCCAGTGTCTCCAGCCAGGCGCGAAAATAATCCTCACCGCCATCCAGCTCACGGCTAAGGCCGTGGCGTCGCAAAGTGGCCGAGAACCGCTCGACCCATACGCCCCAGGTAAACCGCCCGGCTTCGTTCAGATGCACCGTCAGTGCAAAGACCTGCGCATGCCAAGGCTCGGCAAAGACCGGCTCCGGCGCGGCAACCTCAGAACACCCGCTCATAGTGGCTCCAGATAGCTTTGCCACAGGTCCAGCACCACCTCGTCCTCGGGATGTTCGGGATGCGCCCACAACATGCGCGCCGAAAACCGCACCGCATACAGCGGCTCCGGTGCTTCGCCCAATCCATGCGCGTTGCTGTCCGGCAGCACATGGGTGCCATGCAGCCGCAGGACATAGCCATGCGCGCCGGCGGCATATTGCGGCAGCCGCGTGTGGCCGCCATCGACCAGCGCGTTGTCAGCAGGGATTCGCACCCGCACCGCCTGCCCCGGATGAAACCGCGGCTTCGGCCCGCCCTCACGGGTGGCTGGACCGCCCTTGGCCAAGGCCCCTGCCACCGCATCCGCCTTCAGCGCCCGCTCTGCCAGCGCATGCAGTCCGGCAGCACCCTGGCCCTGCAGGTCTTCGCGCGTCAGCACGCCTTTCTCCACCAGCAGATCCGCCAGCGCCGAGATCCATTTCTCGTAATAGGAAAACCGCGTATAATCCTTCGGCGACAGCTTCTCCCGCGCATGGCGGGAGGTGTCGATATTCCACCGCCCCAGCGCGCCGCAGGCCAGCGTCACCGCCAGCGCCCGGGCATGCCAGTCCTCGGCAAAAACCGGCGCGTCCTCGGCTTCCGGCACTACCGGTCCGTCACCGAATCGCCCGCCCATGTCATGCACCCGGGTCATGCCGGCGCCTCCCCCGGCTGCCGTGCAAGGCCGGTGCCGATCATGCTGTCGCGGGTCACCAGCGCCGCCAGCTCCTCTGCGCTCAAACCCTCAGTGCCTTCAGGCCGCATCGGCAGCACCAGATAGCGGACCTCAGCCGTCGAGTCCCAGACCCGCACCGCGGTCCCCTCAGGCAGGGCCACGCCGAAATCCGCCAGAACTTTCCGCGGTTCGCGCACCGCGCGGGCGCGATAGGCGTCGGACTTATACCAGCCCGGCGGTATACCCAGCAAAGGCCACGGGTAGCAGCTGCACAGCGTACAAACGACCATATTGTGCTGCAGGGCCGTATTCTCCACCACCACCATATGCTCGCCCTGGCGGCCATAAAACCCAAGGTCCGCCAGCACCGGATCAGCATCCGCCAGCAGTGCTGCCTTGAACTCCGGATCGCTCCAGGCGCGCGCCACCACAAGGGCGCCGTTCTGCGGGCCGATCCTGTTTTGATAGGTATCAATGATCTCCTCCAGCGCGGCGGGATCAATCAGCCCCTTCTGAATGAGAATCGATTCCAGCGCCTTGACCCGCAAAGCAGGGTCAGGCGGCAAAAGGGCATGCGGGTGGTCGGGGTGATCATGAGGCATACCCCATGCTGCGCCGCTGCAGGAGGCCTGTCCAGTCATGTTTCATGATGCAAACATTCATGTTGCGTGACGTCCGGGACGGTTCGCGGCAGGGGCTGCAACTCCGCCCTTGCCCCCCCGGTCAATCTTGCCTATTTACCGCCCGATACTCAGCCAACCGCCGCAGGGGCCCATGGAAAACGTTGTTCTCATCATCCATCTTCTTTTGGCTCTCGGCCTGATTGCAGTTGTTCTGCTGCAGCGCTCCGAAGGCGGCGGCCTTGGCATGGGCGGCGGCGGCGGCGGTGCTGTCTCCGGCCGCGCGGCAGCTACAGCGCTCAGCCGGCTGACCTGGATCCTGGCCATCGCCTTTATCTGCACCTCGATCACCCTGACCATCATGGCCGCGCAGAAATCCGCAGGCGCCTCGGTCACCGATCGTCTGGCCGTGCCGCAGGCCGAAGAGCAGGGCGATGCTCCGGCAGCCCCGCTGGGCAGCGATCTTCTGCCGCCTTCTGAGGGCGACAACGCTCCGCTGGTTCCCAGCGCAGACTGACACACTACACCTTGAGAGGGTTTTAGGAACCGCAACAGCATCTTGCGGTTCCCTTGCGTTGTTTGCGCGAATCCTTTATATATGAAGTCCCGTGATGCTGCGGTTTTTGGGGTGATTCCAATCACCGCCGGGCAGCTGAAATCTGACTTCTCACGGGGGCAGCCGAATACATATGGCGCGTTTTATCTTCATCACCGGCGGTGTTGTTTCATCCTTGGGCAAAGGCCTGGCTTCGGCTGCGCTTGGCGCCCTTCTGCAGGCGCGGGGCTACTCGGTCCGCCTGCGCAAGCTGGACCCCTATCTGAACGTCGATCCGGGCACCATGAGCCCGTTTGAACACGGCGAAGTCTTTGTCACCGACGATGGCGCCGAGACCGACCTGGACCTGGGCCATTACGAGCGGTTCACCGGCGTGCCCGCGCGCAAGACCGACTCGATCTCCTCGGGGCGGATCTACACCAACGTGCTGGAGAAAGAGCGCCGCGGCGACTACCTGGGCAAGACCATTCAGGTCATTCCCCACGTCACCAACGAGATCAAGGATTTCATCTCGATCGGCGAGGATGAAGTCGACTTCATGCTCTGTGAAATCGGCGGCACCGTCGGCGACATCGAAGGCCTGCCGTTCTTTGAAGCGATCCGCCAGTTCGCCCAGGACAAGCCGCGCGGCCAGTGCCTGTTTATGCATTTGACCCTGCTGCCCTATATCAAGGCCAGCGGCGAGCTGAAAACCAAACCGACCCAGCATTCGGTCAAGGAGCTGCGCTCGATCGGCCTGGCGCCGGACATCCTGGTTTGCCGCTCTGAAGGCCCGATCCCGAAGAAAGAGCGCGAGAAGCTGGCGCTTTTCTGCAACGTGCGCCCGGATTCGGTGATTGCTGCGCAGGATCTGAAATCCATTTACGAGGCGCCGCTGGCCTATCACCGCGAAGGCATGGATCAGGCGGTTCTGGATGCGTTCGGCATCTCCCCTGCCCCGAAACCGAACCTGGCCCGCTGGGAAGATGTGGCCGACCGCATCTATAACCCCGAAGGCGAAGTGAAGGTGGCCATTGTCGGCAAATACACCCAGCTGGAAGACGCCTATAAATCCATCGCCGAGGCGCTGACCCACGGCGGCATGTCGAACCGGGTGAAGGTGAAGATCGAATGGGTCGACGCCGAGCTGTTCGACAAGGAAGACGCCGCCCCCTATCTGCAGGGCTACCACGCGATCCTGGTCCCCGGCGGCTTTGGCGAGCGCGGTACCGAGGGCAAGATCAAGGCGGCGCAATATGCGCGCGAAAACGACGTCCCCTACCTGGGCATCTGCCTCGGCATGCAGATGGCGGTGATCGAGGCTGCGCGCAATGTGGCGGGTATCACCGAGGCGGGTTCGGAAGAGTTCGACCATGAGGCCGGCAAGAAACGGTTCGAACCGGTGGTCTATCACCTGAAGGAATGGGTGCAGGGCAACCACAAGATCAGCCGCAAGGCGGATGACGACAAGGGCGGCACCATGCGCCTTGGCGCCTATGACGCGGCGCTGACCGAAGGTTCCAAGGTCGCCGCCGCCTATGGCAGCACCCACATCGAGGAGCGCCACCGCCACCGCTATGAGGTGGACATCAAATACCGCGAAAAGCTGGAAGAATGCGGGCTGAACTTCTCGGGCATGTCGCCCGACGGCCGCCTGCCGGAGATCGTGGAATGGAAGGACCATCCGTGGTTCATCGGCGTGCAGTTCCACCCGGAGCTGAAATCCAAACCCTTTGCGCCGCACCCGCTGTTTGACGATTTCGTCCGCGCAGCCAAAGACACCTCGCGTCTGGTCTGAGCTGTTGTTCGGCAGGCGGGTGTTCTCCCGCCCGCTGCCTGGCTCATGGCACATGAGCCGCACCCGTTGGGCCAGGCGCCGCTGCGCGGCGCAGGGAGAAACCGGAAAAAGGCGGGCCAATGGCCCGCCTTTTGCATTTTAACTGGTTGGTTTCAGGTTGGTTTCTGGCCGGGTTCAGAACCCGTGCATCCGCTTGGCCCATTGATAGGCCACCACCAGCCCCTTCATCCGCGGCAGCATCACCAGAGAGGCCCCCACCGTGATCACCGACATGATGATCGCCAAGGTCCAGGGATCCGGACGCAGCTGGGTATAAACAATGTGCAGCGCAAAGCCGAGAATGTGGCCAACCACCAGAATGGTCAGATAGGCCGGCCCGTCATCAGCGCGCTGATGGTGCAGCTCCTGGCCGCATTCGCTGCAGCTGTCGTTCACCTTGAGATAACTGTGCAAGAGCTTGCCCTCGCCGCAGTTCGGGCAGCGCAGCCGCAGCCCCTTCAGCAAGGCGGGTTTCATCTCCCGCTGGTCCTGTTGCAAAACATCCATCCCAGTCATCGCACGTCTCCTTGGGGTTTGCGGCCTGATACTGCGATTCCGGGATTGATTGCAATCAATTTGCAAACATCGATATTGCATTTATTGACGCAGTCAATCATTGAACCAATCAATGATGGAACAATCACCCCAGGAGATTCCGCCGATGAAGCAGTGGACCCCGGCCCGTCTGGCCAATGCAAAGCCCCGCTATCTGGAGCTGGCCGAGGCGATCAAATCCGACATCGACACCGGCGTGCTGTCCCCCGGCGACCGGCTGCCGCCGCAGCGGCGGGTGGCGCAGGATCTGGGGGTGGATTTCTCAACCGTGTCGCGCGGCTATGCCGAGGCGGTGCGGCGCGGCTATATCGAAAGCTTTGTGGGCCGCGGCACCTTTGTGAAGGCGCCGGACGCGCTGCCGGCACGCCCCGATCCGCGCCGGGCTCTGGAAGAAGACCCGATGATGAACATGCCGCCGGAGCCGGATGACCCGGCCTTGCTGGCGCGGATGCAAAAGGGGCTGGAGCATGTCTCGGCCAACCTGCTGCCGCTGTTGCGCTATCAATCGGTCACCGGCAGCCCGCAGGACCGGGCCATTGCGGCGGATTGGATGCAGGCAAACAGCCAGCCCTGCGCACCCGAGCGGCTGGCGGTCACGCCGGGTTCTCATGCCAGTCTTTATGCAATTCTGACGGTGCTGTGCGAGCCGGGTTCAACCGTGTTGTGCGAGGATGTGACCTATCCCGGGCTGCGCTCAATTGCGGCGCGGCTGGGGATCCGGCTGATCGGACTGGCCGGCGACCGTGACGGCATCCTGCCGGAGGCGCTGGAAAAAGCGGTCACCGACCACTGGCCGGCAGCGCTGTACCTGAACCCGACGCTGCAGAACCCGACCACCCGCACCATACCCAGCCACCGGCGCCAGGAGGTGGCGGCCGTGCTGCAAAAACATGATCTGCCGCTGATCGAAGACGACGCCTATTGCTTCGTTGCCGAGGATGCTCCTGCCGCCATCAGCAGCCTGATCCCGGATCTGGGCTGGCATATCGCGGGCCTGTCCAAATGTTTCGGCGCCGGGTTGCGGCTGGCCTATACCACGGTGCCCAAACGCAGCCTGATGGGGCAGTTCTCACAAGCAATGCGGTCGATGCATGTGATGGTGTCGCCGCTGAACCTGGCACTTCTGGGCCGCTGGATCGAGGATGGCACCGCGGCGGAAATCCAGGGTTTCGTGCGCAAGGCCGCAGCAGTGCGGCAGGCGCTGGCGGCTGAGGTGCTGCAGGAATGCTTTACCATTGCGGATCCACTGGCCTTCAACCTGTGGCTTACCCTGCCCCGCGGCACCAGCCGGGCCGAGGTACTGGGCCGCATGGCAGGCCGCCAGATCGGCATCATGCCAAGCGATGCTTTCACCGTAACCGGCCTGCCCGAGGAAGCAGTAAGGGTCTGCCTGGGCGGCCCCATTGCATTGGGCGAATTGCACGAGGATCTGATTGCGCTGAATGACGCAGTCACCCGCAAGGACTGGCTGGGTTGAGCTGCGGCTGGTAGGATCCCGGCAGAAAACACGAGGCCGCCCATGATCCGCGCATTCCGCAATCTGATTGAACGGCAGCTGGCCAAGGCCCAGGCCGAAGGGCAGCTGCAAGGACTGGCGGGCCAAGGCAAACCCTTGCCCGACCGCAGCGGCGAGGCGCATGTGGATGCGGGGCTGGCGGTAGGAATGCGGATCATGGCGCAGGCCGGCGTGGTGCCGGAGGAATTCACGTTGAAAGAACAGCTGGCGGCGGCCCGCAAGGGTTATGCGGCTCTGACGGATGCGGCGGCACGCAAGGCGGCGATGGCACGGATCTCGGATCTGGAAATGCGCTATAATATGGCGCGGGATGCGCGGAAATCCTTCTTCCGTTAGCGCAACACCCCGTTGTTTCCCGGCAGATTCGCGGTATAGACAGCGCCAAGACAGACCATTCCCAAGAAGAGTGACGCATCATGGCCAAAGACGCTTCCGTTCATCAGGAACAACTCGACCGTATCGCAGCCGGCAAAGGCTTCATTGCCGCGCTGGACCAATCCGGCGGCTCGACCCCGAAGGCGCTGGCGCTTTATGGCGTGACCGAGGACGCCTATTCCGGCGATGACGAGATGTTCGCCGAAATCCACAAGATGCGCACCCGCATCATCACCTCGCCGAGCTTTGGCAAGGAGCGTATCCTGGGTGCGATCCTGTTCGAGAAAACCATGGACGGCGAGATTGACGGCAAGCCGACCGCGGACTTCCTGTGGGGCAACTGCGGCGTGGTGCCGTTCCTGAAAGTGGACAAGGGCCTGGCCGATGAGGCCAATGGCGTGCAGATGATGAAGCCGATGCCGGAGCTGGACGCCCTGCTGGCGCGCGCCGGTGAGAAGGGCATCTTCGGCACCAAGATGCGCTCGGTCGTCAAGGAAGCCAATGCGACAGGCATCAAGGCGGTTGTTGCCCAGCAGTTCGAAGTGGGCCAGCAGATCGTGGCCGCCGGCCTGGTACCGATCATCGAGCCGGAAGTGGACATCAACTCGGCCACCAAAGCCGAGGCCGAAGATGTCCTGAAGGCAGAGATCAAGGCACAACTGGACGCCCTGCCCGAAGGCACCAAAGTGGCGCTGAAGCTGACCATCCCGTCCAAGGCGGGCCTCTATGATGATCTGGCAGATCACGCCAATGTGGTGCGGGTTGTGGCGCTGTCGGGCGGCTATACCACCGATGACGCCTGCGCGCGCCTGTCGCAGAACGCCAAGATGATCGCCTCCTTCAGCCGCGCGCTGACCGAGGGGCTGAGCGTGTCGATGACCGATGCGGAATATGACGCTGCATTGGGCGCAAATATCGCCAAAATCTACGACGCGTCGCTCTAAGCCCGCCGCAGACCTGTTGAATAGAAAGCCGCGCCTGCACCGGGCGCGGCTTTTTTCATGGCCGGCTTTTAGGATCTGCGGCCCAAAGGCCGGTATCACTGGACCCGCGTCGTTGGGCCGGTATCACCGGGGCCGGCAGGTCAAAGACCCGTGCGCCCGGCGCAGCAGACCGCCAGCACCAGCCCGGCGCCGCTGAGGAAGGGCAGCCAGAAGAACCGCAATGCAGTCAGGGTGAACCAGCCGGGCTGATCCTCGGCCGGCTGGCCTGCGCCGCCGAGCCAGGCCCAGAACACCAGCGCCGAGGCCGAGATCATCACTCCGCTGAAGGCGAGCAGCCAACGGGCCGAGCTAGGCATTGCACCCTCCGCCGCCGGGGGCCTGCGGCTGGCGGCGAGCCATCCGCTCACGCTGCCTCGGTCAGCGACGGGTGCAGGCCGGTGCAGCTGACCTTGTTTTCATTGACCGCCAGGTAACGCTGCGCCTCCTCGCGGTTTCCAAAGCACAGGGCCTCGTCATAAAAATAGGTGATCCGGTCGCCGGTCCGGGACAGCAGGGCGCCGCTTTCGAACAGAATAAACCACTTCTTACGCACCAGTTGCATCAGCCTCACTCCTTTCTGAAGCCCGGCTGCAGCGCACTTCCTGCGCCAGCCGGTTCTACTGCATTTCATCAGGGTGCAAACACCCATCCGGCGCCCGTACGAGCGTTCCGGCGGCAGGTTTCCAATTGATGGATTGGCCTGTTTTGCGCCCTGATGAAGGCAGAATTCGCCCGCAAATATTGCCAAATGGTTAACGGGCGTTTCTGTTGGTTTTGCGCGGCATTTTTCTGCCGGCAGGCGGCGGTTTCCCGCTGGCATCGGCGGATTTTCGGAAAAATTGGCGAAAAACCGCTGTTGCAGTTTTCAAAGACCCGCCGGCGGCAAAGCGCCCGTTCCGGACGCTGCCTCCGGCGGGGATTTTTACAGCCGGAAGAAGCTGTTGGAATTCCGGTTCAGCACCACGCGAACGGCAGCACGGGGCGGAGAAGAAGCCTCTCTGGCAGGGCTCAGCCGAAATCCGGCGGGCGCTTTTGCAGCTGCGCCGCGACGGCCTCCATCTGATCCGGCTTGCCGATCAGGTCCAGCTGTCCGGCGCTTTCGGCCAGCAGCACATCCGCCTGGGCGGCACCGCTTTCGGCATAAGCGATCATGCGCTTGGCAGCGCGGATGGCGGAGGGGCTTTTTGCTGCAATGACGGTGGCCAGTTCCTGGGCGCGGGTAAGCGGGCTGTCTGCCAGTTCGCTCACCAGCCCCCAGTCCAGCGCCTGCGGCGCGGCGATTTTTTCAGCCGTGTAAGTGAGCCGGCGCAAAACGTCCGAACGCAGCAGCCGCGGCAGCAGCGCCATGCCGCCCATGTCCGGGATCAGCCCCCATTTCATCTCCATCACCGACAGCTGCGCCTCGGGGTGGGCAATGCGGATGTCGGCACCCAGCGCGATCTGCAAGCCGCCGCCGAAACAGGCGCCGTGAATGGCCGCGATCACCGGCACCGGCATACGGCGCCAGACCATCGCCACCTCCTGGAACGCGTTGGCGTCGTGGTGGGTGCGCTCCATCACCAAGGTGCTGAGGTCACGCTGCGCAAATCCGGCCAGAGCGGCCATGTCGAGACCGGCGCAAAAGCTGTTGCCGCTACCTGCCAGCACCACAGCGCGGGCATCCGATTCCGCCACCTCCTGCCCGGCCGCGATGATTGCCTCGATCATCTCCTCGTCCAAGGCGTTGTGCTTGTCCGGACGGGCAAGCGTGACATAGGCGATGTGGTCCTTGTAGCCGGTGGTGACTCTGGCCATGGCGTATTCCCCGTTTCTGGTTTGCCGCCAGCCTGCCCCGGCAGCGGATGGGATGCCAGTCCAACGTGGGGGAAGGGTCAGGGTTGCAGCGGCAGACGGGCAAACCAGGGCGAGTCGAGTGTCATCACGTAAAGCTGCCCGCCTGCCAGCTTGCCGCCGGTGGTGACGCCAAGGCGCCCGTCCGGATCCTGCAGCGTGCGTAAGGTTTTGCCCTGCCCGTCGAACTGCATCAGCATGCCGCGATGCACCGGCGCCGGGCGCACAATCGGCCCCAGCCGCCAGATCAGTTTGCGCAAGAACGGATAGGGCATCAGTTTTTCCGACGGCAGGCGCGGGCTGGCAAAGGCCAGCCAATAGGTGCCGTCGCCCTGGCCTTCAAGGTTGTCGGGATAGCCGGGAAGGTTATCAAGGAAAACCTCTTGCTGGCCCGCCCTGTCCCCCGTGAGCCAGAAGCGATGGATACGGGCGCGGCCGGTTTCGTTGATCAGGAGGAAATCTTCGTCCGGGGACAGGGCAATGCCATTGGTGTAGACGAAGCCTGTGGCGAGCTTTTCTACGCTGCCGTCTGGCGCCAAGCGGGCGACATAGCCGCTGTCCGACTGTTCCCAGATGGTGAGGATCGAGGTGGGTTTGGTACCGCCCATGGTTTCCGGATCGAACCGGTCGGAGGAGTTGGAGAAGTAGACTGTGCCGTCCTGTGCCACGTCGAGCTGATTGGCGTAAATGATGGGCGTGCCATTGATGCTGTCTGCCAGCACCTTGAGCGTGCCGGGGCCGGACCAGCGCAGGATGCCGCGGAAGCTGTCAGCGATGTAAAGCGCGCCGTCCGGCCCGGCCTTCAACCCCAGCGGGCGGCCGCCGAGACGGTCGGCCAGCACCGGCTCCGCCCCGTCGATGCGGTAGAGATTTCCGGAAAGGCTGGTGGTGTAGACCGCACCGTCCGCGAGTTCGGCCAGGTCTTCGGGGCCTGCTTCGCCATCCGGCAGTGTGATCAGCTCTGCCGCATCCAGGGCGCGGTTTTCGGCGTAGGCGCCGGTAAACCCTGGCGCGGCGGGCGGGTCATAGGCGACCGGATCCACCGGCACCGGCCAGAACAACAGGTAGCCTAGGGCGGTGGCCAGCAAGGCCAGAACAATGCGCATGAAAGAATCCTCTGGAAATCCGGGGTAATCTGCGCGGCAGGGAACGGTGACGCAAGCCTTGCCCCGTTTGCGGGCTTGGGGTTATCTGCGGCCATGACTGGTCCCCGCTACACCCCGCTTGCGCTTTCCCTGCCTGCCGCCGTGCCGTTTGTCGGCCCCGAAACGCAGGAGCGTGAGCGCGGCGCGCCTTTTGCGGCACGGCTGGGGGCGAATGAGAACATATTCGGCCCCTCGCCCAAGGCGGTTGAGGCAATGGCCAAAGCGGCGGCGGAGATCTGGAAATACGGCGATGCGCAAAGCCATGATCTGCGTCAGGCGCTGTCGGCGCATCACGGGGTGGACCCTGAGCATATCATCGTCGGCGAAGGTATCGACGGTTTGCTGGGTTATCTGGTGCGGCTGCTGATCGGGCCGGGCGATGCGGTTGTGACCTCGCTGGGGGCCTATCCGACGTTCAATTACCATGTGGCGGGGTTTGGCGGGGTGATCCACACGGTGCCCTATAAGAATGATCGCGAGGATTTTGAGGCGTTGTTTGCCCGGGCGGCGGAGGTGGATGCCAAGATCGTCTACCTTGCCAATCCGGACAATCCGATGGGCAGCTGGCACAAGGGCGCCGATATTGCCGCCGCGCTGGACCATTTGCCTGCGGGCTGCCTGCTGCTGCTGGACGAGGCTTATGTGGAATGCGCGCCGGAAGGCACCGCGGCGCCCGTCAGTGCCGATGATGTGCGGGTGATCCGGATGCGGACGTTCTCCAAAGCCTATGGCATGGCCGGAGCACGGGTCGGTTATGCGATGGGTCACCCGGATCTGATCGCTGCCTTCAATAAAGTGCGCAATCATTTCGGCATGAACCGGGCGGCGCAGGCGGGGGCGTTGGCGGCCTTGCAGGATCAGGACTGGCTGGCGAGCGTGCTGGCGCAAATCGGCGGCGCGCGGCACCGGATTGCTGGGGTCGCGGCGGAAAACGGGCTGAGCGCCCTGCCCTCGGCCACCAATTTCGTGGCCATTGACTGCGGTCACGACGGGGTGTTCGCCAAGGCGGTTCTGGATGGTCTGGTGGATCAGGGGATCTTTGTGCGGATGCCCTTTGCCGCGCCGCAAAACCGCTGCATCCGGGTGAGCTGCGGGCCGGAAGCGGAGCAGGACGCCTTTGCGGCGGCCCTGCCGCGGGCGCTGGCGGCGGCGCGGGGTGGCTGAAACTTGCCAGCGCTCCCCGGATCGCGGCAGTTTTACCGGACATTCACCACTCCTGGACTACCATTTAGAAGTAGAACCGGGAGAATTGTCATGCGTGACCCTGAACTGCCGGCCAACATGCCGGATTTCTTCACTGCCGCAATCACCTTTGCCGGGATCAACCTGATGTGGATCTTCTTTGTGGTCTGGGTGATGTACGGAATGGTGCCTGTTCTGGTGCTGGCGGTGCTGATCAACCATCTTATCACCAGGCTGGATATCCGCCTGAATGCACGGAAGGCGTGAGCCGCGCCTACCGTTTGTGTCTGCCAGGCTGCTAGCGCGCGGCCAGGGCTGTTGCAGCCGCGTCCAGCGCGCCCGGCCCGTGCGGAATACCCAGCGCCTTGAGACCGGTGTCGATGCCTCCCAGCAGGCCCATCGCCATATGGCCCAGCCGGAAAAACCCGTGCCAGTCCGGGCTGTTTGGCGCCGCCATACCAAGGCCGATGGCCAGCGTCAGGCCCAAGTGCTGTTCCAGCCACATGCGCAGTTCGGTGCCCAGTGGCGATCCGTTCGGCAATCCGGTCCAGGTCCCAGGGCGCGTGATTGCCGAAATCGTGAACCTCAGCCTCGATGCCCAGCCCTTCGGCCATTTCCGGCCAGCCGATCGCAAAACGGCCCGAGGAAGGCACCAGCACCCGGCCGCCCGGCTGCAGCGTGTTCTGCAGTGCCGCCTGCCAGGCGCCGTGGCCGTTGGAGATTTAGATCGCAACCTGATGCCGGGTGCCGGCGATCCGCTGCAGATCCGGGATCAGGGTGGCGGTCATTTCGACCAGAGCACCGGCATAGATGTTGGGAGAGGCCCGGTGCATTGTCTGCAGCACCTGGTCCGGCACCACCGGTGGGCCCGGACTGGCCAGGTATGACCGGCCTGTTGATAGTTCACTGATCCGCTCATGGGCAATGTTCCTTGCAGCGCAAACGCCTTCGCGCACCGCGGTTGATCCTTTGCGGCGCAGTAGCCGGCGATCCCGCAGGGTCAATTCCACAGTCCGCAGCGTCACGGCGAATTGCTTGCGCCCTGCAGCCGAGCTGCTTAAATGGTTGCGGCATGTCAGAAAAGGCGCGAAATGACCCGAACTCCCTGCCGGACCCTCCCCGTATGAGCCAGCCTCACAAATCCTCGCGCGAGCTGTTCGGCTGGCTGTGGCGCGGTTATCTGCGCCATTACATCGGCCTGTTGGGCATTGCCGCGATCTTTATGCTGCTGGAAGGCGCCACCATGGGCGCGCTTGGCTATATGATGCAGCCGATGTTCGATCTGGTCTTTGTCGCGGGCAATTCAGACGCGCTGGTCTGGGTCAGCCTGGCGTTTCTGGCGATTTTCACGTTGCGCGGCGTGTCCAGCGTCACCCAGAAGGTGCTGCTGAGCAAGGTTTCGCAGACCTCGGCCGCACATCTGCGCAAGGATATGCTGGCGCGGCTGATCCGCCAGGATCCGGCGTTTCACCAGCAGCACCCTCCGGGGCTGCTGATCCAGCGGATCCAGTCGGATGTCTATGCCATCAACGCGGTCTGGCAGGCGGTGATCACCGGCGCCGGGCGCGATCTGGTGGCGCTGGTGGCGGTGCTGGGCGTTGCCTTCAGCATCGATTGGCGCTGGACGCTGATCCTGCTGGTCGGGGTGCCGGTGCTCTTGCTGCCGATCTCGACCATCCAGCGTTATGTGCGCAAAAAGGCGTCGCGCGCGCGCGATCTGGGCGCCGATCTGGCAACCCGGCTGGACGAGATTTTTCACGGCATCGTGCCGGTCAAGCTGAACCGTCTGGAAGATTATCAGGTCCACCGTTTTTCCGAACGCACCGATGACTTTGTCCGCTCGGAAGTGAAGGCCGCCTTTGGCACTTCGTCGATTTCGGGCATGACCGACATCATGGCCGGTGTCGGTTTTATGGCGGTGCTGCTGTATGGCGGCAACGAGATCATCGCCGGCGAAAAATCCGTGGGCCAGTTCATGAGCTTTTTCACCTCGATCGGGCTGAGTTTCGAACCGATGCGGCGGCTGGCGAATATTTCCGGTGTCTGGCAGGGCGCGGCGGCAGCGCTGGAGCGGATCAAGGAGCTGCTGGATGCGCCGATCCTGCTGAGCGAGCCAGAACATCCGCAGACCGCGCCGCAAGGTCTGCCCGCCATCAACCTGAGCGGAGTTGAGCTGAATTACGGCGACGCGCAGATCCTGCACGGGCTGACACTGGAGGCCGAAGCCGGCAAGACCACCGCGCTGGTGGGGGCCTCGGGGGCTGGCAAATCGACCATTTTCAACCTGCTGACCCGGATGGTGGATCCGCAGGCGGGATCCGTGACCGTGGGCAGGGTTGAGGTCACCGGTCTGAACACCGCAGATCTGCGCAGCCTGTTTTCGGTGGTGACGCAGGATGCGATGCTGTTTGACGAAACCCTGCTTGAGAATATCGTGCTGGGCCGCACCGATGTGAGCGACGAGGAACTGCAAGCGGCGCTGGAGGCCTCGCATGTGGCGGATTTCCTGCCCAAGCTGGAGCATGGGCTGGAAACCCGCGTGGGGCCGCGCGGATCAGCCCTGTCGGGCGGCCAGCGCCAGCGGGTGGTGATAGCCCGCGCCTTGCTGCGCAATACGCCGGTGCTGCTGCTGGACGAGGCCACCTCGGCCTTGGATGCGCAATCCGAGAAGGTCGTGCAGCAGGCGCTGGACAAGCTGGCCGGCGGGCGCACCACGCTGGTGATTGCGCACCGGCTGTCGACCATCCGCAATGCAGATAAGATTGTGGTGATGGACCGCGGCCGGGTGCTGGACCAGGGCACCCACGAAGAACTGCTGGCGCGCGGCGGCACCTATGCCGATCTGTACCGGCTGCAGTTTCAGGACGGCAAGACAGTGGTGGATACTGCCGGCATCGCCGCCCAAGCCGAGCAAGTGCCGGGTGGCGCCGCAAGCGGCAAGGAACGCTGGTTCCGCCGGTTCTCGCGCAAGGTGTTCGGCTGAGTATCTTTGAATGTTTCGCCCGGCCGAAAGGTCGGGCAACGCCCGTCCGCCCCGGTCAAACCAAAGGTTTGCCTCCGGCAAAACGGCGGGCGCTTCGCTTCCGCCCGCGGAAGAACCCTGCTCTCTCTTCTATTTCCGGTAAGAAGCAGCCAGCTTTCCCGTATCCCGCCCCAGAAAATACCGCATCAGCGTCCACAGGTTGCGTGCTCCGCGCCGCAGCCAGCCCGCGCGCTGGTAGCGCGCGGCGCTGGTCAGCGCCGCGCTTGGCAGAATCGTCATGCCCTGCAGGCGGCGCACCAACGCCACGTCCTCCATCAGCGGCTGGTCGGGATAACCGCCTGCAGCCTCATACACCGCGCGCCGGATCAGCAGGCCCTGATCGCCATAGGGCAGCCTGAACAGCCGCGTGCGCAGGTTGGCCCAGCCCGCGACCCAGGCCGGCATCAGCCCACGCGCCCGGAAGCGCAGGCGGAAACAGGCGGGGCTGCCCTGCCCCGTCTGCAGATGCTGCGCCACGGCTTTGGCCCAGCCCGGTTCCAGACGGGTGTCGGCGTGCAGTATCAACAGCCAGTCGCCCTTGGCCGCCGCACAGCCCCGGCGCAGCTGGCCGCCGCGCGAGGGCGCGCCGCTGATCCATTCTGCGCCCGCACCCTCAGCGATAGCGCGGGTGGCGTCGGCGGAGCCGCCATCCGTTATCACCAGTTCGCGGATCAGACCTGCTGCCAGCCCCTCCATCAGATGTTCAAGCGTGGCAGGCAGCTCTTCGCTTGCGTTCAAGGCGGGGATCACGATGCTGACCGGCGCGGGCATGGGTGGTTTTCCTGTTTTCTTCCGCCCTGCTTCCTATATCACTGGGCGGAACTATGAAACGTCCTCTGAGAAACACCGGAGACATCAAATGAACGACCGCCGCATCCTGCGCCTGAGTGGTGCCGACGCCCGCAGTTTTTTGCAGGGGCTGGTGACCAACAATGTCGACCGGCTGGACGATGGGCTGGTCTACGCAGCACTCTTGACGCCGCAGGGCAAGTATCTGGCGGATTTCTTTCTGGCCGCCGATGGCGATGCGGTGCTCTTGGACGTGGAGGCGTCGCTGGCCGAAGGCCTGCTGAAGCGGCTGAACATGTACCGGCTGCGCGCTGACGTGCAGGTGGAACTGACGGATCTGCAGGTGAAACGCGGCACCGGCGATGCGCCTGAGGGCGCGCTGTCCGATCCGCGCCATGCGGATATGGGCTGGCGGCTCTATGGCGCTGAAGGCGGCGATGACGGCAGTGATTGGGACGCGGTCCGGGTCGCCCATTGTATCCCTGAGACCAGCGTCGAGCTGGGACCGGAAAGCTATATTCTGGAGGCGGGGTTTGAAGCGCTGAACGGGGTGGATTTCCGCAAGGGCTGCTATGTGGGCCAGGAGGTCACCGCGCGGATGAAACACAAGACCGAGCTGCGCAAGGGGTTCCGGACTGTGGAGGTTGAGGGCACGGCGCCGGTTGGCACTGAAATCACCTCGGGCGGCAAACCCGTGGGCACGCTGTTCACCCAGTCCGGCGGCAAAGGCATTGCCTATCTGCGGTTCGACCGCGCCAAGGAGGGGATGCTGGCCGGAGAGGCCCGTGTCACCTGGCAGGTGTGAGCGGGCTGGAGGAAACGTTTCTTTCCCTATTGGGCGCTGAAGTCGCACGCGCCCGCCCGCTGCATGGCGGTAATTTGTCCGAGGTGCAGCTGCTGGAGCTGCGATCGCGGTTTAAGACCCTTTGCGACAGGTTGCCGGATCCGTTGCCTGCTGCCCCGCCAACCTCTCTGCTGCATGGCAATCTGCGGGCTGCCAATGTTTTGTTCCGCGGCAGCTACGCCTATCTGATCGACCCTGGGTGTTACTAAGGGGATGGAGACGTGGATCTGGCGATGCTGCATCTGTTCGGCGCACGGCCTGAAGCGTTTCACGAAAGCTATGGCGCGCCGGAGCCGGGGCATGAGGTGCGCCGGGCCATCTATCAGCTGTGGCCTGCACTGGTGCATCTGCGGCTGTTCGGTGCCAGTTACCGCAGCATGGTGGAGACACGGCTGGACGCGCTGGGGGTCTGACAAGCCTCTGTTCACCTAATTGGGTTAGGGTCGCCGTCAGGATTGCTGAAAGGGTATTTGATGCGACTGATCCTTGGTGCTTGCCTGGCCGCGCTGGCGGCCTCCCCTGCTTTGGCAGACTACTGGAATTACAAGGACTGGCATGCCGCCACTGAACCGCATGAGACCGAGCAGGACAACTACCTGACCTGCCGCGCCTGGACCGGCGGCGATGGCGACCCGATCCTGGCGTTGGAGGTGTTTTCCGGCGACGGCGGCCCGCCGGATTTTTACCCGATGGCCAAGGTGCAGGAATATGCGCCGCGCCATTACCCGACGCTGATGCAGCGGGGCGGCACTGTGGATTTCATCTTTGACTTTGACCGCAGCTTCTCAGTTTCTGCCGGGATCAATTCCTGGATCAACGAGGAAGGCCTGGCCGAAGCTGAAAGCGCGCTGCAGTTCCAGGATCACCTGCCGATGCTGCAAGCGATGAAACAGGGAAGCTGGGTAGAGATCTGGGCCGGGAACGACATGTTCTATGAGGCGTCGTTGAGCGGATTTACCGCGGCCTATGGCAGGATGATGGATGAATGCGGCTTCAACCTGGCGCTGCCTGCTAAGTGATACTCCCGTCCCGCCGGCTGGCGGCGCAAAAGTTTTCGAGAACTTTTGCAAAAGTCTTGGGATCCGCCCGAAGACCTGAAAAAGCCGCCCCCGAGGGAGGGCGGCCTTCGCTTTTCCGGGACGCGGCCTGGATCAGGCGCGTTCGGAGTATTCCATGGTCTCGGTGTTCACCACGATCATCTCGTCCTGGCCGACAAATGGCGGCACCATGACCTTGACGCCGTTGTCCAGAATCGCGGGCTTGAAGGAGTTCGCCGCGGTCTGGCCTTTGACTACCGGCTCTGTCTCGACGATCTGGCAGGTCACTTTCTGCGGCACGGTGGCGTTCAGCGCCTCCGCTTCGTGGAATTCCACAACAATGGTCATGCCGTCCTGCAGGAACGGGCGGCGGTCGCCCAGCAGCTCTGCCGGCAGTTCGATCTGCTCGTACGTCTCGGTGTCCATGAACACCAGCATGCCGTCGCTCTCGTAAAGGAACTGCTGGTCTTTCTGTTCCAGCCGGACCTTCTCGACCTTGTCCGCCGAGCGGAAGCGCTCGTTCAGCTTGGAGCCGTTACGCAGGTTGCGCATTTCGACCTGGGCAAAGGCGCCGCCCTTGCCGGGCTTGACGTGATCGACCTTCACCGCTGCCCACAAACCGCCATTATGTTCCAGGACGTTTCCGGGACGGATTTCGTTACCGTTGATCTTGGGCATGGGAAAATGCCTTTCAGATGGTTGTTGAAAACTTGCAAGACCCTATATCTGGCAGGCTGATCGCTGGCAAGACAAGGATATGGTATGGAGACTGTGTGAATAAGGTATGCGCAATTTGCATGAAAGCTATGCATCTGCGCTCTATCCGAATCGTCACAATTCCGCCATAAGCAGCGCTACGCCGAAAATTGCAATAGCAAGAACAACAAGGGATACGAGATGCGAGATTTCGTAGACGGCACCGCTTATAATAACGAGCAAGGCAACCGCGCCCGCAAACTGTTTGCAGCCGTTGTCCTGGCCGCACTGGATGATGCCATCGCCGACGACAAGAAATACGGCAATGGCCCGGAACAGATTGCCCGCTGGGCACGTTCGCGCGATGGCCGCGAAGTGCTGTCCTGCGCCGGTATCGACCCGAACGAACGGGTTGTAGAAGGCCTGATGGACTTCGTGGGCCGCGGTGTGCGGACCTCGGTTGCACTGTCGCGTGAAGAAAGCGAACGCCGCAACGCTGCGCAGGCAGAAGCCGCCTAAAAGGCCTCTGCCCCGCATTGCCGAAAAGCGCGCCCTTTGGGGGCGCGTTTTTCTTTTGCGCACCAAGGTTTCCGCAGGGTCAGGCTGTCGCGTGGCAGCTGCCGCGGGACGCTTGCGGCACAGCGCCCATAGACGGCGCTGCCTAAGCTGCTATGCAGACGCCTGACACAGGGGCGCAGGCAGGGAGATGGCAGCAGGATGACACGGGCGCGTTCGATCATGATCCAGGGCACCGGCAGCAATGTCGGCAAGTCGCTTATCGTGGCGGGGCTGGCGCGCGCCTATGTGCGGCGCGGGCTGAAAGTGGCACCGTTCAAGCCGCAGAACATGTCGAACAACGCAGCGGTGACGCCCGAGGGCGGCGAGATCGGCCGGGCGCAGGCGCTGCAGGCGCGCGCCGCGATGCGGCCTCCCCATACAGATATGAACCCGGTTCTGCTGAAGCCCGAGACCGACACCGGCGCCCAGGTGATCGTGCAGGGCAAGCGGCGCGGCACCCAGGGTGCGGGTTCCTTCTTGCGCGACAAAACCGGCCTCTTGGAGGCCGCGCTGGAAAGCTACCGGCGCTTGGCCGCTGACGCTGATCTGGTGCTGATCGAGGGCGCGGGATCGCCTGCCGAAACCAACCTGCGCAAGAATGACATTGCCAATATGGGCTTTGCCTGTGCGGCAGAGGTACCGGTGGTGATTACCGGCGATATCCACCGCGGCGGGGTGATTGCGCAGATCGTCGGCACCCACGCGGTGCTTGAACGCCATGATCTGAAGCGGGTCGTGGGGTTCATGGTGAACCGGTTCCGCGGCGACCTCAGCCTGTTTGATGCAGGCCGGGACGATATTGCCGCGCGCACCGGCTGGCCCAGCTTAGGCGTGGTGCCGTGGTTCTGGGACGCCTGGAAACTGCCGGCCGAGGACATGATGGACATCGCCTCGCGCCAGGGCGGCGCCTGCAAGGTGGTGGTGCCGCAGCTGGAACGGATGGCGAATTTCGACGATCTGGACCCGCTGGCAGCGGAGCCGGAGGTGACGGTGGAGATCGTGCCGCCGGGCCGCGCCCTGCCCGGCGATGCGGATCTGGTAATCCTGCCGGGCAGCAAATCGACCATTGGCGATCTGGCCTATCTGCGCGGCCAGGGTTGGGATATCGACATCCAGGCGCATTACCGCCGCGGCGGCCATGTGCTGGGCTTGTGCGGCGGCTATCAGATGCTGGGCAAGACAATTGACGACCCCGAAGGCGTCGATGGCCGCCCCGGCAAGGTCGAGGGGCTGGGCCTTTTGGACGTGCATACGGTGATGGCGGGCGAAAAGCGTGTCACCCTGACCGAGGCGGTGACCCGCGACGGCAATCTGCCGGTGAACGGTTATGAGATCCACATGGGCCGCACGGCTGGTGCCGATTGCGATCGGGCCTGGCTGAGCATCGATGGGCGGGCCGAAGGCGCGGCCTCAGCCGATGGCCGGGTGAAAGGGTCTTATCTGCACGGGCTGTTTTCCTCGGATGCCTTCCGCGCCAGCGTGCTGGCGGGGCTCGGGCATGAAAGCCAGACGGGGTATGAAGACGGTGTCGAGGAGACGCTTGATGCGCTGGCGGACCATCTGGAACGCTATATGGATCTGGACCAGCTGCTGGAGCTGTCCCGGCCGGTGACGTTCTAAGGCCCCTGCGGGCAAGGCAAGCCCTCCCGCGTCCGCAGCCTGCCCTGGCCACGGCCAGACCCGTCTGTGGTCTTGGGCCCGGCGCCGCGCTTGGCGCGGCGCCGGGCCCAACGGGCGGAGGGCTTTGCCAAAAGCCAGACGCCGGGCGGGAGCAGCCCCCTTATTCAGGTGCGGGGCGGCACCGGGGGCGGCCCGCCCCAGGGTTGCTCAGCAGCCCCAATGAAAAAGGCGCACCAGAGTGCGCCTTTCGGTACGTCATCCCTTCCACGGGCAGCCTTCGCGGGCAGCCGCCGGGTCTAGAGCAGATCATGCGCGGCAAGCGCGCGGTGGATTTCGCGGCGGACCAGTTTGCGCACATTGCGGGTGATGCGTTCGCCCAGCGGACCCTGCAGCTCCTCGCGCACGATACTGGCCACCAGATCGCGCAGGCTGTCCTCGTCCAGGTAGCCATCACCAGTCTCGGCCAGAGTTTCCAGCGCAGCCCCGGCCATAGCAGCTTCGGCCAGCGTTTCTGCTTTCGCGACCGCACTGCCGTCGTTGACGCCAGGTCCTGCCAAAACTTCCGCTCCCGCGTCCCGGGGCGTATCAGCAGCGGCAGATGCACCGGCCTCGTCTTGCGGTACGGCACGGCGGGCGGAGAGCGGTTCGTCACGCCATTCGATGGTGTCAGTGACAGTGCTGGCAAACGGAGCCTCCGTCTGACTGTCCGGCTCCCATTGCTGCGGTTCCTGCGCCTGCCCGCGCGTACTGCGGGCCTCAAGCTCGGCAATTTTGCGCACAACTGACGCCGCACGGGCCCCGGCAGTTTCAATGGCTTGGCTGTCTTGCGGGGCTTGACTGTCTTCCGGGGCCTGACTGTCCGCTGGAGTTTCGGCATCAAGATTGCCGGTGCCGTCCGCCGGCTGCTCCGCATCTGCGGCGGCGGCAAACAGCGTGGCATTGGGATCACCCCAGGGAGCGTCTGTCACGGCACCAGGCGTGCCTTGCGGTTGCTGGTGTTCCGATCCTGCATCCGGGTCTGAATTCAGGTGATCCACATCCAAGCGGTCTGTGCCCAAGCATCCTGTGTCCAATTGGCCCGGACCAGGCTGGACGGCCTGCAAACCAGTGTCATGCTCCGCCTCTGCTTGCTGATCATCCGAGGGCAGTCCGGTTTCAGCCGCGCTGCTGCGGTGCCGGAAGGCTATCGGGGCTTCCGCTTCCAGAAGGGACGCGCCGTCCCCGGCCCCCACCATCTCTGAAGGGCCGGTTGTGCCCTCAGCCAGGCTGCCGGTCGTAGCCCCGGGTGCCGCCGCTGCAGGGTCGTCCTTTGCAGGATCATCAGTTGCCGGGGGGCTGTCAGGACCGTCCTCCTGCACCCGCAGCGCAGGCGTCAGGACCAGCCGGGCTGCAGGTTCCGGGACCGCAGGCCCGCTGCGGCTGTCATCACTCACCAAGCGGCGGATTGAGGACAATACATCTTCGATCTCAGCATGGGTAACTGGGTCGGACATTTTATAAACCACTCTTGCCTCTTGAAACAGAGTGTAGCGGCCTTCCCGTCACCGCACAACCGATAGGATGAATTGTCAGTTACGTCCCAAGGCCTTGAGCACCCGGTCCAGATCCTTGCCGCGCTTGCTGTATTGCGCAGGCGCGCCCTTGACCAGATTGTAATAAAGCGTCGGGTCGTAAATCTCGACCGCCAGCCCCAGATGCTCGGCGGTGAGCAGCCCCTGCGCCTGCAACAGCTGATAAGCCGCAATTGCCTGGTCGGCGCGTGCATTCACTTCGCCTGTCTGAGCATCGAGATATTCTTGCTCAGCCTGCAGCACGTCCAGCGTCGTCCGTGCCCCCAGGGTGGCCTCTTCGCGGATGCCGTCAAAAGCAACCTTGGACGCGCGCACCCGTTCATTGGAGGACACCAGTGTCGCCCGCGCGGTTTCCACATTGAAAAACGCCGAGCTGACATTCTGGCGCACCGCGCGCTGGGTATTGATCAGGGCACCGCGCTCCGTGTCGGCACTGGCAATGGCCCGCCGCCGGGTCGCCGCGTTGCGGCCGCCGGCATAGAGATCTTGTGTCAGCGTCACCGAAGCCGAAGCATCCGAGTCGGTGCCGGTGCTGTCGTTCAAGTCTTCGCTAAAGCCCGCAGTGGCCCGGAAGCTGACGCTTGGCCCCAGGGCTTTGGTCGCCGCCCGGATCAGAATATCGGCGGATTTGACCGAATGCTGCTGCGCCAGCAGGTCCGGCTGGTTGCGCGCCGCAATGGATTGCGCCCGGTCGATGGACACAGCCCGCGACGGCAGCCGGGGCTGGCCGGCAATCGCGCCCGGCGCGTGGCCGACAATTTGCAGATAGGTGGCGCGGGCCGTCAGCAGGTTCCCTTCGGCGCCCGTCAGGTTGGCGCGGGCCGCTGCCACCTGGCTTTCAGCCAAGGCGACGTCAGTACGGGTCACTTCGCCCACTTCGAACCGGTCTTGCGCCGCTTTCAGTTCTTCCAGCAGCAGACGCAGGTTGTTGCGGCGCAGGGCGACATTTTCCTGCCCCTGCAGGACCCCCACATAGGCCTGAACGGCAGATATCAGCACCGATTGCTCAACACTCAGCAGTTGCTGGCGCGTCGCGAGTACCAGTTCCTGGGCTGCCTGTTTGCGCAATCGTGTTTCGCCGCCGTCATACAGCAGCTGGGTCAGCTGGATCTGGGTGCCGAGATCGTTGTTTGTGAACTCGTTGAAGTTGCCGAACTGGTTGACGCTGCGGGAATAGGTATGGCTGGCGGTGAGCGTCCATTGGATCAGCGGGCGCAGCCGGGACACGGCAATCGCCACATCCTCATCCGCGGCCCGCAGCAGCGCCCGGTTCTGTTCCAGCAGGCCGCTGGTCTTATAGGCGCCGATCATCGCGTCGGACAAGTTGTCCGACGCGGCCTTCAGTGGCAGCAGCGCCGTGGCTGTCACGCCGCCAGCAAATACAAAAGCCTTAAACACACTCGCCGGAAATTTCATTCGCATCGGTTGCCTTATCTTTTGCCGCGCCGCCAGCCGCGGTGGTTTTTATCCGCACTCCGGGCGCTCCTTTGCGCGGCGCCCGGCCTCTTGTTCAGTCTAACGGCAGCGGCCATTGGGACGCAATGCCGCGCCCTGCGGGTCAGAGCGCGAATTCACGCGCGGCTGCAAACCCCGGAAGCACCGGGGCGCTGGCATTGAAGGCAAACCGCCAGGAAATCCGGGCGCCGCTCTTATAGCCGATTTTCACCTCGCCAAGCGCGCCGGTCATCATCAGCACCGCGATCCGGCCGCCGTCCTTAAGCTGGTCCAGCAGACCCGCAGGCAGCTCCTCGGCACCGCCCTCAACCAGGATCACGTCATAGGGGCCGTGTTCCGCCGCGCCCCCGGCCAGCGGGCCGGTATGCACGATTGCATTATCTGCGCCGGTTTCCGACAAAAGCTCCTGCGCGTCAGCGGCCATGTCCGCGTCTTCTTCGACGCCGATCACCATCTGCGCCACACGGGCTGCCACAGCGGTGGAATAGCCCAGCCCGCAGGCCACATCGAGCACCAGCTCGTCGTTCTGCAGATCCACCGCATCCAGCATCTTGGCCAGGGTGCGCGGCTCCATCAGCACCCGGGAGCCGCCCAGTTTCACGTTCTGATCCGCATAAGCCGCCTCGCGCTGCGAGTCCGGGACAAACTGTTCCCGCGGGACTTCCAGCATCGCCTCGATGATCGGGTATTTGGTGACATCCGACGGACGGATCTGGGTGTCCACCATCATGCGGCGGCGCTCAGTGAAATCTGGCATCTGCTAAACTCATTTGTTCAGTCGGTCAGGCAGGTTGTGACATATCCCGGCCGGCACGGCAACGGGGGCTTTTGCGCGAAGCCCTGAAGTAGTGCAGAGCTGCAGCAGGACAACGGCTGCGGTTCAGAACCGGCTTCAGCCAGCGGGGCGGCTGCCCCCTGGCTGATGCAGATCCCGGATCTGTCTGTGGATTTCCGGATCTGTCTGTGGATTTATAGGGCGCCGCCGGGGCCAGCCTGGCGCAAACTGTCAGAGCGCGCAGCTTTTGCAAAACGGCGAGGCCGGGCGCTGGTCCAGCCAGTCATCGCTGATGTTGTCGCCGCAAATCCGGCAATAGCCGTAAGACCCCTCGCGCAGGCGGGCCAACGCGGCATCAATGCGGCGCAGCTCGTCCAGGCCAGACTTGGCGGGGACCGCAATGGATACGGCGCCGGCATGGGCAGTACAGGCCTGCCGGACAGAGCCCATCTGCGCTGCGTCCGGCGCAAGACCGGCATTTGCCAGGGTGCCTGCCAGCTGCATCCGGCGCACCTCAAGCGTTTGTTTTCTGGTGGAAAAGTCCATAGTACATACCCTCCAGCTCAAATTTCGCATAACTTGCCGCGGGGTCAAAGCTACAGCCTTGATCCAGGTCAAGTTACTCGCGATTTTCGGGGATTGCACTACCTTATAAGTTGCAATTTTTGGTAAACCGCATTGCAGGCACCGCCCTGCTCCCGGCAATACCGCTGGCCTGCGCCGGGGCGGCTTGCTAGATATCCCCGCACAGAACCGGGCAGAGATAAGGAGCCTTAGACGATGAACAGGATTTTTGCGTGTGTGCTGATGCTGCTGGGGCTGGCCGCCTGCGAGACTACCAAGGGCGCGGGGCGCGACATCTCCAAAGCCGGCCAGGCGATCAGCGGCGCCGCGCAGGATGTGCAGGACGCGCTGTAAGCCCGTCGGGTTTGTGACAGGACCGCCCGGCCCCGCGCCGGGCATTTTGCTGTGCGGTCATTCGATCCCCAGCATCTCCTTGGCCTTGGCCAGGGTTGCCACCGACCCGTCATGGTCGCCGCCTTCATGCAGCACCTGGCCCTCGTCGCGCCAGTCATGAACCTGGTCCAGCTCGGCCTCGGAAAGGTCGGTTCCGGCAGCCAGCGCCGCGTCGATGGCTGCCATGTCGATGGGGCAATGGTTGGCAAAGGCCGGCGCCGCCAGCAGGCACAGCGCCGCGGCCAGAGTGGTGAGTTTCACTGTTTTGGGTGTCATAGTTTGAACGAACATGGGCCATCCTCCGAACGTTTGGCTGGGTGGAGGATAGCACGGGCGGGGCGGGTTTTCAGCCGCGGGGGTGGCCGGGGTGCGGAACCGGCGGAGGTTGGCGCACGGGTGTGGCGGGTTTTAGCCGGGGCGGTCAAGCCGGTGCGGTCTGTAGCGGCCGACCGAATACTCGAATTTGGCAAGGTTCGATCTAGACGCTCAGGGCAGCGCCCTCCCCGTTTACCGGAGGCAAACCTGCGGATTGACGGGAGGGTCGGGCGCGGCCCGGCGGATGACAATGCCCCGTATTTTGGAAAAAGACGTTTGTTAAACAATTACTTATCTTGATACATAGAAAGCGCAAATTTCAGTGCATCACCATCCAGGTTCATCTTGAATGGCCCCTGAATGTACTTCACTCCAAAGTTTGCGATCTTTTTGCCCTTTGGGTGGCCTTGTTGCGCAAATCGGGGGAGGGATTCACTGCGTGAAGCCAGCATGATAGCGTGAGGTCATGAGCAGTTGGACCCCGACGAAGTACAAGACCACAAACTGGTCGGCTTACAATGAAGCGCTACGGCAACGCGGATCGCTGACGATCTGGTTTGATCCCGACATGGTGTGGAAGCCCCCGCCGACTGGAAAGCGGGGGAGGCAGCCGAGTTTCAGTGAGTTGGGAGGATCAGAAAACAGTCCGGGGGACTGTTTTCCCGACAAACGCCATCCAGTCCTGCCTGACCATGAAGGTACTTTTCGGCATGCCCCTTCGCCAGACGACCGGGTTCGTGCAGAGCCTTCTTCGGCTGGTCGGGTTGGACTGGAACGTACCAGACTTCAGCACCCTGTGCCGCCGACAGCGGAAGCTGAACGTGAGTATCCCGTACGGTGGTGGCGCGGGCCCGCTGAACCTTCTGATCCCCTCTCGTGACATCACTGCGTGATGCACTGCAGGGCAGCGGACAGCACCGGTATCAAGGCCGAAGGCGAAGGTGAGTGGAACGCCCGCAAGCACGGAGGCCCCAAGCGGCGCCTCTGGCGCAAGATACATATCGGAATTGATGAGGAAACGCTGGAAGTCCGGGCCATTGAGGTCACCGGCAGCAACATCGGCCCCTCCCGGCAGGTTTCTTTCAGAAACCGCCTACCGGGCAATGGATGCGCCCATTTTGCCCGATCTCCTGGACCAGATCCCGGCTGACGAGCGGATCGGTTCGGTGACTGCCGACGGTGCCTACGACACCCGCAAATGCCACGAAGCGATTGCCGCCCGCGGTGCCGCTGCTGTCATCCCGCCCCGCAAGAACGCCAAACCCTGGAAGCCGACGAGCCCCGGTGCCGTCGCACGCAACGAAGCCCTGCACGCTTCGAAGCACCTGGGTCGTGCCATTTGGCGACGATGGAGCGGATACCACCGCCGGAGCCGGGTCGAGGCAAAGATGAACTGCATCAAGCTGCTCGGCCAATCCCTCATGGCTCGAGACTTCGAGCGCCAGGTTGCCGAGCTCCAGGTGCGTATCGCCGTGTTGAACGGCTACACGGCACTTGGCATACCTGTTACGCGGCCCGTGGAATAGATCTATCCAGGGAAAGGGAAACTGCGCTCATCCTCCGATTTGTGCAACAAGGCCCGTCCTGATCCCCGCTCTCGTCTACGTAGAGCACGAATTTCGTCGATGGGTGCATTTTCGATAAGAAACAATTTGTTGCGCGCCAAACCGTACAAAGATTCTTACTGGAGTCCAGAGAAAACTCTACTATTTGGTGTGCTTAATGGCTGCGCCAACCACTTTTATCGCCGACTTTTTTAGCATGGAGGGCAGAACCCGGTCCGAGGGTGGGTGCGTAGCGCCCGCCCGCGGGGGCGGATCGGGCGCTGCCCGGCCTCTCGGCCGGGCGGGGCATTGGCAATTGCATCAACGAATAACGGGGCCGAAGCCCCGTGTTGCAAGCGTTTGAATGGGGCGTGTTTCCAGCGCAGAACAGCACCGGGCGGGCACGCGATTGGCTGCGCCAACCGCTTTCGCCCGCGCGCCTTGAAAATGGCCAGCTTCAGCTGTCCATTTTCAAGGCGGAAATAAACGCTTCCTGCGGGATGTCCACCTTACCGAACTGGCGCATCTTCTTCTTGCCAGCTTTCTGCTTGTCCAGCAGCTTGCGTTTCCGCGTCGCGTCGCCGCCGTAGCATTTGGCGGTCACGTCCTTGCGTAAGGCGCTAAGGGTCTCGCGGGCGATCACCTTGCCGCCGATGGCTGCCTGGATCGGGATCTTGAACATGTGGCGCGGGATCAGCTCTTTGAGCTTTTCGCACATCGCACGGCCGCGCATCTCGGCCCGGTCGCGGTGCACCATCATCGACAGCGCGTCCACCGGCTCGTCGTTGACCAGCACCGACATCTTGACCAGCGCATCCTCGCGGTAACCGGTCATCTGGTAGTCGAATGAGGCATAGCCCTTGGTCACCGATTTCAGGCGGTCGTAGAAGTCGAACACCACCTCGTTCAGCGGCAGGTCATAGACCACCATGGCGCGGGTGCCGGCATAGGTCAGGTCTTCCTGAATGCCGCGGCGCTCCTGGCACAGCTTCAGGACATCGCCCAGATAGTCGTCGGGCACCAGGATCGTCGCCTTGATGCGCGGCTCCTGGATGTGGTCGACCTTGGACATGTCGGGCATGTCGGCGGGGTTGTGCAGGTCGATCTGCTCGCCGTCTTTCATGTAGACGTGGTAGATCACGCTGGGCGCGGTGGTGATCAGCTCGATGTTGTATTCGCGCTCAATCCGGTCGCGGATGACTTCGAGGTGCAGAAGGCCCAGGAAGCCGCAGCGGAAACCGAATCCAAGTGCTGCGGAGGTTTCCATCTCGAAGCTGAAGGAGGCGTCGTTCAGGGCCAGCTTGTCGATGGCGTCGCGCAGATCTTCGAACTCGGCTGAATCGACCGGGAACAAGCCGCAGAACACCACCGGCTGGGCGGGTTTGAAGCCCGGCAGCGCGTCTTCGGTACCGTTGCGGTCATTGGTGATGGTGTCGCCGACGCGGGTGTCGCGCACCTGCTTGATCGAGGCGGTGAGGAAGCCGATCTCGCCGGGGCCCAATGAGTCGATCATCTGCATCTCGGGGCGGAACACGCCGATGCGGTCCACATGGTGCAGGGTGTCGTTGGACATGAACTTGACTCGCATGCCCTTTTTCAGGGTGCCGTCCATCACCCGCACCAGCACGATCACGCCAAGATAGGCGTCATACCACGAGTCCACCAGCATCGCCTTCAGCGGCGCGTCGCGGGTTCCTTTGGGCGCGGGCAGATGCTGCACGATGCTTTCCAGCGTTTCGCGGATGCCCTGGCCGGTCTTGGCCGAGACCCGGATGGCGCCCGAGGCGTCGATGCCGATCACATCCTCAATCTGTTCCGCCACCCGGTCGCAGTCGGAGGCCGGCAGGTCGATCTTGTTCAGCACCGGCACGATTTCGTGGTCGGCCTCCATCGCGTGATAGACATTGGCCAGCGTCTGCGCCTCGACCCCTTGCGAGCTGTCGACCACCAAGAGCGAGCCTTCGACCGCGCGCATCGAGCGGGAGACCTCATAGGCAAAGTCGACGTGGCCGGGGGTGTCGATCAGGTTCAGCACATATGTCTCGCCGTCATCGGCGGTATAGTCGATGCGGACGGTGTTGGCCTTGATGGTGATCCCGCGCTCGCGCTCGATATCCATCGAGTCGAGCAGCTGTTCCTTCATATCGCGGTCCTTCACCGTGCCGGTCTCCTGGATGAGCCGGTCAGCGAGGGTGGATTTGCCATGGTCGATGTGGGCGACGATGGAGAAATTGCGGATTTTGGCGAGCTCTGTCATGCAAGGGGATATGATTTGGATTCGGGGTTTGGTCAAGCGGGCGTATATGGTCGCAACACAGATATTTGTTCCGAAGGCAATTAGAGCTTGGTAGAATCGCGAGGGATTTCCGATCTGGACCAGCTCGAAAGCTGGCTGAGTACTCAAGACGTGCGCATGACTAGGGTGGTTGCAACTCGGGCAGCTCTACGCAGAGCTCCCACAGCTGCTGAGCGGGTTTAATATAAATGAGAAGTCGAGTTTAGATCCGCTCAGATGTTTCAGATTACTCCAGATTTGCACTCTCCTCGGCCTATTTCGTAGTATCGATAAAGACAGCTTCACCAAAATAAGGCGTGTTGACAAAAGGGATTCACAGGCAGCGCTGAACGTGATTCAAGCTGGTATCTGCGATGGAGACCAGCTTGGCACGAGATCTTATTTCGGACGAAGAGTGGGCGTTCTTTGAGCGCTTCATCCTTTCTGCCCGCGCCCCGAACGGACGCAAACCCGCCAACCACCGGCTTGTTCTTGATGGGATATTCTGGATTGCCCGGACCGGCGCGCCATGGCGCGATCTGCCGGAAGAGTTTTGGCAAGTGGTCGAGCGTCTACCGCCAGTTCCGGCGCTGGACGCTGGCGGGGCTCTGGGATGAGATCATGGACGCCCTGAACCAAAGCGGGGCCGTGCCAGACGCCCTGCAAATGATCGACAGCGCCGTGATCCGGGCCCATCATCAGGCAGCGGGTGCTAAAGGGGGACTCCGCGACAGGGTTTCGGGCGCTCAAGAGGTGGCTTCTCGACCAAGATCCACCTCCTCGTCAACGCGCATGGTCTGCCCATGAGGACAGAGATCACGCCAGGCCAGACATCCGACTATCTCGGTTTCGATCTGGTCATGGCCGACAACCTGCCCAGTCCCAGCGTGTTGCTGGCGGATCGCGGCTATGATGGCGACAGCATCAGGGCGAACCTGAATGCGCGCAACGTCCTGCCGGTCATCCCAATGCGAAAATCCCGAAAGAAGCGTATCGGTGTCGACCGCTCGCTTTACCGCCTGCGCAACCTGGTCGAGTGCTGTTTCAACAAACTAAAGAACGCTCGCCGCGTGGCAACTCGCTACGACAAAGCCATGGAAAGCTTCCTGGGCTTCATCGACCTTACATCTATTCGGCTTTGGCTCAGACATTTGTCAACATGACCAAGCTTTCGATTTGGGCTTTTCAGGGTCACTACATGGTGCAGTTGATGCTCCGGCGTTTGCATCAATTTGAGCTACCCCCTGAATTTCGGACACTGACGTAAGCTATGATTTGTTGTCTGCTGGTCTTCGACGAAGAGGAGATCAGAGATGTCGAAACGGAAGAACCACTCGCCCGAGTTCAAGGCGAAAGCCGCGCTTGAGGCTTTGAAGGGTGAGCGAACTGCGGCTGAGCTTGCCAGCCAATTCGGCGTCCATCCCACGATGATCCACAGCTGGAAACGCGCTCTGCTGGAAGGCGCGTCCGGCGTGTTTGAACGCGGCGGAAAGAAGTCCCCAGAGATCGACGAGGAGCAGGTCAAAGAACTGCACGCGAAGATCGGGGAGCTGGCTGTCGCCAACGATTTTTTGTCACGAAAGCTCAAGCCGTGGACCGGCAAGTGAGGCGCAAGATGGTTGAGCCTGCCAATGCCAACCTGTCGATTGGCAAGCAGTGCAAGCTGCTGTCGATCTCGCGGTCGTCGTTTTACTACACGCCCAAGGGCGAGACGGCGATGAACCTGATGTTGATGCGCCGGATCGATGAACAGTTCCTGGAAACGCCGTTCTTTGGTGTCCGCCAGATGACTTGGCACCTCCGAAACGACGGGCACCTTGTGAACGAGAAGCGCATCCGACGCTTGATGCGGCTGATGGGCTTGATGCCGATCTATCAGAAACCAAACACCAGCAAAGCAGCGAAAGGGCACAAGACCTATCCCTATCTGTTGCGTGGTCTACGCCTGGAGCGTCCCAATCAGGTGTGGTGTGCCGACATCACGTATCTGCCAATGCGCAGGGGCTTTCTGTATCTGGCGGCGATCATGGATTGGCACACCCGAAAGGTGCTGGCCTGGCGCCTTTCGAACACGCTGGAAGCAGACTTCTGCGTCGAGGCACTGAACGAGGCCATCGCCAGGTTTGGCCCGCCGGAAATCATGAATACGGATCAGGGCAGCCAGTTCACATCTTTTGCCTGGACGAGCAGATTGCGCCGATCCGGCGTGCGGATCTCCCCTCTCGCGCATGCACACATGCGCTGCCGGGCAGCGGATGGATGGCAAGGGGCGCTTCCTCGATAACATCTTCGTCGAGCGGCTCTGGCGGTCGTTGAAATACGAATGCGTCTACCTGCACGCATGGGAGACCGGATCAGAGGCGAAGGCGGGCGTTGGGAAATGGATCGATTTCTACAACCGAAAACGCCCACACTCCGCCCTTGGCGGCAAACCCCCAGCCGTGGTCTATTGGCTGAGAAAAGAAGAAACCCAAACCGATCAGCAGGAGCAGAGAGTAGCTTAACCTACGTCAAAACCTGTCCAAACATTGGGGAGTAGCTCAATTCAAGCAGCTGCCAATGCAGCGTTTGACGGGTATCTAGGTTACGCCGGGGACGCAGTTTCTTTTTCCGCATCTGACAACGTAGCTAGCGATTTTACTTTTGCGGCCGCACTTTACGATGCTAACAACGACGTCGCCTTCGATCCTGAAACCCTGCTGGCAGCACCACTTTGGCCAGGCACCAATGCCCATGAAGGTATTTTTGAGATTTGGCGGACGGTCATAAAAACGGTGTTACACAAGGCGATCTGGCGATACTGGTACCAAGGGTTCCTTGTTGGCAATCCGCTCGACTGGGAACTCCAACGCCGCGTTGCCCTGATCGACGACGCAATATGGAACGCTGGCCCCGAAGCCGTCGCCGCGGAAATCGAGCGCATCCGCCGCCTGTTCGAGCTGGAACAAGAGGTCGCCCGCCTCAAGGAACACCTTGCAGCAGTTGAACACATTCCCGTTGCGGCGCTGATCGGTGACAATGGCGGGCCGCCGCTGGAGGATGCTCCGGCACGTGCCTTCCAAACGGACCTCATGCTGATTTGGACGGAAGCAGAGAAGCTGGAAGAGGAAATTGCAAAACCGTCCCCCTCCCCTTCGCAGCTGGAAAAAATCGCCAAGGCTCTCTGGGACATTTCACGGCGCATGGCAGCATACTGCGGGTCGATTGCCGACGGCATGATCCGCGAAGGCTCCAAGGAACTGGCAAAGGCCGGGGCCAAATGGACCGCTGGAGCAACAGCAGTGACTGTCACTGCTCAAACTGAAAGCGTGCAATCAGTTGCCAAGGCCATTTGGGCCTTTGTCAAAACGCTGCCACCCGGCTGAATTACCCCTCCCGCCCAGCCGCAAGGCCGGGCCGTGTCTGACCTTCGCTGTCAAACCGCCGGTTTGCCTTCGGCAAAACGGCGGGCGCTTCGCTTCCGCCTGCGGACCGGCACTGTCCTCACCATGATCTGCAAACACCTCCCCTCCCCGCCCAAACGCCTCAATTTCTCCGCCCTCCCTGCGCGCGGCGGCGAAATGCGCTATACTCGCCTCATTCCGCGAAACGCGCGCCCCTCTGGCGGGAAACACAGCAAAGGAGGACGACCCGCATGGATGCAATCAAAGCGACCGAATATGCCCGCGCGCTGTATAGTGCGCATGGCGACAAGGCCGAGCTGGAGGCCGCGCAGAAGATGCGCAGCTGCGAAGCAGCCGGCAAAGACGATGAGGCGGCGGACTGGAAAGCCGTGCGCCAGGCGATCCGCGCAATGCGCGGGCCAAACCAAACCTGAGACCGGCAGCCGCTGGAGTGCCGGCAACCGGCGCTCCAGCCCTGCTGAACACTGGCCTTCTCAACACCCCGTTCACCATGATTGAAACGCACCTTGGCTTTTGGCATACTGCGGGCAATTCCGCGGGCATCAGATCCGCTTGCCAAAAAACGGGGCACGAGCCAGATGAGATTTTTCTTGACCGCCGCGCTTTGCGCCGGATCTCTTGCAGCATTGGCACCTTCGGGGGCCGAGGCCGGCGCGATTGAACGCGCCTGCCGCCAGTCGGACCGCACCGCGGCCTCGCCCGGGTTGTGCAGCTGCATCCAGAAGGTGGCCAACCGCAGCCTGACACGGGCCGAGCGCAAGACCGTGTCGAAATGGTTTTCCGATCCGCACCAGGCCCAAGTGGTGCGCCAGTCCTCCAGCCGCACGGACGAGCGGCTGTGGCTGCGCTACAAGGCCTTTGGAGATCATGCAGCGCGCAACTGCGGCTGAGCCTGCCTTCGTCATTTCCCCAAGCTGCACGGTAAAGCAAAGGCACCCCACGGGTGCCTTTGACCGTTTTGATACATCTGCGCTGCGGCATTTTCGCAAGGGGGAAAGGCTGTGCCTTTGCCCCCCTTGACCGGGCTGCAGCAAAGCGGAACAAACGGCGTAAGGTATTGGAGCGATTGCATGTTGATCAAAGGTGTTACCCTGCGCGGGCTGGAAGTGTTCGAGGCTTTGGCCAAGACCGGATCAGTGGCGCAAGCGGCAGAGATGACCGGCCTCAGCCAGCCCGCCGTCAGCCAGCAGATGCGCAACCTGGAAAAGGCACTGGACAGCGAGTTGATCGACCATGGCCGCCGCCCGATGGTGCTGACCGCCGCCGGGCGCAGTTTCCTGGCCCGGACCGAGGCGGTCCTGTCGGAGCTGCGGCTGGCCCAAAGCGAGCTGACGGTGATGGATCTCAGCCACTTGCAGGCGCTGTCGATCGGTCTGATTGATGATTTCGACAACGACCTGACCCCGCGGCTGGCCACTATTCTAGCGGACAGCCTGACACAGTGCCGCTTCAAGATGATCACCGCCTCCAGCCATGACATCGTGCAGGCAATGGAGGCCCGCGAGCTGCATATTGCCGTTGCCGCCACCGCCGGCGGGCTGCATGAGGGGCTGGTGGAATACCCGCTGGTGCGCGATCCCTTCATTCTGGTGGCGCCGCGCGGCGCCTTGTCCGATGCGGCACAGGCGGCGGAGCAGCTGCAGGATTTGCCGTTTCTGCGCTACGCGCGCGAGCAGCTGATCTCGCAGCAGATCGAGGGGCTGCTGGTGCGCCAGAAGCTGGAGTTCGAGGACCGGTTCGAGGTCGGCTCGCATCTGGCGCTGATGGCGATGGTGGCACGGCGGATCGGCTGGGCGGTGACAACGCCGCTGGGATATATGCGGGCAGCACGGTTCCACGACCAGATCGATGCTTTTCCGCTGCCCTTTGGCGAGATGTCGCGGACAATTTCACTGTTTACAGCGGCTGATTGGGCCGACCGGGTGCCGCGCGACGTTGCGGAAACCCTGCGCCGGCTGGTGCAGACCCAGATGATTGATCCGGCGGTGCAACAGCTGCCTTTCCTGGCAGGCGGTTTCCGGGTGATCGCCGAATAAGTCAGAGGACCGCTTTGAGGCCCTTGGCAGCAGCCTCGATCAGATCCAGGCAGCCGTCGAAATCGCGGGTATAGTAAGGGTCGGGCACATGACCGGCGCCGGTTTCCGGCGCGTAGTCCGTGAACAGGCGCACCGGGGTTTCATTGCCTACCGGACGCAGGGCCTCGATATTCTCCAGATTGCTGGCGTCCATTGCAATGATCAGATCGAAATCTTCGAAATCACCGCGCCGGAACTGCCGCGCCCGCAGGTCCGAGATATCCAGCCCCCGCGCCTGCGCTGCTACCTGCATCGGGCCGTATGGCGGCTCGCCTGCGTGATAGGAGGCCGTGCCGGCACTGTCGGTTTCTACATCCGGGCACAACGCGCGGAACACGCCTTCGGCCGCCGGGGAGCGGCAGATGTTTCCTAGGCAGACAAACAGAATACAGGTAGGCATGCGTCTATGGCTCCTGTGAATAGGGTCAGTGATAGGAGGTTCCGCGGCGATGGGAAAGAGTGTGAAGATTGTCATCCTGACCGGCGCCGGGATTTCCGCCGAAAGCGGGCTGGGCACCTTCCGCGACGAGGGCGGCCTCTGGGCGCAGCACCGGATCGAGGATGTGGCAACACCCGAAGGGTTTGCCCGCAACCCGGATCTGGTGCATCGCTTTTACAATGCCCGCCGCGCCCAGGCGGCTGAGGCCAGGCCTAATGCGGCGCATCAGGCGCTGGCGCGGCTGCAAAGGGAACATCCGGGCGAGGTGGTGATCGTTACCCAGAATGTGGACACCCTGCACGAGGCCGGCGGCGCGGCGGATGTGCTGCATATGCACGGCAGGCTGGAAGGCGCTGTTTGCGCCACCTGCGGCCATAGCTGGACTGCACCGATGGAAATGCAGACCGGACACCCCTGCCCCGCCTGTGCGGCGCCCGCGGGCCGTCCCGGCGTGGTCTGGTTCGGCGAGATGCCGTATTTCATGGAAGAGATCTACACCCATCTCGCAGATGCGGATCTGTATGCCGCCATCGGCACCTCGGGCGAGGTCTACCCGGCTGCCGCCTTTGTCGATGAGGCGCATCTGGCGGGCGCCCATACGGTGGAGCTGAACCTGGAACCCTCTGCCACCGCCTCCCGCTTTGCCGAGCGCCGCTTTGGTCCCGCCACCGAAACCGTCCCGGCCTGGGTGGCAGGACTGCTGGGCTGATCCTGGACACCAAAAAGCCCGCCATCCGGCGGGCTTTGGGCGCGAAGGAGGGCTGCGGCGCAGCCTGACGCCGCGCCCGCCCTACTCTATCGTGCCCGGGTTCAGTTTGAGTGGCTGCCGTGACCTTCGGCTTTGCGTTCCAAATCGACCGGCACTTCGATTTCGACTTCGCCGGCGTTTTCGAACACCAACGTGACTTTGACCACATCGCCATGGTTCAGCGCCTGGTTCAACCCCATGAACATGATGTGGTCGCCGCCGCGCTTCAGCATATGGGTGTCGCCCTCGGCAATGGCAAAGCCTTCTTCGACATGCATCATCTTCATGACACCGTCATCACCTTCCTTGTGGGTGTGCAGCTGCACCCTGGCGGCCACATCCGAGCGGACATCGATCAGCCGGTCATCCGCATGGGTCTGGTTCATGATCGCCATGAAAGCAGCACCGGCCTTGGCGGTGGGCGAGGACACCCGTGCGTATTGGTCATGGACCATGATTTTGTGGGCACCGTCTGCAAAAGCGGACCCGGCCAATGCGGCTGCCGCAGCGGCGGCAAGGAATACAGATTTCAGGGACATTTTGTGCCTCCTCATAAGAAACGATTGAATTTTGGGGAAATGGGCTTGTCTGCAATCAGGCCGCAGGCGGCGAACGTGCGCTGGCCCTTGGTTTGAAATAGCTGCCAATGGCGGCCTTATGCGAAACCGCGTGCACACGGCCCGCCGACTGCCCGGAAACCGGCAGCGTGGCAGGCGGCGCCACGGCATCCAGCAAATGCATCACGCAATCAGGGCAGCTGTGCGGCGGCTGGACCGGCTGGCCTTCGCTGTCCACATAGATAACTTCCGGCCCCAAACCTGTGCAGATCACCATCTGCCCGGCCGCATCGCGCATACCCTGCCGTGCAGCAGCGCTATGGCCTGTCAGGGCAACCGCAAGGGCCAGGAACAGGCCAAGGTAAAGGCGCAGAATGTGTTTCATCACAGGCAGATATGCCCGCCCTGTACCGCCGCCGCAAGAGCCATCACCGCGGCAGATTGCGCAAACGCAAACACCGCGCTTGATTGCTCATGCGCGGTGTCTGTAAGTGTAACTGAAATCCAGTGAAAGGATCAGGCCAGTTCGGCCAATCAAGGCCTATCAGGCCTCGGCGGCTTGTGCCTTGGCGATCTCTTTTTTCACTTTCAGGGCGGTGTCGGACAGCTCTTCGTTCTTGGCTTTTGCCAGGAAGGCGTCCAGACCGCCACGGTGATCAACCGAGCGCAGGGCTGCTGCGGAGATCTTCAGCTTGACGCCGCGGCCCAGGGTCTCGGACTGCAGGGTCACATCATTCAGGTTCGGCAGAAACCGGCGGCGGGTTCTGTTTTTCGCGTGGCTGACATTGTTGCCAGTCATCGGGCCTTTTCCGGTCAGTTCGCAACGGCGCGACATATCATCATCCTTCGTTTTTCGGAGGTCCGGAGCAGATCCGGACCAAATCACAAGGGGCGCTGCCATTGGCTGCGCCCGAAAACTGGTCCGCTGCTCATACGATCAACCAGCAACAGCGTCAAGTGATTCAACTCAGCTTTCTTGAGGCGTTTACTGCCCGTTTTCCTGTTCGGCTGCAAGCCTTTCAAGCCGGGCGTCCGCCGCGGCGCCAAGCTGCGGCCTGCCGCAGTGGCGCGCAACCCGCGCCAAGCGCCGCCAATAGGTCTGCGAGCGCCTGCGCCGCTCTCTGTGCAGGCCCAGAACCCGCGCCGCAGTCAGCGGGCCTGTGTGCAGCATCGACTGCAGATCCCAGAAACTGCCGCCCTCGCGGATCACCTGGCTGGCGGGATGGCCGCCGCAGGACACCCGGCACAGTTGCAAGTCCGGAAACACCGCCTGTATGTACAGCGCATGGTTCAGATCCATCTTGCGGAACGGATCGAACAGCACCACCCCTTTCACACCGTGGCGGCCATAACGGATCAGGTCGCCCAGCGCTTCATCGAAAGCGGCCGCTTCCTTGCGGCGGCGGTCATGCGGCACCGCACCTTGCGCAATGGTGTATTGCGGCGAGACAGCGATCAGCCGCTTCAGGTTCAGCGCCGAAGAAAACCGCAGCGCCCCGTAGCCGCCCATGGAAAACCCCATGGCCGCCGCGTCCCTATAGCCCTTGGTCAGGTCTTTCAGGCTGCGCGACAGCGCCTGGGTTTCGCTGTTTACATACCAGTCGTTGTCGCGGCACTGGATATGCAGATGCGCATAGCCGTGCCGGGTCATGTTTTTCACCGGGCCGCGGTCTTCGAATTCGCCCGCCACGGCAACCCGCTGGCGGAAGGTCGCAAACAGGCGCTTTGCCCCCGCGTTGAACAGCGAGGCGCGCAATTTTTCGCCGTCAAAGACCCGGATCTCCTGCATGGCGGTCAGCCCTTCAGATGGTCCTGCAGCATCTGCTGCGCCGCCGCCGCCGGGGTCAGCGCACCCTTGGCCACCTGGCCGGACAGCTCTGCCATGGCGGATTGGGCACTGGCGGTATGCAGCCGCGCCAGCAATGCCTGGCGCACTTCCTGATCGAACCAGTAGCAGGATTGATCCGCGCGCCGCCGCTCCCAATGACCGTTGTCGCGGCGCCAGGCGGTCAGCGCCTGCATCTCCTCCCAGGCTTGCTCCAGCCCGTGTTCCTCGACTGCCGAGACCATCAGCGCCTTGGGGAAGCCCTCGGGGTCCTGCGGGCGCTTGCGCAACAGGCGCAGGGCACCGGCGTAGTCAGCGCAGGTGCGGGTCGCGACCGGTTTCAATGGACCGTCGGCCTTGTTGACCAGGATGAGGTCGGCCATTTCCATGATACCGCGCTTCACGCCCTGCAGCTCATCGCCGCCAGCAGGTGCCAGCAGAAGCAGGAACAGGTCCGACATCTCGGCCACCACGGTTTCCGACTGGCCGACGCCGACGGTTTCAACCAGCACCACGTCAAACCCTGCCGCCTCGCACAGGGCCACCGCCTCGCGCGAGCGGCGGGCGACGCCGCCCAGGTGGGTCTGGCTGGGGGACGGGCGGATAAAGGCGTTCTTGTCGCGGCTGAGGCGCTCCATCCGGGTCTTGTCGCCCAGGATCGAACCGCCGGAGCGCGCCGAGCTGGGGTCCACCGCCAGCACCGCAACGCGCAGGCCCAGCGCTGTCAGCATCATGCCGAAGCTTTCGATGAAGGTGGACTTACCCACCCCCGGTGTGCCCGACAGGCCGATGCGCAGCGACTGGCGTTTGTGTTTTGCCAGCTCCGACAGCAGTTCCTGCGCCTTGGTACGGTGATCATCGCGGCCGCTTTCCACCAGGGTGATGGCGCGGGCCAGGGCCCGGCGGTCGCCGGCCAGGATCTTCTGCTTCAGCTGTTCGGTATCCATGCGTGTCTTCCTGTCGTGATGGGCGGACCTTGGCGCATGCGTGGCCGCAAAGTCCAGTCCCTGCCGTTTGCCGCACAACCTACATCAGCCGATGCCGCAGAAAAGGCGGCAAATCCGCCGCGCTTGATCCGGTTTGCGCAGGCTCTGCCCCGGCGGACTGGCCGCTGGACCTGACCGCCGGCTTTGGCGATAAGGCGGCATGACCAGATTGCCGATCGAAGACGCCCTCCCCGAACTGCTGGACGCCCTGCGCGGCCATCGCCGTGCCGTGCTGCAGGCGCCGCCGGGTGCAGGCAAGACCACGCGGGTGCCGCTGGCGATGCTGGAGGCGGCGTTGACCCAGGGCCGCATTGTGATGCTGGAACCCCGCCGCTTGGCCGCCCGCGCCGCCGCCGAACGGATGGCGGAAACGCTGGGCGAGAAACCCGGCCAGACCGTCGGCTATAGGGTGCGAGGCGATGCCAAGGTTTCCAGGTCCACCCGGATCGAGGTGGTGACCGAGGGCATCCTGACCCGGATGCTGCAGTCGGACCCGGACCTGCCCGGCATCGGCGCGGTGATCTTTGATGAATTCCACGAACGCTCGCTGAACGCCGATCTGGGGCTTGCCCTGTGTCTTGAGGTGGCGGGCGCCCTGCGCGATGACCTGATCCTGATGGCAATGTCGGCAACGCTGGACGCGGAACCGGTGGCGGCGCTGATGGACGCACCGATGGTCACCTCCGAGGGGCGCAGCTATCCGGTGGAGACGCGCTGGCTGGAACGCCCTCTGCCTGCCCAGGCCCGGCGCGGCGATGCACTGGCGGATCTGGTGGTGCAGGCGGAAAGGGACACCCGCAGCGCAGGCCGGGATCAGGGCGGCGGCATTCTGGTGTTTCTGCCCGGCGAGGGCGAAATCCGCCGCGCCGCCGGTGCCTTGGCCAAACGCCTGCCCGGCCATTGCCATATCCGCCCCTTGTTCGGCGCCCTGCCCTTTGCCGAGCAGCGCGCCGCCATTCAGCCCGAGAAGGAAGGGCGCAAGGTGGTGCTGGCAACCTCGATTGCCGAAACCTCGCTGACCATTCAGGATATCCGGGTGGTGGTGGATATGGGGCAGTCCAGGCGGGCGCGGTTTGACCCCGGCTCCGGCATGTCGCGGCTGGTGACCGAGAAAGTGACCCGCGCCGAGGCCACCCAGCGCCAGGGCCGAGCAGGCCGGGTGGCCAAGGGCGTCTGCTACCGGCTGTGGACCAAGGGCGAAGAAGGCGCGCTGATGGGTTTCGCCCCGGCCGAGATTGAAAGCGCCGACCTTACGGATCTGGCGCTGGAGCTGGCATTGTGGGGGGCAGCGCCGGAGGATCTGTCGTTCCTCAGCCCGCCGCCTGCCGGCGCGCTGAGCGAAGCGCAAGCGCTGCTGCAGATGCTGGGCGCGTTGACCGCGCAGGGGCGGATCACCGAACACGGCAAGGCGCTCTCATCCCTGCCGCTGCATCCCCGCCTTGGCCACATGCTGCTGACCGCCGGCCCGGCTGCGGCGCCGCTGGCAGCCCTCTTGAGCGAGCGCGACCCGCTGCGCGGGGCCCCTGCCGATCTGTTATTGCGGCTGAAGGCGCTAAAGGATCCCAAGGGGTTTGAACGCGCCCGCCCCTATCAGCTGAACCGCCCAGTGGTGGAACGGATCAAAAGCGAGGCCCGGCGGTTGGAACAGCAGGCCGGGCGCGGCACCGGTAATGTTACGGGTACTGGCATGCTGTCCCCGGCAGCGATGGCCGCGTTGGCCTATCCCGACCGCATCGGGCAGCGGCGCAAGGGCGACGCGCCGCGGTTTGTGCTGTCCGGCGGCAAGGGCGCGGTGCTGGAAAGCAGCGACACGCTGGCGGGCGCGCCTTTCATCGTGGCGCTGGACACCGACGGCAACCCGCGTGAAGCCAGGATCCGGATGGCGGCGCAGATCTCCCAAAGCGAAATCCGCGAACTGTTTGCGGATCAGATCGCTTGGGATGATATGTGCGAGTGGTCCAAGCGTGACCGCCGGGTGACGGCCCGCCAGCAGGAGCGGCTGGGTGCCGTCGTGCTGGATGACCGGATCTGGAATGACGTGCCGCCGGACGCGGTGGCGCGGGCGATGCTGGACGGCGTGCGCGACCTCGGCCTGCGGCTGACCGGCGCCGCGGCGCGGCTTGCCGCACGGGTGGAGCTGGTGCGCGGCGAAGGACATGATTTGCCGGATTTCTCCCTCCCCGGCCTGACGGATACGCTGGAAGACTGGCTGCTGCCGATGTTGGACGGGGTGAAATCTGCCGGGGACTGGAAACGTTTCGACCTGCTGCCCGCGCTGCGTGCCGCCCTCAACTGGGAGCAGACGCAGCTTCTGGACCGCGAGGCGCCGGGCAGTTTCATCACGCCGCTGGGGCGCAAGATCCCGATCAGCTATGACGGTGAAGTGCCGGAAATCTCCGTCCGCCTGCAGGAGCTGTTCGGCGTCAGCCGCCACCCATGCGTGGGCGGCGTTCCGCTGAAGATAGCCCTTTTGTCCCCGGCACAGCGCCCGATTCAAATCACCCGCGACCTGCCAGGTTTTTGGGCGGGGTCATACGCGGACGTCCGCAAGGACATGCGCGCGCAATACCCCAGGCACCCCTGGCCCGAGGACCCCACACAGGAAGATCCGACATTGCGGGCAAAACGGCGCAAATAGCCACCCGCAGCGCGCCGCAAGGCGCGCTGCCCGGCCCAACGGCCGGCGGCGCATCTGTGATGCGCTGTCCTGGCGGCGGGAGCCCTGCCCGTCCGGGGCTGCCCGGCACCCGAAGCGGCGGCACCGCGACGCTTCGCGGCGAACGCAAACGGTGCATAAATGCGGCGGCCTGCGCGCCGCCCCCGGCGGCATATCTCAGGCCGCGGCCTTGAATCTCCGGGCATTCAGGCTTACTTTCCCACAATTCCACACAAAACACGGGACCAACCCAACCACAAAGGCTGAGCATATATGACAAGCACTCTGATCCGCGCCTGGGAAGAAATTCTCAAGCCGATGCTGAAACGACCAAACCGCCTGCAAGTCGCCGCGCTGTGCTGCCGCACCGGCGAGGACGGCAAAGAAGTGCTGATGATCACCAGCCGTGGCACCGGCCGCTGGATCCTGCCCAAAGGCTGGCCGGTCGAGGGCAAGGACGGACCGGATTCCGCCCTGCAGGAAGCCTGGGAAGAAGCGGGCGTCCGCGAGGCCCGCATTTCGCAAAAGCCGATCGGTGAGTACAACTACACCAAATACCACGACAACGGCACCGAAGAACCGGTGACGACGCTGATTTTCTCCGCCGAGGTGGAGCAGCTGACCGACGACTACCCCGAATCCGCTGAACGCAACCGCCAATGGATGCGCCCGGAACAGGCCGCAACGCTGGTGCAGGAGCCGCAGCTGCAGGAGCTTTTGCGTCAATTGTAAAAGTTATGTGACATTTTCATGTCTAACGCTTGATCCGTGACCGGAGCAGCGTTAGGCGCGTGCGCAGACCTCGGAATCAGGAATGCGACGATGAGCGATCAAGATCAGCGCACGCAGTGGAACACGCTGGACAAGGATCTGAACAGGATCTCCCAGCTCGAACTGGCGACAGCCTATGCCTCCCGGCCTCTGGTGGGGCCCGGTATCGCACTGGCCTTTATCGTAGTGGCCGGCCTGGCGGCCGGCGTCTTCTTCGGCGGCTCGGCGATGAATATGGTGGTGATCGCCGCCGCCGCATTCGGCGCCTATATGGCGATCAACATCGGCGCCAATGACGTTGCCAACAACATGGGGCCGGCGGTGGGCGCCAATGCGCTGACCATGGGCGGCGCCATTGTGATTGCCGCCATTGCCGAAAGCGCCGGTGCGCTGCTGGCGGGCGGTGACGTGGTTTCAACCATCTCCAAGGGCATCATCGACCCCGCTGCGGTTTCCAGCAGCAGCGTGTTCATCTGGGCGATGATGGCAGCCCTCATTTCCTCGGCGCTGTGGGTGAACCTGGCCACCTGGGTCGGCGCGCCTGTGTCTACCACCCATTCGGTGGTTGGCGGCGTGCTGGGCGCCGGTGTGGCTGCCGCAGGCATTGCCGCGGTGAACTGGCCCACCATGGGCAAGATCGCCGCCAGCTGGGTGATTTCGCCCGTTTTGGGCGGGGTGGTTGCGGCACTGTTCCTGGCCTTCATCAAGGCCAAGATCATCTATCAGGACGACAAGATCGCCGCCGCCCGGCGCTGGGTGCCGGTGCTGGTGGGGATCATGGCAGGCGCCTTTGCCGCCTATCTGGCGCTGAAGGGCCTGAAGCGGATCGTCAAGATCGACCTGCAGACCGCACTGCTGATCGGTGCAGGCGCCGGGGCGCTGTCTTATGTGATCACCGCGCCGCTGATCAAGCGCCAGTCCGAGGGCATGGAAAACCGCAACAAATCGCTGAAGGCGCTGTTCGGCCTGCCGCTGGTGATTTCCGCCGCCCTTCTTTCCTTTGCCCATGGCGCCAATGATGTCGCCAATGCGGTCGGTCCGCTGGCGGCCATCGTGCACGCCACCGAATTCGGCGACTTCGCCTCCAAAGTCACCATTCCCACATGGGTGATGGTCATCGGCGCCTTCGGCATTTCGTTCGGCCTGTTCCTGTTCGGCCCCAAACTGATCCGCATGGTCGGCAGCCAGATCACCAAGCTGAACCCGATGCGTGCCTTCTGCGTGTCGCTGTCTGCCGCCATCACCGTGATTGTGGCCAGCTGGCTGGGCCTGCCGGTCTCCTCCACCCATATCGCGGTGGGGGCGGTGTTCGGCGTCGGGTTTTTCCGCGAATGGCACATGGAGCGCCGCCTGAAGAAAACCGTTGAAGGGCGCCCGGCAGCCAAGCGTATCGCCCCCGAAGAACGCCGCCGCCGCAAGCTGGTGCGCCGCAGCCACTTTATGACCATCGTGGCTGCCTGGGTGATTACTGTGCCTGCTGCCGCGCTGCTGTCAGCGGTAATCTTCCTGCTGCTGAACGCCATCGTCGGCTGATCCGCACTGCCGCGGCATTTTACAGCCCCCGCGCCAGCCGGCTGCGGGGGCTTTTCTTTTCGCGGTTCAAAACCTCTCCACCCAGGGCCGCAGCACCAGCTCGTCGCTCCAGGCTGAGCGGTTCTGATTGATCAAGTGCATGTATTCGGCAGCGATGGCATCCGGATCCAGCATGCTGTCGGGATTGCCCGAGGCCTCGGTCCGTTCGGGCCGCGATGCATTGCGGATGCCGCCATCGATATTGACCCAGGCGACATGGATGCCTTGGGGGTGCAGTTCCCGCGCCATGGCTTGCGCCAGGCCCCGCTGTGCAAATTTCCCCATCGCAAAAGGCGCCGACAAAGCAAACCCCTTCACACCCGCCGAGGCGCCGGTGAACAGGATGGTTCCGCGCCGCCCGTTTGCGGGCTGCTGTGACAGCATCCGCCGCGCCGCCGCCTGTCCCAGCAGAAAGGCGCCGTAAGCCGTGACCTCCACCGCCTTGCGGACGGTTTCCGGGTCCAACTCCGTAAGCGGTCCGCGGACACGGGCGGAGGGGTTGTAGCAAGCCACCCGCAAATCCCCTCGCAGGCTCTCCACAAGCTGCCCGATCCCATCGCCATCAGTGCCATCCACCTGATGCAGCCGCGCGCCGGTTTCTGCGGCCAGATCTTCCAGGTTGCCAATGCTGCGCGCCGCAAGATGCAGCGCATAGCCGGCATCTGACAGCTGCCGGGCAAAAGAGGCGGACAAGCCCGTTCCCGCCCCCACGATCAGCGCAACCGGTTTCGATGATGTCTGTGCCATGCCGGAACCTCCCCTGTTGTGACACTGGAAAGCTGGTGGCCATTCCGCCCCGGTTCAAGGACCCGCAACTGCGGATCATCGCGTCACCTTTGTGGTTCAGGCGGGCGCGGCTGCCGGCAATTGCGCAAGGATCTCCGACGCAGGCAGCACCGTGCCAAAGTCGGCATGCAGCGCCGACAACGTCACCTCCAGCACCTGCCCGGCGTCCAGCTCGCCACCTTTGCGCGCAGGCAGCGAGAACGCGATCAGCGCATCCTCAACAACCTGGATTTCAAACCCCAGGTTGGCTGCTGAACGGGCGGTCGAGTTGACGCAGAAGGCCGCAACCCCGCCTGCAATCACCAGCCGGGAGGTGCCGCAGTCGCGCAGATGCTGTTCCAGCCCGGTGCCAACAAACCCGGAGGAGCCTGTTTTCCAGAACACCGCCTCGCCTTCCGCCGGCATGGCGCATTCCATCGGCTGACCGCTGGGCAGATCGCGGCGGAACTTGCTGATCTGCTGCGGGTCGTCGTGCATCACATGCACAACCGGCAGGCCGGCTGCGCGGAAAGCGGCAGCCAGACCTGCGATCTTCTCCTCGGCCTGCGGATTGGCCCGCTGGCGGCCGGAGGCGGTCACATTTGCCATCTCCTGCTGCATGTCGACAATCAGCAAAGCTGTGGTCCGGTCCATGAAAAATCCCTCGCGCTTGAATACCGGCGCGAGGATTGCAGAGCTGAACAGCATAAGCCAGCGCAATTCCCTTTCCACCGGACCAAAAACGGACGGCCCGCGCAAAACGCACTGCGCCGGGCCAAAGGCCCGGCGCCACGCCCAACTGGCAAGGTTCATTCTATTGAATGCACCGCAGCAGGCGGGAGCACCCGCCCTCCGCGCAAACAGCAGAGGTCAGCCGCCGATGCACCAGCGCATGACAGCCTTTTGCGCATGCAGCCGGTTTTCCGCCTCGTCAAAGATCACCGATTGCGGGCCGTCCATCACGGCGCTTGTCACCTCTTCCTCGCGGTGGGCTGGCAGGCAGTGCATGAACAGCGCGTCAGGTTTGGCAGCGGCCATCAGATCGTCATTCACCTGATAGGGGCGCAGCATGTTGTGGCGGCGCTCTTTGGAGGACTGGCTGTCATGCATCGACACCCAGGTGTCGGCCACAATCAGATCGGCGCCCTCAACCGCTTTGAACGCGTCCCGCTCAACGGTCACCTTGGAGCCCGCCTTGCGCGCCAGACCGATGAACTCCTCCTCCGGATCCAATTGCGCCGGGCCGGTGAAAGTGAGGTCGAACCCGAACTGCCCGGCGGCATGCAGGAAGGAGGCACAGACGTTATTGCCGTCGCCGGCCCAGACCACTTTCCTGCCCTTGATCGACCCGCGGTGCTCCTCATAGGTCAGCACGTCGGCCATGATCTGGCAGGGGTGGGTGCGGTCCGTCAGGCCGTTGATCACCGGCACGTCCGAGTATTCCGCCATCTCGGTCAGCACAGTTTCGTCAAAGGTGCGGATCATGATCATGTCGACGTAGCGGCTGAGCACGCGGGCGGTGTCAGCAATGGTCTCACCATGGCCCAGCTGCATGTCCTTGCCCGACAGCACCATGGTCTGGCCGCCCATCTGGCGCACCCCGGCGTCAAAGGACACCCGGGTCCGGGTCGAGGGTTTTTCAAAGATCAGCGCCACCATCCGGTCCTTCAGCGGCAGCTCATCATCCATGGCGGCCTTGGGCTGGCCAAGGCGCGCCAGTTTGGTGGCCTTTGCCTGGTCGATGATCGCCCGCAGGTCGGATGGATCGGTTTTGTGGATGTCGAGAAAATGGTTCATCACTGTATCGCTTCTGGCTAGCGAAGGCCGGGGGCTGCCTGCCCCCGGACCCCCGGGAGTATTTATCCAAAGGTGAAGATCAGGCGGCTTCGACCTGGGCGGCGGTTTTTTCCAGGCGGTTGACCGCTTCGGTGATGTCCTCGTCGGTCAGGGTCAGCGGCGGCAGCAGGCGGATCACGTTGTCCGCTGCCGGGACGGTGATCAATTCGTTGCTGTAGCCCGCGTTAACCACGTCAATGTTGACCGCCTTGCACTTGAGGCCCAGCATCAGACCGGAGCCGCGCACCTCTTCAAACACCTCCGGGTGGTCGGCAACCAGTCCTTCGAGCTTTTGCCGGAACAGACCCGACTTGCGTTTCACCTCAGCCAGAAACTCAGGCTCCGCGACATGATCCATCACCGCGCAGCCCACGGCGCAGCCCAACGGGTTGCCGCCATAGGTGGAGCCATGGGTGCCCGCAGTCATGCCGCTGGCGGCCTCTTCCGAAGCCAGCACCGCGCCCAACGGGAAGCCGCCGCCGATACCCTTGGCCACCATCATGATGTCCGGGGCGATGCCGGCCCATTCATGGGCAAACAGCTTGCCGGTCCGCCCGACGCCGCATTGCACCTCATCCAGGATCAGCAGCAGGCCGTGCTCATCACAGATTGCGCGCAACGCCTTCAGCTCCGCATCCGGCACCGGGCGGATGCCGCCCTCGCCCTGCACCGGCTCGATCAGGATCGCTGCAGTGTTGTCCGAAATGGCATTGGTCACGCCATCCAGATCGCCAAAGGTCAGATGCACGAAGCCGGGCAGCAGCGGACCAAAGCCCTTGACCATCTTCTCAGACCCTGCAGCGGCGATGCCGGCCGACGACCGGCCATGAAAGGAACCGTCAAAAGTGATGATTTCCACCCGTTCGGGCCGGCCCTTGTCATAGAAATACTTGCGCGCCATTTTCACTGCCAGTTCGCAGGCCTCGGTGCCGGAGTTGGTGAAGAATACGGTGTCGGCAAAGGTATGCTCCACCAGCTTGTCCGCCAGCGCCTGCTGCTGCGGGATGTGGTAGAGGTTAGAGACATGCCACAGGTTCTGCGCTTGGGTGGTCAGCGCCTCCACCAGCGCCGGATGGGCATGGCCCAGCGCATTCACGGCAATGCCGGAGCCCAGATCCAGAAAGCGTCGCCCGTCCGCCGCGGTCAGCCAGGCGCCTTCGCCTTTGACGAACTCAAGCGGTGCACGGTTATAGGTCGGCAGAACGGACGGGATCATCAGGATCATCCTTTTCAAAGGTTGAAGCCAAAGCTGTGCAACAGCTGGGGCCTTGGGTCAACGGTGGGTCAATGATTTTGGAAGGGGATGCGCCATGAAAGGGCACAATGGATCAAAGGGCCGGTCACGCCAGGCGGCGTCGGCGTCGCGAAACGGTGGTATTTGCGCGTTTGATCATGGGTGGGTTCCATAGTGGAGGATTGAGCGAAAGAAAACCCCTTTTGTACAGCCCAGCCCGCCAATCCGCCGCAGCGCCCCGCTCGCCCCTTCACCTTTGCCGAAATATTCCGGGGTGAATTGGTCGCCAGGCCAAGAGGGGCAGCGCCCCTTGCTGCACAAGACTGCTGCCGATTGCAGAGCGTTTTCTCTTGTATCCCGCGGCGGCTTGCCGCACCGCTTTGCCATGACCCGTTACACCCCGCAGAACCCGGCTCTGGCCGCCGCCCTGATCCTTGCCGCGACAACCTTCATCGCAGGCACCACTCTGCTGGCCAAGGCATTGGGAACCGGTAGCCTGGGCGCACCGCTGCATCCGCTGCAAATCAGCCATGGGCGGTTCCTGTTTGCCTTCATGGGCATTTCAACTGCGGTGCTGATCCTGCGGCCCAGGTTCATCCGGCCGCATTGGGGCTATCACATCGGGCGCACCTCCTTCGGCTGGGCCGGGGTGACGCTGATGTTTGCCTCGGTCGCTTACATCCCGCTGGCCGATGCTACCGCGATCACCTTCCTGAACCCGGTGTTCGGCATGCTGCTGGCCATTCCGCTGCTGGGCGAGCGGGTCGGCCCCTGGCGCTGGGGGGCGGCGTTGGTTGCCATGATCGGAGCGATGATCCTCTTGCGCCCTACCCCGGCCAGCTTCCAGCCCGCAGCCTTGCTGGCGCTGGGGGCCGCGGCGGTGATGGGGCTGGAGCTGATTTTCATCAAGAAGCTCGCGGGCCGCGAAGGGCCGCTGCAGGTGCTTTGGTTCAACAACCTGCTGGGCATGATAATCGCAAGCTGCGCCGTGGTGCCGGTCTGGCAAATGCCCAGCCTTGCGCAGTGGGGCGCGCTGGCCGCACTGGGGCTGCTGATGGCCTGTGCCCAGGCCTGTTTCATCAATGGCATGGCCCGCGCTGATGCCTCCTTTGCGGCGCCGTTCAGCTATGCGACGCTGGTCTTTGCAGCCCTTTATGACTTTATTGGCTTTGGCGTGGTGCCGGATGCCATTTCTTTCCTTGGCGCCTTTATCATTCTGGCGGGCGCCGCCATCCTTGCCTGGCGGGAAGGGCGGCCCAGTCCCCCGGCGGGCCGCGCGGCTGCTGCCGCGCACAAGCCTTAGCCGCCCGGCCATCACGAAAAGTTATTTCCGGCGCCAGGCCCGCATGCGACCCTTGCGTCGAAAAACGGCATTTTCCCTGCATCTTCCGCGCCACGCTGTCCTTTGACAGAACAGGAGGACGCAGATGCACGAGAGGCGGATTCCCGAATGGCTGCGCCATGCGCCAGTGCCTTCGGTGCGGGACTTTGGCATCCTGGCCGGGCTGGAAGCCGTGGTGCGCGGCATCCTGATCTCGGTCTTTCCCCTGATCATGTACCGGGCATTGGGCGATGCCGGGATGGTTTCTGCCTCATACTTTGCGGTCGGCATCCTGTCGCTGCTGGCCGGGTTGATGATCCCTGTCCTGATCCGGCTGTTGCCGCGCCGCTGGGCCTATTCGCTTGGCGCGCTGATGTTCGTCGCCTCAGCCGGCTTTGCCATCGAGGGCAGCCCGGTTTCGGTGCTTGCCGCCCTTGCACTGAACACAGTGGCGGCGGTGACCACTTTCATCTGCTTCAACGCTTATGTGCTGGACTACATTTCCCGGATGGAACTTGGGCAATGCGAAACCTCGCGGATGTTCTATTCGGCCCTTGGCTGGACCGCAGGCCCGGTGGCCGGCGTGCTGCTGCTTGAGGTCTGGGCGCCCGCCCCGTTTTTGATATCCGGCAGCGCTGCGCTGGTGATGCTGGCGGCCTTCTGGTGGATGCGGATGGGCAACGGCAAGCAGATCGCCCGCGCCCGCGGCCCGGCCTCCAATCCCTTGACCTACCTGCCGCGCTTTCTGGCGCAGCCGCGTCTGGTCGCAGGCTGGCTGTTTGCGGTGATCCGCTCGGCAGGGTGGTGGATCTATGTGGTCTACCTGCCGATCTTTGCTATCGAAAAAGGCCTGGGCGAGGAACTGGGCGGTATCTTGCTGTCCGTTACCAATGCCGCCCTGTTCGGCGCACCGCTGCTGCAGCGCTGGGTGCAACGGCATTCGATCCGGCTTGCGGTGCAGGCCGGCTTTTTGGGGGTGACCGCCTGTTTTGGCGCCGCTTGTGTTGCCCAGGGATGGCCAGCAGTGTCGATCACCTTGCTGGTGGCCGGTTCGGCCGCACTGATTCTCCTGGATATCTGTGCGGGTCTGCCGTTTCTGATGGCGGTGAAGCCGTCCGAGCGCACTGAGATGTCGGCGGTCTATTCCAGCTACCGCGACATTTCCGGCATTCTGACCCCTGGCGTTGCCTGGCTGGTTCTGCTGGCGGCGCCGGTTGCGGGTATTTTTGCCGCAGGTGCGGCAGCCGCCGCGGGGGCGGTGCTGCTAGCCGGAAACCTGCACCCGCGGCTTGGACGCAAAAAACAAGTTCCACCGTCAGGCGAAGATCCGGTACCGGCAGAATAGCAGCGTCAGGGCTTCAACCGGTAGCCGGAGCGCAGCATGGCCCAGGCCAGCAGGCACACCGCAAAGGTGGCGCCGCTGCAGACCGCCAGCCCCAGCAGCGGCGGGCTGTCGGAAGTGCCGATCACTCCGAATCGCACGCCGTCGATCAGGTAGAAGACCGGGTTCAGATGTGAAATCGCTTTTAAAACCGGGGGCAAAGCCTCAACCGAATAGAAGGTGCCCGACAGGAAGGCGAGCGGTGTCACGATGAAATTGGTGATTGCTGCCATCTGATCGAACTTGTCAGCATAGACCCCGGCCACGATACCCAGCCCGCCCAGGAAAGCCGCACCCAGAACGATGAACACCAGCGCTGTCAGCGGATGCGCCGGCACGATCTGCAGCACTGCCATCAGCCCCAGCCCGATGGCCAGCGCCACCAGCGTGCCGCGCGCCACAGCGCCCGCCAGATAACCCAGCAGGATCTCCAGCCCCGACAAAGGCGGCATCAGCGTGTCGACGATATTGCCCTGCACCTTGGCAATAACAATAGACGACGACGTATTGGCAAAAGCGTTCTGCATCACCGTCATCATCATGATGCCCGGCGCCAGGAAGGTCAGGAACGGCACCCCCATCACATCGCCGCGCTGGGGACCGATGGCGATGTTGAAGATCATCAGAAACAGCGCCGCGGTCATCAGCGGCGCCAGCAGCGTCTGGGTCCAGACCGCCAGAAACCGCTTCACCTCGCGCCAGGCCAGCGCCTTGAGGCCCAGCCAGTTCACCCGTCCGAACCGGCGTGCGCCCAATTCAACCTGATACCCCTGATCCGCCATGCTGCCCCCGTTTTTCGCTGCTTTGCCTGCATAACGGCTGCGGCAAGGGGCGCAAGATGCCTTGTAACTCCGCCCGCAGTGATTAGAATAGGGCGATCACACGGAATATGATGGCGGCCGCAGAATCCCTGGGGCCGCTATTAGCTTGGAAAGGCAACAGATGTCCTGGACAGACGAGCGCGTCGAACTGCTTAAGAAAATGTGGGGCGAGGGCCAGTCGGCCAGCCAGATCGCCAAAGAACTGGGCGGCGTCACCCGCAACGCGGTGATCGGCAAGGTGCACCGCCTCGGCCTGTCCAACCGCAACAGCGGCACAACCAAGGCCGCCGAGCCCAAGGAAAAGCCCGCCGCAGCCCCCGCCGCTGCGGCGCCGAAACCTGCGGCCGCAGCCAAACCCAAGCCGCAGCCCAAGACCGAGCCGGCCCGCCCCGCAGCGGTCCAGCCGGCCTCAGCCGAAGCCAAACCGGCGACGCCTGCACGCCGCCAGATCATCCCGGCCGGCCAGCCGTTGCCGCCGCAGCCGTCGGCCAATGAAATCAGCCCCGAAGCCCTGGCCAAGGTCAACGAGATCGAAAAGAAGGCCAAGAAGCTGAGCCTGATGGATCTGACCGAACGCACCTGCAAATGGCCGGTTGGCGATCCCGCGACCGAGGACTTCTGGTTCTGCGGCCTGCCGTCCCAGCAAGGCAAACCCTATTGCGAAGCGCATGTGGGCGTGGCGTTCCAGCCGATGTCCTCGCGCCGTGACCGCCGCCGCTGAAGATCAGGCAGACGCTGCCAGATTGCGAGCAACCCTTGAAACAAGCAAACCCGCGCCTTGCAGCGCGGGTTCTTCATTTCTGCGGTCCGTTTGCCCGGCGGACGGCTCAGAAGCAGGGCACCGGGCAACCCAGCGCTGAATCAGTTCGCCACCGGACCTTCGGAGGTGAACTTGGGGATCACACTGCCCGAGGCCGCGTCCGGCTCAATCCCCGGCCAGTTGCCTTCGGCCAGGTTGATGTTTTCCGGAATGTCCTCTTCCCAGAAACCGACGACAACGTCGGTGATGTTCAGATACAGCTTGTCATCCACAATGCGCCACAGGTTCGGATTGGCGGGCACCTTACCGCCGCGCGACACACCATAGGCGCAGTGGCCGTCATATTGCGGCGCATAATGGGCCGGATTTTCAAGGAACTTGTCGCGGTTCTCCGCCGAGGAAAACGCCCAGTCGGCTCCATTGTATTCTGCAGTGAACGCAGTGCTGCCGCGTACCGGAGCGGTCTGCGGACTGCCGACCGGGTTCATGTCAAGACTGCGATAGGCCACCACGTCATAGCCCGAGACGGCAAATCCGGTGCCATCGACATATTGCTCGCCTGCAAAGGCCGGCAGGGCAAAGGACAGCGCTGCCACGGCAGCAAATGCAAAACGCTTCATGAAATCTTCCCTTTCATCGGTGATCGCTTCAATTCGGGCACCGGCATCTTATCCGGCTTCGTGTCAGACACTATAGGTCCCGGCGCAAATGCGAAGGGGGGTTCACGCGGCTGTGTGCGCAGACGAGACCCCGTGAGCATTTTGTAAAATTTCCGCCTCCGTACCTTCCAGTCATTGGAATTTCCAAATCCCCTCTTATCTCTGCCACAGCCAATTGCCGCAGCGCGTGCGATTGACCGCAAACCGGAAACAATCAAAGCAAGGCCCGACAGATGAGCGACACCCCCTATACCCCGCCGAAAGTCTGGAAGTGGGAGCAAGAAAACGGCGGCGAGTTTGCCTCCACCAACCGCCCTATCGCCGGCGCGACGCATGACAAGGAACTGCCGGCGGGCAAGCACCCGCTGCAGCTTTATTCTTTGGCGACCCCGAACGGGGTAAAGGTCACGGTGATGCTGGAGGAACTTCTGGCCAAGGGCCATGCGGGCGCCGAATATGACGCCTGGATTATCAAGATCGGCGACGGCGACCAGTTCGGTTCCGGCTTTGTGGAGATCAACCCGAACTCTAAGATCCCGGCGCTGCTGGACCGCAGCGGCGATGAACCGGTGCGGGTATTCGAAAGCGGTTCGATCCTGATGCATCTGGCCGAGAAATTCGGGGAATTCCTGCCCAAGGAGGGCACTGCCCGCACCGAAACCCTGAACTGGCTGTTCTGGCAGATGGGCAGCGCCCCGTATCTCGGCGGCGGCTTTGGCCATTTTTACGCCTATGCGCCGGAGAAATGGCAGTACCCGATCGACCGTTTTTCGATGGAGAGCAAACGCCAGCTTGACGTGCTGGACCGGCAGCTGGCGGAGCGGAGCTATATCGCCGGTGAAGATTATACCATCGCCGACATGGCGATCTGGCCCTGGTACGGCCAGCTGGTTCTGGGCCGTCTTTATGATGCGGCGGAATTCCTGGATGCGGAAAGCTACAGCAATGTGGTCCGCTGGGCCAAAGCCATCGACGCCCGCCCGGCAGTGCAGCGCGGCCGCATGGTGAACCGCTCCTTCGGCGAGCTGGACACCCAGCTGCACGAGCGCCACGACGCGAGCGATTTCGACACCCGCACCCAGGACAAGCTGGAACCGGCAGCGGAATAACCGCCAGCCAAACCCTCCCGCGCCCGCGAAAGCCCAGGCGATGCCTGGGCTTCCTTTTTCGGCCTTGGGCCTGGCGCCGCGCTGTCGCGCGGCGCACCACCGATTGCAAGCAGCCTTCTACCCTTTGCCGGGTCAAGGGCTGGCATACCCCCGAACAAACGCTCAATGGAGAAAATTGCTCCGCAAGCGCGTCTCAGCAGAAAGAGCCGCGCTGTGCACAGCACAGCGCCCCCCCCAACTGTGAGGCACATTTACAAAATGTGCCGGAGCAGGCGGGAGCGCCCCCCTCCCGATCCGGCCCGGCTACACCAGCCGCGGCGGCTTGTCCGGATTGCTGCCCGGGATCTCCGGCTGGAGGGCGTCCGGTTCCGGCGGCTGCGGCAGGTCGAACCGCAACCCGACCCGGGCCAGGCTGGCCGCAACTGGATCCTCGGCCTCAAAAAAGGCCACATCCATCGCTCCCGCCTCAATTCCGGAAAAGGTCAGCGCTTCGCCCGCTGCCTTGGCCAGCGACGGTTGTGCAGCCTCCTTGGCGCCGACAAACCCCAGCAGATGCCCCTGGCCGCCGCCGGCATACCGCACCCCCGCCAGATAGGCCGCTGCCGCCAACCCGCCGGCAGTAGCCAGCTTGGCGTCCAGCGACGTCAGCAGCACCTCCGGCATCCCGGTTGGCGGTGTAAACTCCGCAATGCCGGCTTCCACCTCGTCCGGGGTGTGGCCAAGGGTCTGATGCAGCCAGCCGACCGCACTGGCCGGGATCAGAATGGCAGAGGGCGCCACCTCCAGGTTCAGGCCCAGCCCGATCCCCTGCCCGGCGAGCATCTGGGTGATGACGCGGCCGGAAAGCCCCGCATAAGGCACCGCCCGGCCCGCAAACTGCGCCAAGCGCTCTTCGCGGTCGAACACCAGCACAAAGGCGCCTTCAGGCGTCTCAAACAACTCAGGCGAGATCTGCCCGCCGGCGGCTTCTTCTGTCAGCATAAGGAACAGTTCGCTGTCAGCCAGCCGCTCGTAGAACCGCAGCCGGGCGGCATCATCCGCCGAGGCCGCCTCCATCGCCGCATGGGCCAGATCCAGCGGGGTTTCTTCTGTCATCGCATCAGCTCCTTCACCCGGGTCTGCAGCACCGGCAGCAGCTCGGCTTCGAACCAGGGGTTTTTCTTCAGCCATCCGGTATTACGCCAAGACGGGTGCGGCAAGGGGAAGACCTGCGGCGCATGATCCCTCCAGCCCTGAACCAGCGGTGTCAAAGGCCCCTTCACCCCCAGGTGATAGCGCTGCGCATGCGCGCCGACCAGCACCTTGAGGCGGACATCCGGCAGCTGCTCCATCACTTGGGCATGCCAGGTCTTGCAGCACACCGCAGGCGGCGGCAGATCCGCCTTTTTGCCGTTGTAGCCGGGAAAACAGAACCCCATCGGCACCACCGCCACCCGGTCCTTGTCATAGAACTCCGCCTCAGTGAGGCCCAGCCAGGCCCGCAGCCGGTCGCCGGACGGATCGGTAAAGGGGCGGCCGCTTTCATGCACTCGCGCACCCGGCGCCTGGCCGGCAATCAGGATCCGCGCTGAGGGGCGGAACCACACAACCGGGCGCGGCTCATGCGCAGTGGCGGTGGCGGCAAAGCGGTCTGCACAGATCCGGCAGCCCCGAATCTCTGCCTTCAATTGCTGCCAGGCCTTCATTGTCCCGCACTTGGAAACAGTCATCTCTCGCCCCGCCTTGCCATCCAGCCGCCCAAAAACCCGTCCCGCACCCCGGATCGGGGCTGAATTGGTTAAAACTTCATTGAACATTTATGGTACTATTCGACATAATAAGGCCAAATTCGCGGCGTAGGCCATTAACACTCTTTTGATACCAAAGAGCCACGGGCGCGTCAGTGCGCCTTTGTGAACATGAGGCAGACAGAGCCCGCAAGAGGGCCGCACGAGCAGCACCGGAACCAGCAATGCTTGAGTTTGAAAACGTCAGCAAGTCCTTCTGGACAGGGACCCAGCGCAAGGTGATCCTTGACCGCGTGTCGTTCCGCGTCGAGCCGGGCAAATCGCTGGGCGTGCTGGCGCCGAACGGCACCGGCAAGACCACGCTGATCAACATGATGGCCGGCCTGGAAAAACCGGATGAGGGCGAGATCCGCCGCAACTGCAAGATTTCCTTTCCGCTGGGGTTCATGGGCGGGGTGATCAGCCGCCTGTCCGCAATGGAAAACTGCCGCTATATCGCCAAACTGTATGGCCTGGATCCCGACTATGTGGAGGCCTATTGCCGCTGGCTGTGCGGTCTGGGCGAATATTTCGACCAGCCGATCGGCACCTATTCTTCGGGGATGCGGGCACGGTTCAGCTTCTCGCTGATGCTGGCGCTGGACTTCGACATCTACTTGATTGATGAAGGCATGCCCAGCACCACGGATGTGGAGTTCAACCGCAAGGCCGGCGAAATCCTGCAGGAGCGGCTGGAGACAACCACAATCATCATCGTCTCCCACCAAGCCAAGACGCTGGAGAAATTTGCCCGTTCAGCTGCGGTCCTGCTGCAGGGCCAGTTGCACATTTTTGACACTTTGGAAGAAGCGAAACAGCTCTATGACTACGAAACCGAGAGCTAAAAAGTTCCGCATCCGCCGCAGCCCCGCTGCAGCCGGAGCCAGCGGCGCCGGGGATCAGCCTCAGGCGGCCGGCGCAGCTGCAAGCCAGGCGGCCGGGCATTCCCAGCCGCGAACAGCTGCCGCCGCCGCCCGGCCCGCGGCGCCTGCAGCAGCCCAGGCAGCCCCGGCAAATCCGGGCGCAGCACATCCGGCTGAAACGCAGACCCGCGCCGCGCCGATGTCCGGCATGGTCAGCTCGGCCCGCGAGACCCAGCAGGAAACCGATATCAATGCGATCCGCCACGAAGGCCTGACCGGCCGCCAATTGCGCCTGGCCCGCCGGATGGCGCAGAAACACAATCTTGCCCCTACTTCGGATTTTGAAGCCGTGCAGATGCTGCGCGAACGCGGCATCGACCCGTTCAAGCGCGCCAATATGCTGGAACTGGTGGTGCCGCAAAACAAGGCGCAGCCCGCAGGCACCCCGCCTGCGCCCGGATCGGTCCAGCTGCCGCAGACAGTGCCCGCGGGCAAAACCACCCTGCCCTCGACCGAGCTGAGCCCGGCAGAGCGGCGCACCCGTGAAATCCAGGAAATTCAGCGCGACATCGCCCGCCGCCGCCGCCGCAAACTGACCTTGCTGGCAGCCCGGCTGGCCTTTTTCGTGCTGCTGCCGACGCTGGCCGCAGGGTTTTACTTCTATTCGGTGGCGACGCCGATGTATTCCTCCAAATCCGAATTCCTGGTGCTTAAGGCCGACAGCGCGGGCGGCGGTGTCGGCGGCTTGCTGTCGGGCACTCAATTCGCCACCAGCCAGGATTCGATTGCAGTGCAAAGCTACCTGATGTCCAAGGAGGCGATGCTCCGGCTGGACCGCGAGGCCGGCTTCAAGGCGCATTTCACCCAAGCCTGGCTGGACCCGATCCAGCGGCTGGAGAGCGGCCCGACAAACGAGGAAGCTTATGCCACCTACAGCCGCAACGTGAAGATCGGCTATGACCCGACCGAAGGCGTGGTGCGGATGGAAGTCTCTGCCGCCGATCCCGAAGCAGCGGCGGAATTTTCCCGCAAGCTGATTTCCTATGCGCAGGAGAAGGTGAACAACCTGTCGCAGCAAAAGCGCGCCGATCAGATGTCGGAAGCCGCATCCGCCCTGTCAGACGCCGAAGGGCAGCGCCGCGCCGCCCAGGAACAGCTTGTGCTGCTGCAGCAAAAAGGTTCGGTTCTGGACCCCGAAGGGGTGGTGGCCTCTCTGCGCCAGCAGATCAGCACCTTTGAAATCCAGCTGGAGGAAAAACGGCTGGAACTGGCCGCCCTTCAGGACAATGCCCGGCCCAACCGGGCAAAGGTGTCCGGCGCCGAGGCCGACATCCGGCGGCTCGAAGCGGTGATCGCAAGCCTCAACAACCGGATGGTCGACGCCTCGGCAGGCGAAAACTCGCTGGCCAATCTTCGGATCCAGATCCAGATGGCCCAGGCCGATCTTGCGACCCGCGATCTGATGCTGCAATCGGCCTTGCAGCAAGTGGAAACCACCCGTCTGGAGGCCAACCGCCAGGTCCGCTATCTGACCACCGCGGTGGAGCCTGTTCCCAGCCAGGAACCGTCTTATCCGCGCAAGTTCGAGAATACCGTTTTGGCTTTCCTGATCTTTTCCGGTATTTATCTGATGTGCTCGCTAACCGCGTCTATCCTGCGGGAACAGGTCTCATCATAAAGCTATCGGAAGCTCATGAAAAACATCGATATCGCCGGCCTCACTATCGGCAATGATTGTCCGCTGACATTCATCGCCGGCCCCTGCCAGCTGGAAACCGCAGACCATGCCCGGATGATTGCCGGGCAGCTGAAAGAGGCCTGCGACAAGGCCGGCGCCCAGTTTGTGTTCAAAGCCTCCTATGACAAGGCCAACCGGACTTCGCTGTCCGGCAAGCGCGGCCTGGGGCTGGACGAAGGGCTGAAGGTCCTGGACACCATCCGCCGCGAATTCGGCGTGCCGGTGCTGACCGACGTGCACACCGAGGCGCAATGCGCCGTGGCGGCAGAGGCGGTTGATATCCTGCAAATACCCGCCTTTCTGTGCCGCCAGACCGACATGCTGCTGGCGGCCGGCAATACCGGCAAGGCGGTGAACATCAAAAAGGGCCAGTTCCTGGCGCCCTGGGACATGGCCAATGTGGTTGCCAAGGTGGAAAGCACCGGCAACACCAATATCCTGCTGACCGAACGCGGCACCTCCTTTGGCTACAACACCCTGGTCGCCGACATGCGGTCGCTGCCGCAGATGGCGCAGGGCGGCTACCCGGTGGTGATGGACGCCACCCATTCGGTACAGCAGCCCGGCGGCAAGGGCGGCTCCACCGGCGGCCAGCGCGAATTTGCACCGCTGATGGCACGTGCGGCTGTCTCTCTCGGTATTTCAGCGGTGTTCATCGAAACCCATGAGGACCCGGACACCGCGCCGTCCGACGGGCCGAACATGATCTACCTGGATCAGATGCCGCAGCTTATCGGCAGCCTGATGCGCTTTGATGCGCTGGCCAAGGCCGATCCCATCCGTATTTGAACCAGCAAAGAGATTTCAGAGATGACAAAACCCCAGTCCGAGGTGACCCCGAACACCTGGAGCTTTCTGCGCGATGCGATGATCATGCCCACGGGTTTCCGCGAATACGACGCACGCTGGAAGTATCCCGAGGAGATCAACCTGCCCGGCATGACCGCCCTGGGCCTGGGGCTGGGCACCCAGATGCGCAAGCGCGGGATCGAGCCGGTGATTGCGGTCGGCAACGATTACCGGGATTATTCGCTGGCGATCAAAAACGCCCTGATGCTTGGCCTGATGCAGGCGGGTATCCAAGTGAAGGACATTGGACCCGCCGTGTCGCCAATGGCCTATTTCGCGCAGTTCCATTTGGATGTGCCTGCCGTCGCCATGGTCACCGCTTCGCACAACCCGAACGGCTGGACCGGCGTCAAGATGGGCTTTGACCGCCCGCTGACCCACGGCCCCGATGAGATGGGCGAGCTGCGTGACATCGTGCTGAACGGTGAAGGCCAGCCCGCACCCGGCGGGTCATATGAGTTCGTGGACGGCGTGAAAGAGGCCTACCTTGACGATCTGGCGGGGGATTTCAAAATGTCCCGCCCGCTGAAGATTGTCTGCGCCACCGGCAATGGTACCGCCTCGGCCTTTGCGCCCGAGCTGTTCAAGCGCATCGGCGTCGAGGTGGTCGAGAGCCACAACGAGCTGGACTACACCTTCCCGCACTACAACCCGAACCCCGAAGCCATGGAGATGCTGCACGACATGTCAGCATCGGTGAAGGCCTCCGGCGCCGATCTGGCGCTTGGCTTTGACGGCGACGGCGACCGCTGCGGCGTGGTGGATGACGAGGGCGAGGAGATCTTTGCCGACAAGGTGGGCGTGATCATGGCTCGCGACCTTTCCAAGATCTATCCGAACTCCACCTTTGTGGCGGATGTGAAATCCACCGGATTGTTTGCCTCTGACCCCGAGCTGCAAAAGAACGGTGTGACGGCGGATTACTGGAAAACCGGCCACAGCCACATGAAGCGGCGGGTCAAGGAAATCGGCGCGCTGGCGGGCTTTGAGAAATCCGGCCACTACTTCCTGGCTGAACCCATCGGCCGCGGCTATGACTGCGGTATGCGGGTGGCGGTTGAAGTCTGCAAGATGCTGGATCGCAATCCGGATCAGTCGATGTCGGACCTGCGCAAGGCCCTGCCCAAGACCTGGTCCACCCCGACCATGTCGCCCTATTGCGCCGACACTGAAAAATACGGCGTTCTGGAGCGGCTGGTGCAAAAACTGGTGGCCAAGCATGAGGCGGGCGAAACCCTTGCCGGCCGGGCGATCAAAGAAGTTGTCACCGTGAACGGTGCGCGGGTGATCCTGGACAATGGCTCCTGGGGGCTGGTGCGCGCGTCGTCCAACACGCCGAACCTGGTGGTGGTCTGCGAAAGCTCCGAAAGCGAAGACGAGATGCGGGCGATTTTCGCGGATATCGACGCGGTGATCCGCACCGAGCCGTTGGTCGGCGATTACGACCAGACAATCTGATCCCAGCCCAAGAGGTATTTCGCCTGCTGAGGCAGGCGATCCGCGCCCGCCTTCGGCGGGCGCTTTTTCTTTCTGCTGAGAAACAATGTAAAGTGCGTCAAGACCGACGTGGCTGATGCCGAGGAGATTTGCGAAGCGGTCCGCCGGCCAAGTTTTAGCTGGTCCGCGCAGCGGATTGAACGATCCAGGGGATCATTCAAAGGCGCAGAAGGCGCTTCGTTGAACTGAAATCCGAAGATCAGCAGGCAATCCTGACGCTGCACCGCACCCGGGACCTCGCGGTCCGGCAGCGCACGCAGCTGGCGAATATGATCCGCAGCCTTCTGCGCGAATTCGGCCATGTGCTGCGGAGCGGGATCGAGGCTGTGACCGCCTTTGCCAAACGCCGCCTTGAAGAGGAGCGGCCCAGCATGCCCGATCTGGCAAGCGGCATTCTCGGCACGGTCTGCTACCAGTTTCTTGGAGTTCACGAGCGCGTTGAAAGCTATTCAAAGATGATCGAAAAGCATGCGTTGCTGGACGCCGGTGCCCGACGTCTGAAGCGCATGCCGGGCATCGGCCCGGTCACTGCCTCCGCCATCGTGGCGACCATCGGCGATGCCAAGCAATTCCGGACCGGCCGCGATCTCGCAGCCTGGCTGGGCCTGACCCCGCTCAACAAGTCCAGCGGCGGAAAAGAGAAGCCCGGCAAGATCACCAAGAAGGGCAACAGATACATCCGGAAGCTCCTGATCACCGGCATGACGTCCCGCGCGCTGATGGGCAGGAAGCACCCGGAGCGCATCGATATCTGGAGCGCCAGGATCCTTGCCGGGAAACCGTTCCGGCTGCCGACGGTCGCGATGGTTAATAAAAGCGCCCGGATCATCTGGGCGATACTGACGAAACAACAGGAATACCGGCAGCCGGCCGTCTGACCAGACCGGCCTGCTCAGAGATGCAAGACGCGTGATGTGATGATGCGGACCTAAGGCAACCAAAAGCCAGGACACTCCGGCAATGGCAATGGCCCTCCGAGGTCGTTTAGCCGATAGGAATCTTGCTTGCGGAATTCATCAAGGCCAGCAGCCCGTAACACTGGCTGCGCGACCAGGCCGGACACACGACGGTACTGACGGACCGCCGCAATCACTGCAGAAAACGCTTGCAATGCAGGCGCCGCCCGCACACGCCATTGCTGTGGGTACGGCGCCGGCAACCGCGTCAAGGACACGCCGGGCTGCGCCCGGTGGCCTTCGGCCATCCTTCACCCGGCTTTCAGCTGGAGGGGTCAGTCGCCGCCCAGGAGTTTCAGCAACTGGTCCCGCGCTTCCTGTTCGATGCGCTGTTTCAGCACGTCGTTCAGGTCCTGCTCCGGCGCAATCTCTGTGTTCAGCTCTTCGCTCAGCTTCTGACGCACCCGGTCCTTGGCTTCCTGTTCGATCTCGTCGATTTTCGGCTGCAGCGCCTGGCTCAGGTCCGGGCGGATGTCCGGGTTTTCCCAAGGGCCGGTGATCCGCACCGGAATGGTCAGCACCTGATCTCTGCCTGCCCGCACCAGTTGGGGAATAAACAGGTAATCCAGATCCCGCGCGCCCAGCCCGATCCGGCCCTTGCCTTCGGCGCGGAACCCCTTGAGCAGAACCAGAAGATCCTGGTTGCGCAGGTTGCCGCCGTCAATTGTGTAACTGGCTGTCATCTGATCAAACACTGTGCTGCCGCCATTACCGCCCGAGCGCATCAGCTGCTCCAGATCGAAACCGGTAAAGAAGCCTTTGCCCGCTTCCAGCCAGCCCTTGCCGCTGAGCGAGCGCATGATTGCACCTACTGAGTTTCCGGCCCCCAGGAATTCCAGCTCCCCCAGCGCCTCGCCGTTCAGCCGGCTGTAGCCCGCGGTTTCGCCCAGGGCCCGCTCCAGCCTGATGCCGTTGAACGAGAGCTTGCCGCCCACCGACAGGCCATTGCGGTTGTTGGCAACCACCTGCCCCCGCACCTGGCCGCCGAACATGGAGGCCGGCAGGAAGTTTACCACCGCGCGGCTGCGCTCGACCGTCAGGTTCAGCGTGCTGGCTCCCAGGATCACACCGCCGGTGTTCAAGCTGTCAAAGGACAGGTCAACGACCGCATCAGCCAGCCCCAGCGCCGAGGCATCAATCGCGTCCTTGGGCCAGCCTGCCGCGGCAGCCCCGCCGCTGCCAGAGCTGCCCGTCCCGCCAGCCAACGCAGAGAAATCCAGCGCGCCGCCGCGCAGTTGCGCAGTAAACTCCGGCCGCTTGTTGAATTCTGCATCCGCGGCGCCGGTCAGCTTGTTGCTGCCCAGCTCAACCGCCAGATCGCGCATCGACAGCCGCCTGTCGGCGGTATAGGTCACATCAGCGCCGAACACGGTCTTTTGCGCCAAAGCATCCGGCAGGACCAGCCCCAGCGCGACACCCGTTTGCAACGCATTATCAGCGCCAAAGGTCAACCGCCCGCTGGCCTCGCCGTTGATATCGGCATGGCCGTCAAACCGACCCTTGCCGCCCGGTGCCGTCACCGTTGCCCCGATCGAGGACACCTCACCGGCCAGAAACGCTGCAAAGGTGCCGATCTCGGCATCCACCTCCACCGGCTCTCCCGCCGGGCGCAGGGTCGCCTTGGCGTTCACGGTGCCATCGGGTTCAGGCCACAGCAGGCTAAGGTCGATATTGTTCATCTCCACCGGCGCTTCGCCATATGCGGCGTAGCGCAGCGAGGCCCCGGTCAGATCGACCGCTTCGATCCTGAGCGGCAGCGCACCGCTGCTGCTTGCGGCCGTGCCGCCAGAGGCTGGCGCGCCGCTGCCAAAGACCCAGTTGCCGATGCCGTCTTCGTTGGTGGCCAGGTTCAGATGCGGCAGGATCGCCGAGATTTCCGTGACCCGCACATCGCCCTGCAACAGCTCTGCCGCCGCCACGCCGATGGTCAGACGCTCGGCCCGCAGCATCGGCTCGGGACCCGCCCAGTCCGCATTGGACAGCGTCACCGCGTCCGCCTTGACCCCCAGCGTCGGCCAGAAGGTGAAGCGCACCTTGCCGCCGAACGCCAGCTTGCGGCCCGTCTGCGTCTCCAGCTGATCGGCCGCCAGCCGCGCGATTTTCTCGCCCGGCAGCAACAGCACCAGCCCCGCCAGTACAACCACCGTCAGCACCAGCGCGGTCACAACCCGGATTATCAGCTTCATCAGCCCACTCCTCATGTCTTGTCCCCCTGTAGTCCAAGGGTCTTTTTGCCAGCTTACCGTCTGGTGGAGCGGGTGCAATGCAGGAAGCCGCTTCCTGCATCAAAGCTTCGCGCGTTTTGACCGCAGAATAGCCGTAACCTGAGAGCAGGCCGAACAGCGGATAGGGCAGCCGCTGCCAGATGGAGCCGGTCTTTCCGGCAAAATGCATCTCCCGGCGGAATGAAGAAGTGCTCGTCTTCGGGGAGACCTTGTTTGACGAGGATATGGCGGACAGTGGCGCAGGCTTCGCGCGCGGTTAAAGGCCTCTGCTTGGCTTGAGGTGGCCAGTTCTTCGCCTCAGCGGTGACGAGAGCAGCTTTGGCAACCACAGTTCCAGAAGATACCGGATATGCATCAGGACACACAAAACCCCGAAGACCGGCGGCACCTTCAAACGCTGCATTGCCGTTGCTGCAGAGTTTTGCGCCCGCAGGCTAAAGGCCTTGGCGCTCCACCTTCAACACCTAACGAAGTGCAGCGCCTGACCTTGCGGCCGTGCAAAGGAAAAATAGCCGCCCGGTATCCAAGGGGGCACAGGGGGGGGCGCCTGCCCCCGTTTTCCTTGCCTCTTGCCGCATTCCTGATATATGCGCGCGAATGACCAGTACCCCGTCCAGCAACCCGCCCAGCCTCCGCCCCGACCTTGCCCCCCGCCCGCAGTTCGGTGATGCGCCGCGCCCGGACCAGCCGACCCTCGGCATGGTGTCGCTCGGCTGCCCCAAGGCGCTGGTGGACAGCGAGCGCATCCTGACCCGGCTGCGCGCCGAAGGCTATGGCATCTCGCCCGACTACGCCGGCGCCGACGCGGTCATCGTCAACACTTGCGGCTTCCTGGACAGCGCCAAGGCGGAAAGCCTTGAGGCCATCGGCGAAGCGCTTAAGGAAAACGGCAAAGTCATCGTCACCGGCTGCCTGGGCGCCGAGCCGGACTATATCCGCGAGCACCACCCGCGCATTCACGCGGTCACCGGCCCGCATCAGTACGAACAGGTGCTGGACGCGGTGCATTCCGCAGTGCCGCCCTCCCCGAACCCTTACGTGGACCTGCTGCCCGCGGCCGGCGTTAAACTGACCCCGCGACACTTCAGCTATCTGAAGATTTCCGAGGGCTGCAACCACAAGTGCAAGTTTTGCATCATCCCCGACATGCGCGGCAAGCTGGCCTCGCGCCCCGTCCACGCGGTGCTGCGCGAGGCGGAAAAGCTGGTCGGGGCCGGGGTGCGCGAATTGCTGGTGATCAGCCAGGACACCTCCGCCTACGGGCTGGACCGCAAATACTCCACCCATCCGTGGAAGGGCGAAGAGGTGCGCAGCCATATCCTTGACCTCAGCCGCGAGCTGGGCAGGCTGGCCCCGGCGGATGAGCTGTGGGTGCGGCTGCATTATGTCTACCCCTACCCCTTTGTGCGCGACCTGATCCCGCTGATGGCGGACCCGGACAACGCGCTGCTGCCCTATCTGGACATCCCCTTCCAGCACGCCCACCCGGACGTGCTGCGCCGCATGGCCCGCCCGGCGGCGGCGGCCAAGACGCTGGACGAGATCACCGCCTGGCGCGCGGCCTGCCCGGATATCACCCTGCGCTCCACTTTCATCGTCGGCTTCCCCGGCGAGACCGAAGCCGAGTTCCAGCACCTGCTCGACTGGATGGACGAGGCGCAGCTGGACCGGGTCGGGTGCTTCAAATACGAAAACGTCGATGGCGCGCGGTCGAACGATTTGGCCGATCACGTGCCGGAAGAGGTGAAGCAGGAGCGCTGGGAACGCTTCATGGAGAAGGCGCAGGCGATCTCCGAGGCGAAACTTGAGGCGAAAGTCGGCCAGACGATGCAGGTCATTGTCGATGACATCGACGAAGACGGCATCGCCACCTGCCGCACCAAATCGGATGCGCCGGAGATCGACGGCAACCTGTTCATTGATGAGGGAACGGACGGGTTGCAGGCGGGTGATCTGGTGACGGTCGAGGTGGACGAGGCCGGGGAGTATGACTTGTGGGGGAGGGTAAACGTCGGCAAAAATACACCGACTAAGAACAAACATTGCTAACGATCACTAGATTAGGTAAATTTCAATACCGATATGATCAGCAAAGGAGAGACGTCTCCGCCTCAACCTATCATTAACATGGTAAAAAAATGACAGTCTTACACAGAGTAAGAAAAAATCCATCGAAAAGAAGAACCGGGACATTTATCAAAAAAAACACTCCATCGGGCAGCAGGATAATTTCAATTAAAAAAAGATCATACAGCGCTGCAAAGGAAGCTGCCAGAAAATCACTTTTAGAAAGAAAACCAATTGAGCGAGAAGAGCCCGATTTACACCCTACTGGTGGGAAAACCTGACAACTACGACGTCGAGAGACTTGTTGCCTATGCACTGTATAAAAGCCACAAAAGAGAATGGTGTGAACAGTTTGTGGCACAAAAGCATCGAGAGCCGACAGCTGAGGAGAAGCTTGAGTTTGCCAATGCAGCCGGCACTACAGGTCAACTTGAACGTTACCAAAAAGACGCCGCTGATGCTCTGATCGAGTATGCGAACAAAATTGTTGAAGAAGAGCGAGAAAACATTGTCGTTGAGGCGATTACTGACAGAATTGAGATCTCCAGCAAGAAAGTAGAGCAGGAATCTGAAAACATTCACAACACTGTACGCCGTCAAAACTCGATTGGAATCCTCATTTGGACTGGGTTTATTTCTTCTCTTCTCACAACAGCACTGTTGGTATTGCTAACGATCGGCACTTGGCTTTTTGGCGTGGACTTCGTTGACGGTTTGGAAAGCTTGAAAAACGCGACGGGCGGTAAGGAGGCAAGTACCCCCCAATCTCCAGCGGCTTCCAAGTAGAGTTCAAGACAACCAGTAAAGAACTTAGTGATACTGTTTTGCCGCGCTTTGCGCGGGCTTTGGGTTTTCCCTCCCCTCGCCTCATTTCCCTGCTACGCTCTCCCCCAACCGCAACCAGCCAGGAAGAGCGCCCAGCCATGACAGACACTCCGGAAATCGCCCAGAAAGCCCCCTTTCCCGTCGAGGTGACTGAGGGAAAGACCTATTTCTGGTGCGCCTGCGGCAAGTCGCAAAAGCAGCCGTTCTGCGATGGCTCGCACAAGGGCACGGCGTTCGAGCCGGTGAAATACAAAGCAGAGAAGGACGGCAAGCTGTTCTTTTGCGGCTGCAAGCACTCTGGCAAAAAGCCCTTATGCGACGGCAGCCACTCCAAACTCTAGCAGACCATCCCGCACGCCAATCACGCCAGGCCTGCCAAGCCCGCCGGGCAGGTCACGCTGGGCAGGTCACGCTGGGCAGGCCATGCGCCGGCCTAAGGCATCAGCCGTTTAAAGACAGCTGCAGCTGGACAGAATTCCGGAACAGCGGGGGTGCCGCCGCGGCGGGCGGAAATCCACAGCGCGCAGGATTTGCTGCAGCCCGCACCGCGGCAGGAGGTCACCATCCGGGCATAGTCCAAACCGTTGAGCTGCCCGGTTTTCACCGCATGATCCAGATCGACGCCCGCAGCCCCGGCCACGGCGCGCAGCAACCATAGGTGACGGAAGATATTGCCGAGGCTCTGGGCCTCCGCAGCCATGTCCCTCATGCACTGCGGTCCTTCAATTGCATCAGTGCATCTGCATTGCGGCAACCCGGCATCGGCGCCCTGGTGTGGTCATTGGCGGACAGGAAGGCCTCGCATTGCCCTCGTGCTTCGCAGCCGCGGCAGCGGGTGATCATCGCAGCCCAGTCCGCGTGGCTGATATCCCCCGCGGCAAAGGCAGATGTAAGATCCGCCCCCGCAGCCTGGCCCATCCGGGTCATCAGCCGCAGATGATACAGAGGGTCCCCCAATGGCTGCATGTTCGAACTCCCTAAAGAGACCGGAAGAATTCCGGGGCCATCAGGCCTGCTGCTCGTTCAAATAGCCAAGCAGGTCGCGGTTGCGGCAGAAATCAGGCGCCTCGGCACCGGGGCGCGGCCCTTCGGCCAGCCACTTGCGGCAAGCCCCGACACCGCCGCAACGACTGCAGCGCAGCACTGCCTCGGCGATCTCGTCAAAGCGCAAAGTTCCGGCAACGGCCTCTTCCTCAAGATCCAACCCGACGGTGCCGGCCATCCGGTCAAACAGTTCGGCGTGCTTTTTCAGATCGGCATGGGTGGTCATCGCGCGGTCCCCCGGAATCATTCATCTCGGGTACAGCTTAGCGGCAGGGCGCAGGCGCCGATTTGATGCAGGTCAAACGGGACCGGGTTCAGGCGGATTTCCCGCCCAGGTGGCCGAGGTACGCCCGCACCGCATCCTGCACCCGGCGGAACCGGTCGCCGCCCAGTTTCTTGCCGCCATACCAGCGGGTGACGATGATCACGTGATCCTTCAGGCCCTCGCGCTCCATCATCCGCAGGATCACCATGCCCGCGCCGCTCTCGCCGTCATCAGCCTTAAGCCCGCCCGCAGGCAACATCGCAGCCCAGGTGTTGTGGGTCGCCTTGGCATAGGCGCGGTCAGACTTCAGCTCAGCCAGCACAGCGTCGACCTCCGCGCGTGAGGCGACCCGCGCCCCCGCCACTGCATAGCGCGAGCCGCGGTCGGTCAGCACCACACCCAGCATCTCCAGCGCGGGCGCAGCCTGATCCTTGGCTGTCATGCTCAGTTTAGCCCGTGGCGGTCGATGGTTGCCTGCACCACCCGCACCCGGTCCGGGTTGGCAGGATGGGTGCCCAGGAAACGGTCGCCGGGATCCGGCAGCCGGTTGAAGAAGCGCACGCCGATGCTGGGCCGGTAACCGGACTGATGGGTGATAAGGGTGCCCAGTTCATCCGCCTCCAGCTCAAAATCCTTGGAATAGGTGCGCGCGCCGACATAGCCGCCCACATCCTGTGCGGTGGAAACTGTTGCGGCGCTGCCGCCCGCGAGGGCTGTGATCAGCCCTGCACCGACGCTGACCAGCGCCGAGTTCTGCGCCTGCCGCGCCAGATGGCCGCGAATATGGTGGGCGGCCTCATGCGACATTACAAAGGCCAGCTCGTCCTGGTTGGCGATCTGCCCCAGCATCCGCTGCGTGAAGGTGATGATAGGGCGGCCGGAACGGTCGAGGCTTTGATAAGCATTGGGAGCCGCGTTGGGATTCGGATCGATGCGGATCAGAAAATCGCAGTTCAGCCCCTGGGTCCGGCTGCGGCACGCGCGTTCAGCCACCGGCTCCACCCGCCGGGACACCGACGCAAAGGCGGTGCGCGCTTCCCCCGGTGCCATCCCCTGCACCCGCGGTGTCCGAGCAACCGGCGCAGATTGCGGCGCAGGTTCAATCGCTACATCACAGGCGCTGACGGCAAGAGCAATGAGACACAGAAAACGGCGCATGGCACTTCCTTTTGCAGTTCAGGGCCACTTTATCGCGCAAGGGTGGCGGAAGGCAATCGCCCGGCAGCGGAACCTTGCTGCCAGATCCATGTGATAGTCTGTGATTGCAAGGCCTTGCCAGCAGCCGGGCGGCAGTGCAGGCTGGTCTTATGTTTACCATAGAGCATGAATTCGACTCGACGGTTATTACCCTGGTGGATGAGGACGGAACCCCGCTCACCGAGGATGTGACCATCAATTCCTTCACCGAATGCGTGACGGTCGAACAATACGACCCGCGCACCGACAAAGTGCAGACAATCACCCTGTCCCATTTGCAGGTGCGGGATCTGGCCGCAGCGCTGGACCTGCCGGAGGGCGTCTACAGGCTTGTGCCAGGTGATGACTAGGCGTCAGGCCGGGCCGTTGTAGACAAAAACCTTGTTACGCGAGGTTGCACCGCGGCGCAGCACCAGATTGGACGCCGCGGTGCCCATTGCCGCGGCCAGCAGGCTGCGGACGGCATCGTTGGCCTTGCCGTTCTCCGGCGCCGCGGTAACCGAAATCTTAAGCACGCCCTCTGCCTGCACAATCGCATTGCGCGCCGCCTTGGGCGCGGCCCGCACCGCGATTTCCATCCCCGGAACACACAGTTGGCTCAGGTCCGGCAGGTCCTTCTTCTTCGGCTTTCCCATAGCACCACACTTGCCCTGTGCGGGCAGCAAAAACCATAGACTTTACCGCCGCCCCGCAGCTACCAACGGGTCAACGACGCCCAGCCCCGCCGCCTGCTGCCTTTGCAGCACAGGTGCAGCACGCAAGACCCGTTGGCTCTTGAAAAATCGCCAGTGCTTGCCGAAATAGGCGGCAACAGATGTAAAAAGGTTTCACATATGCCTGCACGCAATGACGCCGCCCTTGTATTCCTGCTGTCACGCCGCTCACGCCCGGCCAAAACGCTGGTGGCGCCTGCGCCGTCGCGCGAAGAGCTGCTGCCGATCCTGACCGCCGCCGCCCGCACGCCTGATCATGGCAAGCTGGAACCCTGGCGCTTCATCGTGGTGGAGAAGTCCGCCATGGCCCGGCTGGCCGCCCTGACCGAAGCGGCAGGCGCCCACTTGGGCAAAACTGCGGAGGACATCGCCAAGGGCCGCAGCCAATTCGACCAGGGCCAGCTAGCGGTGGTGGTGGTTGAGGTGCAAAAACACAGCCCCAAGATCCCGGCGCGGGAACAGATCTACTCCGCCGGTGCTGTCTGCCTGGCGCTGCTGAATGCCGCTCTGGCTTCGGGTTGGGGTGCCAACTGGCTCAGCGGCTGGGCCAGCCATGACCGCGGTTTCTGCCAGGCGGCTTTTGATTTGGCGGAAAACGAGCACATCGCCGGCATCATCCACATCGCCACCGAAAGCTCCGCCCCGCCCGAGCGCCCGCGCCCGGACCTGGATGCCATTACAACCTGGGTGACCGCATGATCTTCACCGCCTTTTTCAAGACGCTTGGCCAGACCGGCGACCCGCGCTTCCGCAAGGTGCTGTTTCTGGGGCTTGGCCTCACCATTGCCCTGCTGATTGCTGCCTATGCAGGCTTTTTGATGCTGATCCAATGGCTGGTTGGTCCCGAAGCCACCCTGCCGCTGCTGGGTGACGTCACCTGGGTCGATGACCTTTTATCTATCGGCTCGCTGTTCTTCATGCTGGTGCTGTCGGTGTTCCTGATGGTGCCGGTGGCCTCGGCCATCACCTCGATGTTCCTGGAGGAGGTCGCCCAGGCGGTAGAGGACAAACACTACCCCGCCCTGCCCCCCGCGGCCAAGGTGCCGTTCTGGGATGCGGTCAAGGACACGGTGAACTTCCTCGGCCTGCTGATTGCCGCCAACATCCTGGCGCTGTTTCTTTATGTGCTGTTCCCACCCGCAGCGCTGTTCATCTTCTGGGGCCTCAACGGGTTCCTCTTGGGCCGCGAATACTTTACCCTCGCCGCCGCCCGCCGCATCGGCACGGCGGAGGCCAAGAAACTGCATCGCAAACATGCCACCACGATCTGGGCCGCCGGCACGCTGATGGCGATGCCGCTGTCGGTGCCGCTGGTGAACCTGGTGATCCCGATCCTGGGCGCCGCCACTTTCACCCATATCTACCACGCGCTGTCCCGCAGATAGACAGCCGCCCCCGCGGCAGCCGGGTCAAGGCCGGCGCAGCCGCCGCGCGGCAGCGCGGTTCAGCCTTGATGCGGTTGCCGCGGGTTGAAAATGGAAATGGCGTTTTGAAAGGCAGACCTGCCTTTCAAGCGCTTCTCAGCAAAAACACTTCCTGTTATCATTTCCTATTTTCGCAATGCGTTGCGGCCTGCTCCAGCCCGGCAAGGGCTGGCCGCCGCCGCGCCGCGCATCAGCGCGGCGCCATGCCCAACGGGCTGCGGCGCATTTCAATGCGTCCCAGCCGGGCGGGAGAGCCTGTGCTGCTGCAACAATTGCCCGCGGTTCAGTCCCGCTCAGGCAGCATCCCCATCCAGTCGAAATCACGCACGCTGATCAGTTCGGACAGGATAATCCCGGCAGTAATGCCCCAGATCACCGCAGCCACGCCGGTGGTGATCCAGGCCTTCTGCTTCAGAAAGTGCTTTTCCGGCGCGCCCGCGTGGGTGCCGGGCAGCACATCGCCCTTGTCGCCCTGGGTCTCCAGCCGGATCGGGATGATCACCAGAAAGGTCAGGAACCAGATTACTGCATAAAGCACGATTGCAGATGTAACGCCCATAGCTCCGGCCTTCCGTTTTTGCCCTGCCCCGGATCCGGGGCAGGGTGCTCATAACGTCAAACTTCTTCGAGTTCCACCAGGCAGCCGTTGAAATCCTTGGGATGCAGGAACAGCACCGGCTTGCCGTGGGCGCCGGTCTTCGGCTCGCCTGACCCCAGCACCCGGGCGCCTTCGGCCAGCAGGTGGTCACGCGCCGCCAGGATGTCCTCCACCTCATAGCAGACATGGTGGATGCCGCCGGCCGGGTTCTTCTCCAGGAAGCCGTTGATCGGCGAGTTCTCCCCCAAGGGATACAGCAGCTCGATCTTGGTATTGGGCAATTCGATAAACACCACAGTGACGCCGTGATCCGGCTCGTCCTGCGGCGCGCCCACTTTGGCGCCCAGCGCATTGCGGTACTGGGCGGATGCGGCCTCCAGATCGGGGACGGCAATGGCAACATGGTTCAAGCGGCCAATCATATCGGATGTGCTCCTCTCACAGACATTCCTCCGCCCCGCTTATGGGATGGGTGCTGCGCCGCGGCAAGTGCGCCAATCCGCACGGCAGCCTGCCACAACGGCAGAGCACGCGCTGTTAACGAGTAATTAGCCTCGAATCCCTAGCGTCGGAGCATATCCCGCAAGGAGGATACGTTATGGACGATTCGGAACTGTTTGCTGCCGCTCAACGCCTGCCCACCACCCGGCGCCCGCTATTGGGGCTGACTATCCTGGTGGTCGAGGACAGCCGCTTTGCCTGCGAGGCTTTGCGCCTGCTCTGTCTGCGCAGCGGTGCCCGCATCCGCAGGGCGGACTGCCTGAAATCCGCCCGCCGCCATCTGCAGGTCTACCGCCCGTCGGTGCTGATTGCCGATGTCGGCCTGCCGGACGGTTCCGGCCTCGATCTGATCCGCGAACTGTCAGAGGCCAGCCCGCGCCCCGGCGTGATCCTGGCCACCTCGGGCGATCCAACGCTTGAAGAGGCCGCGCTTGACGCAGGGGCTGGCGGTTTTCTGGAGAAACCGATTACCTCGCTTGCAGCCTTCCAGGAAAAAATTCTGTCAAATCTGCCACCCGACCGCCAATTGTCCGGTCCGCGCGCGCTGGAAGACGAAACAGTGGAACCCGATTTCCTTGCCTACCGCGATGACATGGCCCATGCCGCCGATGTGCTGAACATGAACCAGGAAGAAAAAACCCTGGCTTATCTGGCGCAGTTTCTGGGCGGCGTTGCCCGCAGTGCCGGCGACAACCCGCTTGCCGAGGCCGCCGACCGCCTGGCCCGTTCCCGGCGCAAGGGCAAACCGCTGACCCAGGATGCTGCAACCCTGGCCGGCCTTGTACAGGAGCGGCTGGAACGCCGCGCGGCGATCTGACATGGCCGAAGCTTTTCTCATCGCCCTCGCCACGCTGGTCATTGTGCTTTACGGCCAAACCCGCCTGGAAGCCCGCGCCATCCGCCGCAATCGCGGGGGCACTGACAGCCGCGCATTGATCCTTTCATCACGCAATCAGTGACCCCTGCGCGCCGCCATAGCCGCCTGCCGGTTTTGGCCGCATCTGCTGGGACAGGGTGGCCTGCCACTGGTGTCATAACCGTCTGCACTCCTTCTGCGGAAAGCTGGCGGTACCCTGATTGTCCGGCTGGGCCCAGCCAGAAGATATGTTCCTCCCGATGGGCAACAACGCTCCGTTTGCAAATTGGGCACGGCCAGCCTGCTAACGTCTGCGGACCAGCCAGGCGGCAATCGGCGTCTTTCCAAGCCGGACCATCATAACTTTCCCTATCCGCACTTTCTTCGGGCGTTCTCCCGCGCCCGCAGCTCAGCGGCTTGCGCCGCAGCGCTTGGCGGCCTTGGGCCCGGCACCGCCTTTCAGGCGGTGCCGGGCCCAACGGCTCAGACCGTTCCCTGAACGGGTCGAGCGGGCGGGAGAACCACGGCTCTTACAATAGCAAACCGGGATCCTCTGCCATGGCCAGCCCCGGAAACACACTAGTTTCCAGATCACTTTTCCGGGCACCTGCCAATCCATGCATGAGCCAAGCAAGATGCTGGCGCACATCCGCTGTCGGCATCAGATCCCGGCGGTCATAAAGATCAGCCTCCGCCAGTCCCGGCCAGCGCCCCAGCACCCTGCCGCCGCGGATCGCCCCGCCTGCCAGCAGCATCGCACCGCCGGTGCCATGATCAGTGCCGCCAGTGCCGTTCTCGCGCACGGTGCGCCCGAACTCGGTCACAGCCGCCACCGCCGTCTTGCCCCAGATCCCGTCCCCCAGGCCGCTGCGCAGCTTCAGGACGGTCTCCGACAGCCGCCCCAGCGCGGACTTCAGGCCGTTTGCCTGGCGGTAATGCGTATCCCAGCCATTGATCGAAAACGCCGCAATCCTGGTATCGCCGCGCAGCTGCTCCGCAGCATAAGCGGCAATCTCGGTGTGTGCTCTCCCCTTCGGCGCCGCCTGCATCATGCCGCTGTCCCCGCTGCCGGTATCTTCGGATCCCAAAGACAGATCCTGCCGGGTCAGCTCCAGCGCCTCATTCAATGCCCTGTGGAACAGCGGATCCTCTTCCATCAGCAAGCCCGCCAGCCGCTCGGCCTGCGGGCTTAGCGCCAGCCCCGCCCCCGGCGCCCATTGCGAGACCGGCGCTGCCCCGTCCAGCAGCAGCATCCGCTCCTGACCGATAGCAAAAGCGGTGCGTGCCTCCACTCCGGGCATCTGCTGCAGCAAACGGTTCAGCCAGCCGCCTCTTGCGTCGCCCAATGCCGCGGTGCCCGCTTCCAGCAGGTCCTGGCCGTCAAAATGGCTGCGCCGGTCGCGGTAGGGGGTGGATACCGCCTGCACAAACCCCAATTCGCCTGCACGCCACAGCGGCAGCAACGGTGCCAAGCCTGGATGCAGGGCGTAGAACCCGTCAAGATCGGCCGCCCCGGCCTGCGGTCCGCCCGACAGGGTCTGCCGCAAGCCGGCCAATGCGGGGTCGCCGTAAGGCTGCACCGCATCCAGCGCATCCATGCCGCCGCGCAGAATGATCACCACCAGCCGCGTGTCCCAGGGGGCCGCGGCAAAGCTGACCGGCGTGACCAGCGGGCTGGCCGCCAGAGAACAGCCCAGCATGGCAGAACGGGTCAGCAAGGATCGGCGTGTCAACTGCATGAAGCAAACCTCCTGTTAGCGGCGCTGAAAGGCCGGAGAGGTCAGGATCAGCCCGACCGCCTCTGACTGGGTTTCGGCGGCGCGGGCCGCAAACCGGACCCGTTCATTGGCAAATCGGCCCAGCGCCGCAGTGGCAAAGACACGCGGATCCGGCAGCGGCTGCGCCAGCCGCCGCGGCGCGGCCATCGCCCAGCGCAGACGCGCAGCCAGAGCTTGCGGCGTGATCCAGGACGTATCCTCTTCCGGCCAGCCATCCGGCCCGCCGGAGAATTCCCAGCGTTGACCCATCGGCGTCAGCTGTGCCAGCAGCAGCCGGTTCAGCTGCCCTGGCTTCAATGCGGAAAACCGCGCCTCAGGCACCGCAAGTGCGCGGCAGGCAGAGGCCACATAGTCAAACGGCGGTTTGACATTCTGCAAATCCGGCTGCCAGGCCGCGGGGTGTTCCAGCAGCGCTGAATAGACCTGCATCAGATCGCCGCCGCTGTCCTGATAACGTACCGCCAGATGCGACACCAACCCCGGCTCCGGCTGGTCAGAGGTGAAATGCACCGCAAGCTTCCACGCCAGATGCTGCGCAGTGGCAGGATGGCGTGCAAGATCACGCAACGCCGACAGCACCTGGCCCAGCTCCGGCTTGCCGCCGCCATAGGTTTGCCCAAGCACGGTTTCCGCCCCCGGCTCAGCCATTCCAGGGCGGAACACAAAGCCCTTGTCCTGCGCCGCGGTCAAGCCGGTGAACAGCTCGGCCAATTGCCGCACATCCGCCTGGCCATATGGCCCATCCACGCCCAGCGTATGCAGTTCCAGCACTTCACGGGCGAGGTTTTCATTCAGCCCGCTCAGCCGCTTGCGCCGCTTCGCCGCCCGGCTGCCCGGCCCGGCCGAGCGGTTCTGATCCAGGTAATGCAGCATCAAGGGGCTGGTGGCTGCGGCGATCAGCATATCCTCGAAACGGCCCGCCACAAGCGGCCGGATGACGCTCTCGGCATAGGGTGCGGCCAGAATGCGCAGCGCTCCGTTTTTGCCTTGCGCGGTAAAATGATCGGCCCAGAACAGCACCAGCCGTTCGCGAAAGGCATCGCGGGTAAAGACGTGGCGCAGCAACCTTTGGCCGTGCCACCTGAACCGCGCCGCATTATGCGCGCGGCGGTAGGCCTTAAAGGCCTTGTCCGCGGCCTCGTACCCTTGGCCGCCTTCCTGCCGCTTGCGGTCCCGCCTCAGCCGCCGGAATTCCTTGGCGCGCGCAAAGGCTTCGTCAAAACCGCTGAGAGGAAATCTGAGAGCCATTTCATCGGCGCCTTGCAGGCGGCTCAGCATTGCCTCTGCCGAAACCGGAGGCCGCACCAGCGGCGACAGCCCTGCCCCAAATCGGATCTCCGCCAAATCTCCGTCAAACTGCATCGCCCTGTTCTCCCTGGACGGCCTGATCTCTCTGGACGGCCTGGCTTTACTGCAGATTAAAGCATCCACGCCCGGGTCCACAGCTGATTTTCATGTGATACGCAGATCTCCGCGCGTTCCGTCGCCTGTTCTGCAGATTTTCGGACCACCGTTGCCCGGCAAAAATTCCGCCTTGGCCCCAACGAAAAAAGCCCGGACAGTCGCCCGGGCCTTCTTTCAACATCAAAATGCGGTTTACTGATCCTGCGGGATCACGCGCAGGCCCAGTTCCATCAGCTGATCGCTCATCGGCTCGGAGGGGGCCGACATCATCAGGTCCTCGGCGCGCTGGTTCATCGGGAACATGATGACCTCGCGGATGTTGGCTTCATCCGCCAGCAGCATCACCATACGGTCGATGCCGGCCGCGCAGCCGCCGTGCGGCGGGGCGCCGTACTGGAACGCATTGACCATGCCGCCGAACCGCTTCTCGACCTCATCCTTGCCATAGCCGGCAATTTCAAACGCCTTGAACATGATCTCCGGCTTGTGGTTCCGGATCGCGCCCGAGACCAGCTCGTAACCGTTGCAGGCCAGATCGTACTGGTAGCCCTTGACCGCCAGCGGATCGCTCAGCAGCGCGTCCATGCCGCCCTGCGGCATGGAGAAGGGGTTGTGCTCGAAATCGATCTTGCCGGTTTCCTCGTCCTTCTCGTAGATCGGGAAATCCACGATCCAGCAGAAGGCAAAGCGGTCCTTGTCGGTCAGGCCCAGCTCTTCGCCGATCACCGTGCGGGCGCGGCCTGCAACGCTTTCGAACGCCTTCGGCTTGCCGCCTAGGAAGAAGGCCGCGTCGCCCACATCCAGGCCCAGCTGCTGGCGGATCGCTTCAGTGCGCTCGGGGCCAATGTTTTTGGCCAGCGGGCCCGCCGCCTCATTGCCAAGGACAATCTCACCCGATTTGATCATGGCGTTGACGTCTTTAACGGTGATCCCGCGCTCCTGTGCGATGGAATCCGCCGATTGCTTGCGCCAGAAAATATACCCCATGCCCGGCAGGCCTTCGCCCTGGGCAAACTTGTTCATCCGGTCGCAGAACTTGCGGCTGCCGCCGGTCGGCGCCGGGATGGCGCGGATTTCGGTGCCTTCGTTCTCCAGGAGGCTGGCAAAGATGGCAAAGCCGGAGCCGCGGAAATGCTCGGAGCAATCCTGCATCTTGATCGGGTTGCGCAGGTCCGGCTTGTCGGTGCCGTACCATTTGGCGGCATCCTTATAGGAGATCTGCGGCCATTCGCTGTCGACCTTGCGCCCCTTGCCGAATTCCTCGAACACGCCCTGCATCACCGGCTGGATTGTGTCGAACACATCCTGCTGGGTGACAAAGGACATCTCCAGGTCGAGCTGGTAGAAATCGGTGGGCGAGCGGTCGGCGCGCGGGTCTTCGTCGCGGAAACAGGGCGCGATCTGGAAATATTTGTCAAAGCCCGAGACCATCATCAGCTGTTTAAACTGCTGCGGCGCTTGCGGCAGGGCGTAGAACTTGCCCGGATGCAGACGCGAAGGCACCAGGAAGTCACGCGCGCCTTCGGGGGAGGACGCGGTGATGATCGGGGTCTGGTATTCGTTAAAGCCCTTGTCCCACATGCGCTTGCGGATCGATTGGACCATGTTTGAGCGCAGCAGCATATTGCGCTGCATCTTCTCGCGGCGCAGGTCCAGATAGCGGTAGCGCAGGCGGGTTTCTTCCGGGTATTCCTGCTCGCCGAAGACCATCAGCGGCAGCTCTTCGGATTTGCCAAGCACTTCGATATCACGGATGAAGACTTCGATCTCGCCGGTGGGGATTTTGGCGTTCACCAGGGCCTCATCGCGCGCCTTGACGTTGCCGTCAATGCGGATGCACCATTCCGAGCGGACTTTCTCGATCTCGGCAAAGACCGGGCTGTCCGGGTCGGCCATAACTTGCGTGACGCCGTAGTGGTCGCGCAGGTCGATGAACAGCAATCCGCCGTGGTCGCGCACACGGTGAACCCAGCCCGACAGGCGGACGGTGTCACCGACATTGGATTTGTTCAGTTCGGCGCAGGTATGGCTGCGGTAGGCGTGCATGGCGGGACCTTTCGTGTCTCGGGTCGTCTGTCCGGGTGGACCGTCATTCTGGAGATGCGCCGGACCGGCGCCTGAATTCGTCCGGGGTGGTACACAAGTTTGCAGCGTGGTTGTCAAGCAAACAGGGCAATTTCAGCGCTTCCCACCTTCCCTTTCCGCAGGCTGCGCCCTGTGCAGACAGGCTCCCGCCCCTTCCGCATCCCATCGCTGACGCGACAGGACGGTAAGCGTTGGGCCTGGCGCCCCGCCGTTGGCGTGGCGCGGGCGGCGTCCGGACGCCGCCGCAGCGCACCAAAGGTGCGCTGCCTGGCCCAAAGGGCAATCGCCCGCTGGCGCCAGCCAGGAGGCTCTTGTCTGCGGGAGCGCTCCCCCTCAGACCAGCCTTGCCGGGATCAAACCGCGCAGCGAATTGCCCATGCGGACGGCCTGCGCCTCCTGCAGATCCTGCAAGCCAAGAACCGCCTCGCAGCAATCACCCCGCTCCAGCATCACCTGCCGCAGGATGCCCGGCAGCAGGCCGCAGGTCAGCGGCGGCGTCACCACCTGCCCGTCCGGGCGGGTCACAAATAGATTGGTAATGGTGCCCTCGCACAGCTCCCCGCGCTGGTTCAGAAACAGCAGCTCATCCACACCCTCCGGCAGCTTTGCCCGTGCGGCATCATACACCGCGCGGCGGGTGGTCTTGTGCTGCAGCCAGACATCCGCCGGATCCAGCCTTGTTTCAGCGATGCCCAACCGCCATTCCGCAGGGCTGCTTCCCAGCGGCGGCGCCGTCAGCTCCAGCTGCCCGCCCGCGTCCAAAGTAAGACGGCAGCGCAGCGGTATGCCCGGTATGCCGCCGGCAGCCTCCGCCAGCACACGCCGCGCCTGCTCCGGCTCAAAGGGAATGCCAAATTCAGCCGCACTGCGCACCATCCGGGCCAGATGCTGCGCCAGATGCCGGAAGCCTTCGCCCGGGTGCCAGCCCAGCGTCTCGATCAGGCGGAAAGCGGGATCGTTCTGGATGGCGTCACGCGGGCAAACCGGGCTTTCCATAGCGCTTCCTCATACTCAGACTCCGCGGTGCTGTCCCAGACCACGCCGCCGCCTACGTTGAGCGTCGCGCTGCCCTTTTCCAGCATCAGCGTGCGGATCGCCACGTTGAATTCCGACGACCCGTCCGGTGCCGCCCAGCCGATGGTGCCGCAATAGATATCACGCGCCCAGTGTTCCAGATCCGCGAGGATCTCCATTGAGCGGATTTTGGGCGCGCCGGTTATGGAGCCGCAGGGAAACAGCGCCGCAAAAACCTCTGCCAGCCCGGCATCAGGCCGCAGCTTTGCCCGCACCGTGGAAACCATCTGGTGCACCGTGGCATAGCTTTCGACCGCAAACAGCTCCGGCACATGCACCGAACCGGTCTGCGCCACGCGGGAGATGTCGTTACGCAACAGATCCACGATCATCAGGTTTTCAGCGCGGTTTTTCTCATCCTTGCGCAGGAAATCGCGGCGGAGGGCATCCTCGACCGGATCATCGCTGCGCGGCTGGGTGCCTTTCATCGGGCGGGTTTCAATCATGCCCTTAGCATCGGTGCGGAAGAACAGCTCCGGCGAGCGCGACAGCAGGTCCGGCAGGCCGTCCTGTTCAACCAGAACCCCGTGGCCGACCACCTGTTTCGCTTGCAGTGCGGCATAGAGCTCTTCGGCAGAGCCATAGGCATCTGCATCAATCGGGAAGGTCAGGTTGGCCTGATAGATGTCGCCGTTGCCGATTTTGCGGTTCACCTCAGTGAACGCCTTAGCGTAGCGCTCATAGGTCCAGCGGGGCGCAATGCCTTCCAAACCTGCTCCGTCCGGCTGAAGGCCGGGCAGCACCCGACCCTCCCCACCTGAGGGCGCTTCCGCCCCCTCCCAAGTCCGGGCGCTGCCCTCAGCGTTCTGCGGCAGTGGCTGCTCATATACTCCGAAATTCATCAGCGGCAGCCGCCGCTCCTTTGGCATCCGCCCTGCCAGCCTTGGCTCCAGCGCGTAGCCCAGCTCATAAGATGCATATCCCACCAGCCAATGCCCGGCATCGCGCGCCGCATCCAGCGCTGCAAGTGCAGCGGGCACGTCCGCCGGCACGTCCGCACGGATCACGCGCAGCGGCTGGTCGAAACATGTGCCGGCCCCCTTAGGGCCCTGATCAAAGCGAATCCGCACCGGAATTGACTCCCCAAGGTCTTGGCCCCCACATATAAACGTTCGCTATGCGAACAAAAGGGGTGGATGCGGCATTTCCAATTCCGTTTCCGATCCCCCTTGAACCTTTCAGCGCGGTCCCTATAACGCAGGACAATTTGGGCACTCGCCAGTGCCCCTGATTCAAAGCTGCCCGCTCGTCAACCAAAGGAATATGGCCATGCCTAAAAGAACCGACATCCAGTCGATCATGATCATCGGAGCCGGTCCGATCGTCATCGGGCAGGCCTGCGAGTTCGACTACTCCGGTGCCCAGGCGTGCAAAGCTTTGCGCGAAGAGGGTTACCGGGTGATCCTGGTGAACTCCAACCCGGCCACCATCATGACCGATCCGGGGCTTGCGGACGCCACCTATATCGAGCCGATCACGCCAGAGGTGGTCGCCAAGATCATCGAGAAAGAACGCCCCGACGCGCTGCTGCCGACCATGGGCGGGCAGACCGGGCTCAACACCTCGCTGGCGCTGGAAGAAATGGGCGTGCTCGAGAAATTCGGTGTCGAGATGATCGGCGCCACCCGCGATGCCATTGAAATGGCTGAAGACCGCAAACTGTTCCGCGAAGCGATGGACCGCCTCGGCATTGAGAACCCGCGCGCCACTATCGTCACCGCACCCAAGCTGGAGGACGGCAAGGCGGACCTGGACGAAGGCATCCGCATCGCGCTGGAAGCATTGGACGACATCGGCCTGCCCGCGATCATCCGCCCGGCCTTTACCATGGGCGGCACCGGCGGCGGCGTCGCGTACAACCGCGAAGACTACATCCACTTCTGCCGCACCGGCATGGACGCGTCCCCGGTGAACCAGATCCTGGTGGATGAAAGCCTGCTGGGCTGGAAAGAGTTCGAAATGGAAGTGGTCCGCGACAAGGCGGACAATGCGATCATCGTCTGCTCGATTGAAAACATCGACCCGATGGGCGTCCACACCGGCGATTCGATCACCGTGGCCCCGGCGCTGACGCTGACCGACAAAGAATACCAGATCATGCGCACCCACTCGATCAACGTGCTGCGCGAGATCGGTGTGGAAACCGGCGGCTCCAACGTGCAATGGGCGGTGAACCCCGCCGATGGCCGTATGGTGGTGATCGAGATGAACCCGCGGGTGTCGCGCTCCTCGGCACTGGCCTCCAAGGCAACCGGCTTCCCGATTGCCAAGATCGCGGCCAAGCTGGCAGTGGGCTACACCCTGGACGAGCTGGACAACGACATCACCAAGGTGACCCCGGCATCGTTCGAGCCGAGCATCGACTATGTCGTGACAAAGATCCCGAAATTCGCGTTTGAGAAATTCCCCGGCTCCGAGCCGTATCTGACCACCGCGATGAAATCGGTGGGCGAGGCCATGGCGATCGGCCGCACCATCCATGAATCTTTGCAAAAAGCGCTGGCGTCGATGGAATCCGGCCTCACCGGCTTTGACGAAGTGGATATCCCCGGTGCGCCGGACAAGGCCGCAGTGTTCAAGGCGATCAGCCTGCAGACCCCGGACCGGATGCGCACCATCGCCCAGGCGATGCGCCACGGGCTGACGGATGAAGAAATCTTTGGCGTCACCAAATTCGATCCCTGGTTCCTGGCCCGTATCCGCGAAATCGTCGAGGCCGAAGATGAAGTCCGCGACGGCGGCCTGCCGACGGACGAAAAAGGCCTGCGTGCGCTCAAGATGCTGGGCTTCACCGACGCCCGCCTTGCCAAGCTGACCGGCCAGACCGAGGCTGAGGTCCGCAAGGCCCGCCGCGCGGCCGGCGTCAACGCCGTGTTCAAGCGGATCGACACCTGCGCCGCCGAATTCGAAGCGCAGACACCCTACATGTACTCGACCTATGAAGCGCCCGCCTTTGGCGACGTCGAATGCGAGGCGCGCCCCTCTGACCGCAGGAAAGTGGTCATCCTCGGCGGCGGCCCGAACCGGATCGGCCAGGGCATCGAATTCGATTACTGCTGCTGCCACGCCTGTTTTGCGCTGACCGACGCGGGCTATGAGACCATCATGATCAACTGTAACCCCGAGACCGTGTCGACCGACTATGACACCTCGGACCGGCTGTATTTCGAACCGCTGACGTTTGAGCACGTGATGGAAATCCTGCGTGTAGAGCAGGACAACGGTACCCTGCACGGCGTCATCGTGCAGTTCGGCGGCCAGACCCCGCTGAAGCTGGCAAACGCACTGGAAGAGGAAGGCATCCCGATTCTCGGCACCTCGCCCGACGCCATCGACCTGGCCGAAGACCGCGAACGGTTCCAGGCGCTGGTCAACAACTTGGGCCTCAAGCAGCCGAACAACGGCATCGCCTCCACGGACGAGCAAGCGCTGGAAATCGCAGAAAAAATCGGCTTCCCGCTGGTGATCCGCCCGTCTTATGTGCTGGGTGGCCGGGCGATGGAAATCGTCCGCGACATGGACCAGCTGAAACGCTACATCGCCGAGGCGGTGGTGGTTTCCGGCGACAGCCCGGTGCTGCTCGACAGCTACCTGGCCGGCGCGGTTGAACTGGATGTGGACGCGATCTGCGACGGCAAAGACGTGCATGTGGCAGGCATCATGCAGCACATCGAAGAGGCCGGCGTGCACTCGGGCGACAGTGCCTGCAGCTTGCCGCCCTACTCGCTTGGCAAGCCGGTGATCGAACAGATCAAGGAACAGACATTCGCATTGGCCAAAGCGCTGAATGTGGTTGGCCTGATGAACATCCAGTTCGCGATCAAACCCAATGACGCCGGCGAAGAGGAAATCTATCTGATTGAGGTGAACCCGCGCGCGTCGCGCACGGTGCCGTTTGTCGCCAAGGCAACCGACAGCGCCATTGCCTCGATCTCGGCCCGTGTGATGGCAGGTGAGCCGCTGTCGAACTTCCCGATGCGCGCGCCCTATAAGCCGGACGCGGGCTATGACGTGAACACCCCGATGGCCGACCCGATGACCCTGGCCGACCCGGATATGCCCTGGTTCTCGGTCAAGGAAGCGGTGCTGCCCTTTGCCCGCTTCCCCGGCGTCGATACCATCCTTGGCCCCGAAATGCGCTCCACCGGTGAAGTCATGGGCTGGGACCGTTCCTTTGCCCGCGCCTTCCTCAAGGCGCAGATGGGGGCCGGCATGGTGCTGCCGTCCTCGGGCCGCGCCTTCGTCTCGATCAAGGATGCCGACAAGGGCCGGCTGATGCTGGAAGCGGCGCAGATCCTGGTGGAGCAGGGCTTTACCCTGGTCGCCACCCGCGGCACCCAGACCTGGCTCGAAGGCCAGGGCGTGGCGTGCGAGCTGGTGAACAAGGTCTATGAAGGCCGCCCCCACGTTGTGGACATGCTCAAGGACGGCGGCGTCCAGCTGCTGATGAACACGACTGAGGGCGCGCAAGCCGTTGAGGACAGCAAGGAAATGCGCTCGGTCGCGCTTTATGACAAGATCCCCTACTTCACCACCGCAGCCGGCGCCAATGCCGCTGCACGGGCGATCAAGGCCCAGGCCGAAGGGGACGTCGAAGTGAAGTCGCTGCAGGGCTAGGCACCCTCTGCCCGGACGCTTCAACGCTATGTTTAATAAAGCCCCGGCAACGCCCGGGGCTTTTCCTTTGCGTGCTGTGCTTTCACACAGCCGTGTAGAGTTGTGACCCGGTAAATCCCTGAACTGTGCGACCGTGAACAACACAACACGACCCGCAGCATTACAACTCAGGGAGAAAGGCCATGAACTTACCGACAAAGATTGCCGCAGGACTTTTGGCACTTGTACCGGCCGGCGCAATTGCCCAGGACTGCCCTGTGGATGGCGACCCCTCGGAACTTGAAGCAGAGGCCGTTGTTGAGATCTACGAATGCATCGAGGCCAAAATGGCCGAAGGATATGCCAGCAACGGCGATCCGGTCGGCGCTGGCTTCCGCTCCTGGCAGGTGACGTCAACCCGCCCGGCCCTTGCCGGCCCGCATGGCGAGCGGTTCCTGCAGACCTTTGCAAACGGCATTGCCGCTGAACAATATCTGAAGTTCGCCGAAGAAGGCTTTGTGATGCCCGCGGGGTCGGTTCTGGCCAAGGAAAGCTTCAAGGTCAAGAAGGGCAACGCCGTTCCCGGTCCGCTGTTCATCATGACCAAGCTGGCCGATGGCGGCGCGCCCGAGGCCGGTGACTGGCTTTATGCAGCCCTCCTGCCCAGCGGCAAGGAAATGAAGATCAAGCAAAGCTTCTGCGCAGGCTGCCACATGAATTGGGAGGATCAGGACAGCCTGGCCTATCCATTGGAAGAGGTCCGCCTCAGCAGCCAGTAACCGCAGGACGGCGTGCTGCAAAAGGAAACAGCCCCGGGGAACCAAACGGGGCTGCTTCGCGTCCTGCCGCTCTTATTCTGCAGCAGGCTATTGGGCCGCAGCGGCGGCTGCGGTCACCCCGCCTGCCGCATCAGCGCCTGCAGCGCATCCCCCAGCGGTGCGGCCAGCGACACCCCCCTGCCCCCCATCCGGGCCTTGGAAGAGATCACCGAAACCAGCTGCGGCGCCCTGCCCGGACGCTTTTGCAGCACGGGTGAACCGGACGCCCCGAAATCGACCCGGCATGTGGTGATCAGCGAGCTTTGCCGCGCCGCAATCACCTGGCAGGCGCTTTGCAGCCGGGGCGAGGTCGCATTGCGGTGCGAATAAGACATCACATCCACCCGCATGCCGCGCTCCGGCGCTGCGGCCAGCACCAGCGGGCGGATCACATTTGCACTGATCGGGCTGTCCAGACGCAGCACAGCAATGTCTGTTCCGGTTTGAAACTGGCCGGTCCGGCCATGCCGGTAGCCCGGATGGACAACAGCCTTGACCACTTGGCGCGACGCCTTGGCGCGGCGGCCGTTCAGCCCTGCCTCAAATTTGATACTCCGCGGGTTCACGGCCCGGCCACTACGGATGTCATACATGCAATGGGCCGCCGTCAGCACCATATCCGGCGCAATCAGGCTGGCCGTGCACATGGCTTTGCCACCGATGTTCAGGCGCCCCACGGCCTCCCAACCCGGCACAGATTGCACCCGGGCCGCCTGCCCGGCCACGGCCGCTGCAGTACTGAAACCTATCAAGACTGCGGCGGCAATTCCCAGTAATTGTCTCATGACCCACTCCATTTTCCCACATCGCTATGGTCGGTGAGCCCTGAGGCTGGAATGCGGCTTGCTGCGGTGCCGCGCGGGCAGAAATATGCGCAGAATGAGACAGGATTAACAAAACCTTAACGCGGTCTCTCTGTACCGGGGCCGAAGCTCCCGAACCCCTTATTTACTTAACGGGCGCCTGCGATTTTTATAAAAACTCCCTAAAAACAAGGGAAAATCCGCTGGGTTTCGTTAGGAAGAAAATTCAGGTTTTCCCCCGTTTCCATGCGGTTTCCAGCGCAGGCGGTAACTTCACGGCCCGATTGCGGCGGAAATGAGCCTTAACAATTGCCTAAACGCCAGGGGAGAGGCCGCCCAATTGCTTAACCGCACACCACACCAAATGCGAGAATAAGGTTTCTAGGTAACCGCAATGCCTGTGCCGCTCGCTTGCCCGTTTGCCTGTCTGCCTGTCTGCCATCCTGCGACGTGCCGGTGATACCGGTCATCTGAAACAATAAAGCCCCGGCAGCGGCGCCGGGGCTTAGGTTTGTCTGCAGACAAGGGCATACTGCCCGCAGGCTACTTCTGCGAGACCCGCTGATGCACCTCTTGAGCGCTCTCCAGCCGCTCCGAATAGCGGTCGGTCAGGTAATCCTTGCGGCCTCGCACCAGCCAGGTGAATTTCACCAGCTCTTCCATCACATCCACCAGACGGCGGTAGAACGGGCCTTCCGGCAGGCGCTCTCCCTCCCCGAATTCCAGCCAGGCCTTGGGGATCGAGCTTTGGTTCGGGATGGTCAGCATCCGCATCCAGCGGCCCAGGATGCGCATCTGGTTGACTGCGTTAAAGCTTTGCGAGCCGCCCGAGACCTGCATAACCGCCAGCGTCTTGCCCTGCGTGGTGCGGATGCCGCCCTGCAGCGACAGCGGCAGCCAGTCGATCTGCAGCTTCATGATACCGGTCATCGCGCCATGGCGCTCCGGGCTGGACCAGACCATCCCCTCGGACCAGACTGCCAGATCGCGCAGCTCTGCCACCTTGGGGTGCTCCGCCGCACCCGCATCATCCGGCAGCGGCAGACCGGAAGGGTCGAAAATCCGCGTCTCGCAGCCCAAGGCCTGCAGCACCCGCGCAGCCTCCTCAGCCGCCTTGCGGGAATAGCTCACCGCGCGCAGGGAGCCGTACAGCAGCAGAATGCGCGGCGCGTGGCGCGGATCGCCAGGTGCCGCCAGCGCGTCCACGTCAATCGGATGCAGCTCACCTTCCGCAATGGCAGGCAGGCTGCCCCCGTCACCGGTCTCAGGCACTGTCTTCCTCCAGGTGCAGCTTCATATCCAGCAGAACCTGCTGCAACAGCACCGTTTCCCTGAGCAGCCGCTTGGCCTCGTTCACGGTGATAATGCCATCTTCCATCGCTTCCTGGTATTCGCTCATCAGCTGGGCAAACCGCTGGCTCAGCGCAATCACATCCGCATTCACACCGCCGCTGCGCCCGGTCTCCTCGGCAGAGCCGTTGCCGTTGTAAGACAGGGTGATGTTCTTCAGCTCCGCCAGCGCCGAGGTCACATGCGGATAAGACGCAGCACTTTCCAGCTTGGCCACTGCATCCACCGGCATGAACCGGTCTGTGTGTTCGGCATTGTCCGAGTAATAGCGCCCCAGTGTTGCCTTGGACTTCCCCGTGATCTGGCAGGCGGCTTCGATGCCGACATCCTTTACCAGCGCTTCGGTGTGTTTCTTCAGATACGACCCGATTTCAGCCATTTAAATCCTACCTGGCTTGACCGCCGCCCCCATGGGGAACGAACCGGTTAATTTCCCATTTCTGTCTTGTAGAGGAATTGCGATACCTTATCCATCCCTCAGGTTTTCAGGGATTTAGCGAGTGGGTTGATGCAATTGGCATCAGTTGTTCAGTGCAAAGCGGAACGGGGTGAGTGACGTTCCGCTGTTAGGGTAATTGGTCTGCCCGGTACTTGGGCTCTCCGGGGCATTCGGCTTGGCCGTTTTAGGGATTTGTTCCTCCCTGGCCATACCCGCCCCGGTGAGCCTTCCCGCCACGGCTTTACCTCCACCCCGAAAAACAGGCACGAATCCGGTTTTCCCCGCAGGCCGGGACGGGTAAACCCCGGCTCCATGGCCAAGCTCTATTTCAACTACTCCACCATGAACGCGGGCAAATCGACGGTGCTGTTGCAGGCGTCGCATAACTACCGCGAAAACCATATGGATACCTACCTGCTGACCGCCCGGCTGGATGACCGCGCCGGCGAGGGCAGAATCGCCTCGCGCATCGGCATCGGCGAAGCAGCGGATATGTTTGCCGCGGGCGACGACCTTTACACCCGCATTGAACAGCGTCTGGCACGCGGCCCGGTGGCGGCGATCTTTGTCGATGAAGCGCAGTTCCTGACGCCCGATCAGGTCTGGCAGCTGGCCCGCGTTGTCGATGATCTGCGGGTGCCGGTGCTGGCCTACGGCCTCAGGGTGGATTTCCAGGGCAAGCTGTTCCCCGGCTCCGCCACCCTGCTGGCGCTGGCGGATGAAATGCGCGAGGTGCGCACCATCTGCCACTGTGGCAAAAAAGCCACCATGGTGGTCCGCCAGGACAATCAGGGCCGGGTGCTGACCGAGGGCGACCAAGTGCAGATCGGCGGCAATGAGACCTATGTTTCGCTGTGCCGCCGCCACTGGCGCGAGGCGGCGGGCGATCTGCGCTGCGGCAAAACGGCAGAGTAAGCCGCCCGAAACAATCTGCCGCGATCTGTGCTATACTCCTTTGGACCACTTCCAAAGGAGGCCGTCATGACAAACCACGCCCCTCTGGGCGACTCGCTGGCCGGCAAGCTGCGCTTTCACCTGTCCATCATGATTGGCGCCTGCATCGCCGGGGCAGCCGTCATCACCGCATTTGTGCTGGGGTACTACTCAGTCAGGGCCATTCTGGTCTGCGCCGCCATCGGTGCCATCCTGGCCTGGCCGGCAGGCACCTATGCCACCCGCAGGATCAAGCGTGACGATCCCGCCTGGGACCACCGCCGGGACAAGCCCAAAGACGCCTGAGCCGGGACGCGGCTCAGGCAGACATGTTTCAGACCCGGTTGGGCAGCGCCGCGCCATTCAGATAGGCTGCGACATTGTCCAACGCCATATGGCCCATATCGCTGCGCACCTCTTCGGTGGCGGTGCCCAGATGCGGCAGCAGAGTGGCGTTATCCAGATCGATCAGCGCCTGCGGCACCTTGGGTTCGAACTCATAGACATCCAGCCCGGCACCGCCGATTTGGCGGTTCTGCAGCGCGTCGATCAGCGCCGCCTCCTCGACAACTTCACCACGGGCGATGTTGATCAGATGGGCGTGGGACTGCATCGCGCCCAGAACCTCGGCGTTGATCAGATGCGTGGTCTCGGCGCCGCCCGGCACCGCCACAACCAGAAAATCCACCTGCCCCGCCAGATCAATCAGGCTGCCGGCGCGGTCTGCCGGGAAGTCCAGATCCTTCGCCGAACGTGCCACGTAGGACACATCCATGCCAAAGCCGAAATGGCAGCGCCGCGCAATTGCCTGGCCGATCCGGCCCATACCGGCGATGCCGACGCGCTTGCCAGTCGCGTGCAGCCCCAGCATCTGGGTCGGATGCCAGCCCGCCCAATCACCCTTGCGCAGCATCCGCTCGCCCTCCGAGGCACGGCGCGCAGACATCAGGATCAGCGTCATCGCAATATCGGCGGTGGCATCAGTCACTGCCCCCGGCGTGTTGGTCACCTCGACGCCTGCCGCCCGCGCGGCCGCCACGTCGATATGATTGTAACCGACGCCGAAATTGGCCAAGAGCTTGCAGCGGGGCGTGCCCGCCTTGGCAAAGATCTCAGCCGTGAACTTGTCGCCCAGCGTCGGCACGACGATGTCGAATTCCGCCAGGGCGCGCAGCATCTCTGCCTCATTCATCACCGCGTTGGTTTCACGGATTTCCAGATCACCAAACGCCTCCCGCGCCCGTGCCGTGACCGCTGCCGTCATCGGCCGCGCAATCCAGATTTTCATCTCAGTGCATCCTCCCGCCCAGCGGGACCTTTCCATCAGGCCCGGCCAGGAATATCTCTCCGTTTTCATCCGGCAGGCCCAGAACCAGGATCTCTGACATGAACGTGCCGATCTGCCGCGGCGGGAAGTTTACGACGGCCAGAACCTGCTTGCCCACCAGCGTTTCCGGCATGTAATGCGCCGTAATCTGCGCTGAGCTCTTTTTTACGCCAATATCCGGCCCGAAATCGACCCAAAGCTTGATTGCCGGCTTGCGCGCCTCGGAAAACGGCTCGGCACGGATGATTTCACCGGCGCGGACGTCGACCTTCAGGAACTCGTCAAAAGTGATCTCAGCCACGCGACAACTCCTTTGAACGTTCCGTGGCCGCAGCCACAGCCCGGTTCAGCAGCGCCGGGAAACCGTCGTCATCATCCATCAGCACCTCAAGGGCAGCCTGGGTGGTGCCGTTCGGGCTGGTCACATTGATGCGCAGCTGGCCGGGGCTTTCCTCTGCCGCCTCCGCCAGCGCGCCGGCGCCCGCAACAGTCGCCTTGGCCAGCCGCATCGCCAGGTCCGCCGGCAGCCCCTGCGCCTCGCCCGCGACTGCCAAAGTCTCAATCAGGTGGAACACATAGGCGGGGCCCGAGCCGCTGACGCCGGTGACGGCATCCATCTGGCCCTCATTATCCAGCCGCACAACCTGCCCGACGGCTTGCAGCAGCCCCTCGGCACGGTCAAGATCCGCATTATTGGTGTGTGCATTGCCGATAATCGCGGTGATACCGCGCCCGACAGCTGCCGGTGTATTCGGCATCGCCCGCACGATCGGCGACTGCGCCCCCAGAACGTCCTCAAAGGTGGCAATCGAGGTGCCCGCGGCAACGGAAATGAACAGGGTGGCGCCGTTGCCGTAGCTTTGCAGCACCGGCAGCGCGGCGCCCATCATCTGCGGCTTGACGGCAATCAGCACGATGCCCGGCGCCGCGGGCAGTTCTGCGTTGATATGGACGCCGGTGCCCTGCAGCCAGTCCGAGGGGTGCGGGTCAATCACCCAGACCGACGCCGCGGGCAATCCGCCCTCCAGCCATCCGGCCAGCATCGCCGATCCCATCTTGCCGCAGCCCAGCAGTACCAGCCCGCGCGCGGTAATCTCTTGCATATCCATCTTAAGCCCCTCCCCTAAATCCCAGGTTCAGGGCAAGGTTTACGCCCGCCCGTATGCCTCTGCAATGGCGACCTGCATCGCGTCCTGGGTGCTGCGCTTTCCCCAGACTGCCAGCTGGATTGCCGGGTAATAGCGCTCGGCATTGGCCACCGCGGCTTTCAGCATTGCATCAATCTGCTGCGGGCTGGCCATCTGGCCGCCGGACAGCATCAGCCCATAGCGGAACAGCATCAGCTTGTGATCCGCCCAATAAGTAAAGGAGCCTTCCCAGCACTGGTCGTTCATGCTGTTGATCAGCTCATAGAGCCGCGGCAGCTCGGCCTCCGGGGGTTCCATTTCAAAGCTGCAGACCAGCCGCAGGCATTCCTCATAGCCCGACCAGGCCAGCGTCAGCGAATAGGTGCGCCACTGCCCCTCGACCGACATGGCAATCTGGTCATCACCAACCCGGTCAAAGTCCCAATCATGGTGCGACGCCAAATGCTCGACGATGTCTATGGGGTGGATGTCTTCTTCCAAGTGAAGCTCGGATAGTGCCATTTTGCCACCTCTCTCTTTGCCTAGCTTACCGGGCACAGAGTTTCCCTATAGCTAGTTTATTCTGCTACGGGCCGGGGACGCATCCCCGCTCCCATACAAGATATGGTGGAGCTGAATTGATAATCTGGCAACCCTTATTTTGGGGATATCTGCAATAACTTGTGGATGAACTATCCACAGCCCCCTAGATGCCGGCCTCTGCGTAGCATTTAAAATCCAGAATTGAAACCGCTTCCTGTACGGTCTCCGGCCGGATCACGCACCGGACAATTCCACCCGGCCCAGCATCACCCCGGCTGATTGCTCTCTTGCAAAACCATGCGTGCGTTCGACCGGCCTCCCGCTGCATAAATTAAGCATTTACAATGCGTATTTATTCTTTTAGGTGTTTCTTTATTCACCGCGCTTACCCATTAAGGAGCCGCCCCATGACACTGTCCGAAGCATTTCTGTGGCCTGGAACCAAAGTCTGTGAACGCCTGGGCGTCGACCCGGAGGGCGAAGCCGGCCTCATCCGCTGGATGGTCAACACGCTTGTCTATCTGACCGTAAGCTTGATTGCCGTTTGGATCATTTCGGTCTGACCGCAGCCGGCACGGTCCATCGCGAGCACAGCCCCGAAGTTCTGCATCGCGAACAAACCGGGCTGCAAGGCATGAAGCTTCAACGACTGCTTCACCCGCAGCCCGGCCGAACACTTACCGGAACACGGCCCCCGCACAGTTCGTGATCCCGGACCCGGCCAATCAACCGTGCTTCGCTGTCCAGCTCGCGCTGCACCTTCCGCAAAGGCGGTGCGGTTTCCGGCCCAGCATGCGTAAAGCGGCGCATGCCCCCCCCTGCGTCACCGCAGATCTGCTATGCGTGTTCACCATGGCACAAAAAAACCCGCCGCAGCATCTCGCCGCAGCAGGCTCATTCTCAGGCCAGCACTGCCCGGTTATTTCTGCGCGGCCTCCAGCGCATCCAGCCGCGCCTTCAGCGCCTCATTCTCCTCGCGCGCTTTCTGTGCCATGGCGCGCACCGCGTCAAACTCCTCGCGGGTGACGAAATCACGGTCGGCCAGCCAGCGGTCGATCATGCTTTTCAGCGCGGTGTCCGCCTCGTCTTTGGCGCCCTGGGCCACGCCCATCGCATTGGTCATCAGCTGGGAAATATCGTCCAGGATCTTGTTGCGGGTCTGCATGCTCTTCTCCGTCTCAGGGCTGACTCCTATATGGGGAAGCGGGCGCGCGGCTGCAAGCCGTTGACTTCCCCCGAAGACCAGAGGCATTCAGACGCATATGCAGGCCATGATCCAATTCCCCGACCTTTCGTCCGAGATTTTCTCGATCTCCCTCGGCTCATTTGAGTTCGCCCTGCGCTGGTATGCGCTGGCCTATATCACCGGGATCGTCATTGCCTGGCGGCTGGCTGTCGCGGCCCTGCGCCGTCCTGGGCTGTGGCCCGCGCAGCAGCCGCCGATGAAGCCGCAGCAGGTCGAGGATCTGCTGACCTGGATCATCCTCGGCGTGATCCTGGGCGGGCGCCTGGGTTTTGTGCTGTTCTACCAGCCCGCCTATTACCTGGCGCATCCGGCTGAGATCCTGAAGATCTGGCAGGGCGGCATGGCCTTTCACGGCGGCCTGCTCGGCGTGGTTCTGGCGACGCTGATCTATGCCGCGCGCCACAACATCCCGAAACTGCAGATCGCCGATCTGGTTGCCCATACCGTGGCACCGGGCCTGCTGCTGGGACGGCTGGCCAACTTCATCAATGCCGAGCTTTGGGGCCGCCCCACCGATCTGCCCTGGGGCGTCGCCTTTCCCGGCCCCGCCGCGCAGGACTGCGGCCAGGCGCTGGGTCAGCTTTGCGCCCGCCACCCTTCGCAGCTGTATGAGGCAGGGATGGAGGGGCTGATCCTCGGCGCCCTGCTTCTGCACCTCGCCTGGCGCCGCAATGCGTTTCACACCCCGGGCCGCCTGCTGGGCGTGTTCCTCGCGGGCTACGGCCTCGCCCGTTTCATAGTTGAGTTCTTCCGCCAGCCGGATGCGCAGTTCGTCTCTCCCGGCAATCCGCTGGGGCTGGCCTGGCATATCGACGGCTTCGGGATCACCCAGGGCCAGGCGCTGTCGCTGCCGATGATCGCCATCGGCCTCTGGTTCCTGCTGCGCGCCCGCCATGCCGCCCGGAGCCCGGCATGAGCCTGGCAGATCACCTTGCCGCCCGCATCCAGGCGGATGGCCCGATGTCTGTTGCCGCCTATATGGGGGAGTGCCTGCTGCACCCGCAGTATGGCTATTACACCACCCGTGACCCCTTGGGCGCCAAGGGAGACTTCACCACCGCGTCGGAAATCAGTCAGATGTACGGCGAACTGATCGGCCTCGCCCTGGCCCAATGCTGGCTTGACCAAGGCGCCCCGGCCCCCTTCACGCTTGCCGAACTGGGACCGGGCCGCGGCACCCTGATGGCGGACCTCTTGCGCGCCACCCGCGGCGTGCCGGGGTTCCATGCGGCGATGCAGATCAAACTGATCGAGGCCTCACCGAAACTGCGCAGCACCCAAGCCAGGACGCTGGAGGCATACGCCCCCGAATGGCTGAACTCTGCGGACGCCCTGCCGGACCAGCCGCTACTGCTGGTAGCCAACGAATTCTTTGACGCCCTGCCCATCCGCCAATTCATCCGCAGCGGCGATAACTGGAGCGAACGGCGCATCGGCCTGACAGACGGCAGGCTGGCCTTCGGCCTCAGCCCCGCCGCGCCGCAGCCCGCCCTGGATCACCGCCTGCAAGACACCCAGGAGGGCGATCTGGTTGAGATTTGCGACGCCGCCGCCCCCGTCACTCAGGCCATCGCATCCCGAATCGCTGCCCATGGCGGCGCGGCTCTGATCGTGGATTATGGCGACTGGCGCGCCCTTGGCGATACCCTGCAAGCCTTGCGCGCGCATAAACCCGCTGATCCGCTGCTGGCCCCCGGCGAGGCCGACCTGACCGCCCATGTGGATTTCGAGGCGCTGGCAATAGCCGCCAAAACCGCCGGTTGCGCCTATACTCGCCTCACCCCGCAGGGAGTGTTTCTGGAGCGTCTCGGCATCACTGACCGCGCCCGCGCCCTGGCCGCGCCGCTGCAGGGTGAGCCGCTGGACTCCCTGATCGCCGCACATCGGCGGTTGACGCACCCCGATGAAATGGGAAACCTGTTCAAAGTGCTCGGCCTCTATCCCTCGACGGCCGCTCCTTTGCCAGGATTGAACCCATGACGCTTGAAATTCTCACGTCCGATCTGCTTGGCCCGGTGCGGCACGGCTTTTTCACCCGCAGGGGCGGCGCCTCCTCGGGCATCTACCACGGGCTGAACTGCGGCCTGGGCTCCACCGATCAGCGCGAAGCAGTGCAGATCAACCGCGCCCGCGTGGCCGCCGCGATGGAGGTGCCGCCCGAGAACCTCAGCGCCGTGCATCAGGTCCACAGCGCCGATGTGCTGGTGGTCACAGAACCCTCGCAGGACCGCCCCCGCGCCGATGCCATGGTCACCAATATACCTGGTTTGGCGCTGTCGATACTGACCGCCGACTGCCAGCCGGTGCTGTTTTGCGACCCCGAGGCCGGCGTCATCGGCGCCGCCCATGCGGGCTGGCGCGGCACTCTGGACGGGGTGCTGGAGGCCACGCTGGAAGCGATGGAGGGCCTCGGCGCCCGGCGCGAGGACACGGCGGCAGTGATCGGCCCCGCGATCTCGCAGCGCGCCTATGAGGTCGGCCCTGAGTTCTTTGAAGATTTCGTGATGCAGGACGACGGCTACGCCCGGTTCTTTGCCAATGGCGAAGGCGGCCGCTACCTGTTCGACCTGCCGGGCCTGGGCTTGCACAAACTGCGCCAGGCCGGTGCAGGCATGGCCGAATGGACCCGTCACTGCACCTACTCCGAGCCTGAGAAATTCTACTCCTACCGCCGCGCGACCCACGCGAAAGAGGCCGACTACGGCCGCCTGATCTCCTGCATCAGGCTTTAAGGCTCCGTTAACCAGGGAAATTGTGGCGAATTTTATTAAATTTCGCCGCATTCCTTACCTTCCGCTGCGGCATCCCCGCAGCAAGATGGTAATTTCTTATTCCTCTCCAGCACCTTAACCACAACCTCACCAGGCGGACTGATACCGTGCGCCGCTGCGGCGCACGGGTGAAATTGCCCGTATCCGGTCATATTCGCGGCGCAAAGGTTACTCATAAAAAGGTCAGAACAACACTAGCAGCAGCCGCCCCGCATCCAGGCCGGCTGCCGGGCGAAGGACAGACCAGACCATGAAGATGAACAAGCGTTTTATTGCCTCCATCATCCGCTCCGCCAAGAGCGAGACCGTGACTCTGCCTTGGGCCGCCGCGCGCCGCCGCGATGGCCAGACTTGCAGCCAGCCCCGCAGCCGGGCCGCAAAGCAGAAACTGGGTTAACGCCGGGGACGGGTGCCCTGCCGGCGGCGTCCCCTGGCGCAAACGCGCCAGCCCGGTCAGCCGCCGTCAGGGCACCCAACCGGTCTAAGCAAACGCCGGCGGCCGCTTGACGCTTCCTTAGCCGAATCGTCTTAACTCCGTTCCGGCTTGCCGCCGGAACCCGCCCGCAACGGTGTCAGGACCGGCCTGATGTTAACCAGTTTGCTTCAGATTTTTTGACAATTAGAATTAAATCCCGCCATTTAGAGCACATACATAACGTTCAAGCACGTCTGTGTTGCCGGTGGGGGCCGATGCAAACGGGCAGTTTGAAAGGAAAGGTGGCAGCATGACCATCGCCCACTCGCTGCAGAAAGCTGCAGCCAATGCAATTGAAGCCAATGCGTTCCTGCAGGATCCGGCGGCGCTGCGAAGTGCAACCAAGCCGCAATTGCGGCGCTATGAGGTCAGCAGCCTCCTGCCCAGCGGTGCGATTTCCGAAACCCGCCACATTGCGCCTGCCCTGCCGCTGTTCGAAGACGCCTTTTGCGCATTTTCCCGCGGCTCATTGGTGGAAACCGCCAACGGCCCGGTTGCCATCGAAGACCTGTTGCCCGGCGATGACATCCTGACCAGCGGCGGCGGCAGCCAGCCGCTTGTCTGGATCGGCCACACCAGCATTCTGCCCGCACGCCCCGGAAGCCGCGGCCGCAGCCACCGCCTGACCAGCTTCATGGCAGACAGCCTGGGCCTGCAAAAACCGGCTTCCAGCCTAGTTGCCGGACCTGCGGCACGGCTGCTGCGCACCCCGCCGCACCTGCAGAGCGCGGACAGCGGACAGCTGCTGACCCCTGTTGCGGAGTTCCAGGACGGAATGAGCATCTTTGAAACCGCTCCGCCGACGCCGGTGGACATGTACCACCTCTGCCTGCCGCGTCACGCGGCAATCACCATCGGCGGGCTGGAATTTGAGACCTACCATCCGGGACCGGATGCGCTGAAACTGGCCAGTTACGCGATCAAGACACTGTTTCTGAACATGTTTGCCCATGCCGACAGCATCCGGGACTTTGGCCCGCTGGCTTATTCCAGGGCCGGCAGCAACAGATCCAGCCCGGCCGTTCTGTAAGCTGAAGGGGCACCTGACGGCCCCGCAATACACAACAAAGCCGGGCACGCTGCTGCCCGGCTTTTCATGTCAGACCGCTGCGTGTTCGCACCTTATGCCTCGCGGGCCAGCCGCTCTTCCAGCACCTCAAACGGCACACCCGGTTCATCCTTGGCGCCGCGGATCACCAGCGAGGTCTTGACGCTGGCCACATTCGGCGTGGTCAGCAGATCGCCGGTCAGGAAGCTTTGGAAGGTGCTGAGATCCGGTGAGACGCATTTCAGGATGAAATCCACCTCGCCGTTCAGCATGTGGCACTCGCGCACCAAGGGCCAGCTGCGGCATTTCTCCTCAAAGGCGCTCAGCTCCACCTCGGCCTGGCTTTCCAGCCCCACCATGGCAAAGACCTGCACCTCGAACCCCAGCTCGCGGGAATTCACATCGGCGTGGTAGCCGTGAATCAGACCGGCCTCCTCCAATGCGCGCACGCGGCGCAGACAGGGTGGCGCAGAAATGCCGACCCGCTTGGCCAGCTCCACATTGGTCATCCGCCCATCGGCCTGAAGCTCCGACAGAATCTTGCGATCAATCGGATCAAGGCGGGTTGTGACCATGTTCAATGCTCCTGTGGAATTTGCGTTTCTTATAGCACCGCCGCCGGGCCGCGCAATAATGTTTCATCGCCGCGCAATATTCTTTGCACCCCAAAGGCGCAAGCCGCAATGCGCGCCTCCCCGGCAGATTTGCACCCCGCCGCATGCTAAGCCTTGGGGGTTTAAGCCCGCGGTCCCTGCCGCTATATGCAGTGTCTGACGGCGGCACGCCCGCCAGGCTGCATTACGTGGGGAACACACATGAGCGAGACGCGCCACACCAAGGTTCTGATCATCGGCTCCGGGCCTGCAGGCTATACCGCAGGGGTCTATGCCGCCCGTGCCATGCTGGAACCGGTTCTGGTTCAGGGCATTGAGCCCGGCGGCCAGCTGACCACCACCACTGAGGTCGAGAATTACCCCGGCTTCACCGAGGTGCAGGGCCCCGACCTGATGATCAAGATGCAGGAGCACGCCCAGGCGATGGGCTGCGAGGTCATCGGCGACTATATCACCTCGCTCGATACGTCCGCGCGCCCGTTTGTGGCCAAGGCCGACAGCGGCACAACCTTCACTGCCGATGCGGTGATCCTGGCGACAGGTGCCCGTGCCAAATGGCTGGGTCTGGAATCGGAAGAAAAATTCAAAGGTTTCGGCGTCTCCGCCTGCGCCACCTGCGACGGCTTTTTCTACCGCGGTCAGGAGATCGTGGTGATCGGCGGCGGCAACACCGCCGTGGAAGAGGCGCTGTTTCTGACCAATTTCGCCTCCAAGGTGACCCTGATCCACCGCCGCGACGAGCTGCGCGCCGAGAAGATCCTGATCGACCGCCTGATGAAGAACGACAAGATTGAACCGCTGTGGTTCCACACCCTGGAAGAGGTCGTGGGCACCGAAAACCCGCTGGGGGTTGAGGGCATCGTGGTCAAGAACGTGCAAACCGGCGAGTTAAAGGAAATCCCCTGCAAAGGCGTCTTTGTCGCCATCGGCCACGCCCCCGCCAATGAGCTGGTCAAGGACGTGCTGGAGCTGCACAACGGCGGCTATGTCCAGGTCAAACCCGGCTCGACTGAAACCTCGATTGCCGGCATCTTTGCCGCTGGCGACCTCACCGACCACAAGTACCGCCAGGCGGTCACTTCAGCCGGCATGGGCTGCATGGCAGCACTGGACGCCGAACGCTTCCTGGCTGAGCAGGAGTAGGCCCGGATGCCGCATGATTTCGAAACCCAGCGGGCCGGAACTGTTGCGGCGTTCAACGATCTGCGGGCCGAACACGGCCTGCCCGAGGCGGCGGACGTTGATTACTTCTTTGTCCCCGCCCGCGACGGCGCTGACTGGCAGCCCCTGGCCGAAGAACTCAGCCGCGAGGGCTACAGCTGCAGCTGGGTCAGCGCAGAGAACACCGAAGACGGCACCCCCTGCCTGATCGCCACCCTGCCGGAGCAGATCATTTCCGCCACCGGCATCTGGATCGGCGAGGAAGTGGCCACCCGCGCTGCGCTGTCCCACGGGTTCGCACCGGACGGCTGGGGGCTGGAGGGCTGAGCCTGCCCGCGGAAGGCTGAAACTCAGCCAACCCGTTTAGCTTTACCTTTGGCCGGCAGTAAGGACCGCAGGCCCGGCGCGGCCATGCGGCGCGGTCGCCTGCGCCGGTTCGCCGCAGGCCATAATCAAGCGAACAAACCTCTGAAATGCATGACTAAAACAGCATTTCACACGTGACCGCACTTAGCCAAACAGGCATCGAAAAATTCATCTGCCTTTCTGCGGCGCCTTAACCCGGCATTAGACAAAACACCGCAAAACCCTCGCGAAAGCGACTGCACCTCAGATCGTTCTGCCGGGGGGCCGAAATGGCGATACGAACTTTAAGCGCGTTCAATGCAGACGCTTTTACCGTCGATGACGGCTCCCCCCATATGACGCCGGGCAGCTCGATCATCAACAATTCGGACACCCCCGTTGGCACGGTTTTCATCTATGATTCCAGCTACGCCATCGAACAGGTCACTCTCGACGACACTGCCGGCGATGCTGATACGATGGAGGATGACCAGTCAGGCGGCCATACCATCGTCGATGGCGGATCCATGGTGGCCAGCGGCACCCCGGTCGAGGCCGAATCGCACCACTACGTGCAACAGCTTGATGCCGGCGGCAATCCGTTCGGCCCGGTCATCACCATCACCGTGTTTTCCCGGAACGGCGTCACGCAGGATGTTTGGGGGTTTTCCACCGATACCCCGCTGAAGGACGGCGCGCGGTACCAGAAAACCTCCGGCAGCAATACCGGCACCTCCCAATACGACAGTTTCGTGCCTTGTTTCGTGACCGGCACCGCCATCTGCACCGACCAGGGCCTGCGCCCGGTGGAACGGTTGCGCCCCGGCGACCGGGTGCTGACCCGCGACAATGGTTTTCAACCGGTTCTTTGGGTTGGCATCCGCCGGATCGGGCCTGACTGGATGCAGGCCTGCCCGCATCTGCAGCCGGTGCGGGTTGCAGCCGATGCCTTTGGCCCCGGCCAGCCTGCCCAGGATCTTTGGATCTCGCCGCAGCACCGGCTGCTGCTGAAAGGCGCCGCCTGCCAGATGCTGTTCGAAGAGCCGGAGGTGCTCTCTGCCGCCGCCCACCTGCAGGCGCATCCGGGCGTCGCCAGGCAGCTGGTCGCCCGAACCACTTATGTGCACCTGCTGTTCGAGCGCCATCAGGCGGTGTTCTCAAACGGTCTCTGGACCGAAAGCTTCCAGCCCGGCAGCCAGCTTCTGGACGGCGGCGGTGCCGCCGCGAGACACGAGATCCTGACGCTGTTCCCCGATCTCGCACTGGCCGGAGGCAGCGGCTACCCTGCCGCCCGCAGGGTTTTGAAACAAAAGGAAAGCCGCCTGCTGGCAGACCGGCCCCCGGTGTAAACGCGGTGCTGCCTTGACCGGCGCGCCTGCCCGCCGCAGTCTGCACCCCGGAAACCGCGAAACAGGAGGACCGGGGTGGCAAGCGCACTCTGGCAAGGCAATTGGATCAGCCGCACCCGGATTGTCACCGGGCTGGTGCTGCTTACCTATGCCTTCTTCCATTTCATAAACATCGGCCTTGGACTGTTGTCGCCCGAATGGATGGATGACTTCCAGGACATCCGCCAGCTGATCACCCGCAGCCTGGCTGGCAGCCTGATCCTTTATGCCTCGCTGATCCTGCACGCGGGCCTTGCCTTGTGGAACCTGGCCCGCCGCCGCAGCCTTAGGATGCACCTTGGCGAGGGGTTGCAAACCCTGCTGGGCCTGCTGATCCCGCTGCAGCTGCTCAGCCATCTGGTGTTCACCCGCTATGCGCATGAAATCTACGGCGTCAACGATGAATACCCTTATCAAATCGTGCTGATGTGGGCCTCCCCTGAGGTTTGGCAGCAAAGCGCACTGCTGCTGGCGGTATGGATCCACGGCTGCATGGGCCTGCACTACTGGCTGCGCCTGACCCGCTGGTGGCGGCCGCTGATCCCCTGGATGGCCGGGCTGGCGGTCTTTATTCCCGGCTTTGCCCTGGCGGGTCTTCTGACCGAAGGCCGCCGCATCTATGAGCTGTTTACCGAAGGCAGCCGGCGCGCCGGATTGATGGCGGATTTCAACTGGCCCAGCCGCGAGGGTTTTGCCGAACTGGTCCAGGCCGACAGCCGCTGGTTCACCGGTTTCCTCATCCTTTTGGGACTGACATCGGCGGCCCATCTGCTGGCCCGGCTGCTGCGGCGCCGCCGGGCGGTGCAGATCCGCTATGCCTTCGGTCCCGAAATCCGCGCCGAACGCGGCATGACCCTGCTGCAGATGTCCCAGGCCAACGGGGTCCAGCATACCTCGCTCTGCGGCGGCAAGGGGCGCTGCACCACCTGCCGGGTGGTGGTGGACGAAGGCGGCGATCACCTGCCGCCGCCCGCCCCGCCCGAGGCCCGCAGCCTGGAACGGGTCAAAGCCCCCGCCAACATGCGGCTGGCCTGCCAGATCCGGCCAGAGGCGCCGCTGACCGTCACCCGCATGTTCCGCCCCGACGGGCAAAAGGGCCGCGCCCATGCCAGCCAGGGCAGTGAACAGCAGCTTGCCATTCTGTTTTTGGACATGCGCGGCTTTACCGCCCGCACCGCCGGCCAGCTGCCCTATGACGTGGTGTTCTTGCTCAATCGCTTCTTTGACGCCATCGTGCCCGCCGTCACCGGCGCCGGCGGCACCGTGGACAAATACCTTGGCGACGGCCTGCTGGCTTTGTTCGAAGCCCGCTCCCCCGCCCGCTCGGCCCAGGCCGCATTGGACGCCGCCACCGCCATCGGCCATGCGCTGCAGGACTTCAACGCCCAGCTGGCAGCAGATGGCGAACCCGAGATCCGCATTGGTATCGGCATCCATCTGGGCGAGCTGGTTCTGGGCGAAATCGGCAGCGCCGGCCATGCGCCGCGCACCATCATCGGCGGCAGCGTCAACACCGCCAGCCGGCTGGAGGCCAAGACCAAGGATCTGGGCGTCGAGCTGCTGATATCAGCCCGCGTGCTGGAAGCCGCCGGGTACGACTCGGATCATCTGGCGGTTGAAGCCTTTGAGCTGCGCGGCGTTGCCGAACCGCTTCAGGCCCTGCCCGTGGCCTTTGCTGCTGCCCTGCCGCGGACCCTGGCCGCAGAACAGCGTTAAGCCGGCCGCAGCCTGCGCAAAACACCTGTCCCTCACTGTCTGCCCTGCCGGACAGGCGGCCCGCATCAGCCCGCCCAAGGCGGATAACCTGCCGTCCGCCCTGCCCCGTTGCAGCAAAACAACGCAGCAGAAAATCGCCAATCCTTCGGAATTTGCACTTTGCTTTGCTGACAATCCATGCAATGCGTTCACGCGTGAACACACTTTGATCCGTTGAGCCGTGCCAGAAACCCAGACCATATCCACCCCTGACGAGGAAGATCTGCTCTTCCGGCTCCTGCGCCAGCTTGATGCGGCGCCGGATGCTTCGCAGCGGGCCACGGCTGCGGCGCTGGGGATTTCGCTAGGCGGGCTGAACACGCAATTGCGCAGTGCCGCCGAATCCGGCCTGATCACCATCAGCAGCCGTTCCGGCCCCGACAAGCGCCAGCGGTTTGCCTACTCACTGACCACCCGGGGCGCGGTGGAAAAAATGCGTCTCACCGATCAATTCCTCGCCCGCAAGCTCGCAGAATACAACGCGCTGCACGCGGAACTTACAGGCGCGGCAAGCGGCCTTCCCCCTCTCAAACACAGGACTCATCCTATGCAAAGCAACCTGGCTCCCATCCCAGAGCTCTATGTTTCCTACGAAAGCGCGCAGAAACTGAAGGTCGAAGCAGCCGGCCTGACCAGCTGGGACCTGTCCCCGCGCCAGATCTGCGACCTGGAACTTCTGATGAACGGCGGTTTTAACCCGCTCAAAGGGTTCCTGTCGGAAGACGACTATAACGGTGTTGTCGAGAACATGCGCCTGGCCGACGGCTCTCTGTGGCCGATGCCGGTCACCCTGGATGTGTCCGAAGACTTTGCCGGCAGCATCGAAATCGGCCAGGACATCGCCCTGCGCGACCAGGAAGGCGTGATCCTGGGCACCATGACCGTCACCGACCGCTGGGAGCCGAACAAATCGCGCGAAGCGGAGAAGGTGTTTGGCGCCGACGACGATGCGCACCCGGCTGTCAACTACCTGCACAACCAGGCCGGCAAGATCTACCTCGGCGGTCCGGTCACCGGCATCCAGCAGCCCGTGCATTATGACTTCCGCGGCCGCCGCGACACCCCGAACGAGCTGCGCGCCTATTTCCGCAAAGTCGGCTGGCGCAAAGTGGTTGCGTTCCAGACCCGCAACCCGCTGCACCGCGCCCACCAGGAGCTGACCTTCCGCGCCGCCAAGGAAGCCCAGGCCAACCTGCTGATCCACCCGGTTGTCGGCATGACCAAACCGGGCGATGTGGATCACTTCACCCGCGTACGCTGCTACGAGGCCGTGCTGGACAAATATCCGGCTGCCACCACCTCGATGTCGCTGCTGAACCTGGCCATGCGCATGGCCGGCCCGCGCGAAGCTGTCTGGCACGGCCTGATCCGCGCCAATCACGGCTGCACCCACTTCATCGTTGGCCGCGACCACGCAGGCCCGGGCAAGAACTCGGCTGGCGAAGACTTCTACGGTCCCTATGATGCCCAGGAGCTGTACCGCGCCAACCAGTCCGAAATCGGCTGCGAAATGGTCGATTTCAAGCACATGGTCTATGTGCAGGAGCGCGCCCAGTACGAGCCGAACGACGAGATTGCAGATCGCGACAACGTCACCATCCTGAACATCTCCGGCACCGAACTGCGCCGCCGTCTGGCCGAAGGCCTGGAAATCCCCGAGTGGTTCTCCTTCCCCGAGGTTGTGAAGGAACTGCGCCGCACCAAGCCGCCGCGCTCCAAGCAGGGTTTCACCGTGTTCTTCACCGGCTTCTCCGGTTCCGGCAAATCCACTATTGCCAACGCGCTGATGGTCAAGCTGATGGAAATGGGCGGCCGCCCGGTGACCCTGCTGGATGGCGACATTGTGCGGAAAAACCTCAGCTCCGAGCTGGGCTTCTCGAAAGAGCACCGCGATCTCAACATCCGCCGCATCGGTTATGTGGCGTCTGAGATCACCAAGAACGGCGGCATCGCAATCTGTGCCCCGATCGCGCCTTATGCCACCACCCGCCGCGCCGTGCGCGAAGACGTCGAAGCCTTCGGCGCCTTTGTCGAAGTGCATGTTGCCACCACGATCGAGGAGTGCGAACGCCGCGACCGCAAGGGCCTGTACAAGCTGGCGCGTGAAGGCAAGATCAAGGAGTTCACCGGCATTTCCGACCCCTACGACGTGCCGCAGAACCCCGAGCTGTCGGTTGAGACTGAAAATGTCGACGTCGACAACTGCGCCCACCAGGTGCTCTTGAAGCTGGAAAGCATGGGTCTGATCTCCGGCTGATCCGGACAGCCTGAAGAAACAAGAAAGCGGCCCGCCCTTTGGCGGGCCGCTTCCGTTTCTCGTCAGCCTGCTTAGTGGTAAGACTGCGCCTGATTGCCGGAACCTTTAGCAATCTGCGGAGCCTGGACCGCACTTTCCGCTGGGGTTATCCGGTCGCGGACGCGCAGAGTGTACCCGCCCTTGCGTGCCCCGGTCACCCACAGGGCAGCAGATTCCGCATCCCCGGCGCGGGGTGCCAACCCGTGCACCGACAGGCTCAGCTGCGACGCGTCATGCTGCGCGGTCACCCGCAACTGCGCGCCGGCCTCCGCAAACACCGGCTGATCCAGCAGAAACGCCGTCCGCCCCCAATGGCCGCCGGACTGCAAACCGTTTGATACCAAAATGCCGGGGGCCAGTTCCATTTCAAAACTGACAAAGACCGCATGGATGGTGCCGGCGCCGGCACAGACGAGATCTTTGGCGGCCCGCGCCGGGTTAATGTCCGGCCGGGTGAAATCAAATTGAAACAGGTCCTTTGCCGTCCCCAAAGGCCGCAGCGCACAGGTTTCCAGATCATTCGGCGTCAGCTGGGCAACGCGGGCAAAGGGGTGAAAGGCGCTCAGATCAAACCCTTCCGCCTCCTGCGGCCGCCACAGATCCAGCAGCCCGCTGCATTCTACCGGTTGCGCTTTCAACGTTCCCCGTTCAGGCACCGCCCGCGCATCCGGTTTGGCCAGCGCGCCCATGGCATGGGTCAGTGTCGCCAGCGCCCCCTCACCCAGCAATACAGTATCGACGATCTCTGAGATCACCACATCCGCTTGCTCCGGCATATCCTCGCCTATGACAATATCGTGGGACCATTTCGGAATGACCGTGATCCGGCTGCTCAGCCCGTTATCCGCGATAACCTGCTCCGCTGCCCTGGCAATCAGCGGCTGCTGCTCGCAGGTGTAGACATGTTTTGCCCCGGCCCGTGCTGCCAGCATTGCCGTAAGACCCGCACCGCAGCCGATATCCAGCACCACATCCCCCGGCCGCACCTTGGCCGCGATGGCCTGGGCATAGGCCCGGTTGCGGGCCTTGTCCGCAAGCATCGGGAAATGCCAGCGGGGCACAAACGCCTGATGCAGCCGCTCCTGCAGCACCTGCGCTTCGTGGTGGCAGGGGTCTGCCGCCAGCGCGTCCGATAGGATATGCGATGTCCGGATGCCGCCGTCGCCCAGGGATTCGGATTTTGCCAGCCGGACCAGCCTCTCTGCTTCTTTTGTGTCCGGATGCCGGCGCAATTGAGGCGGTTGGGGCGTCTGATTTTGAAGCAATTCTTACTTTCCCTATTTTGAGGCAAATGCGGTTTTTTGAGACTATCCGCCATGCGCCTCTAAAATTCGGTAAAGGAAAAGCGCTTGCTGCCCGCCCCGCAGGGCCATGGCCGCCGCCGTGCCATCATGGCGCCGGACCCGCAGCTGGATCCGCCAGGAAGCGCCTGCAGATCCCCTGAAACCTAAACGGTGTCCGGCAAATCCACCGTGCCGCGCATCAGCACAAAGCCTTCGCCCGCCACCTGCACGCCCTCAATCGCATCCGCAGACCCGATCCGCACCACCCGTGCCTGGCCGGGACGGCCAAGGCCATGGCCCTGCTCGGCGGTAAACTCAGACCTTTCCATCAGCCCGTGGCGCCACAGATACGACGCCATGGCGCCGGTCGCGGAGCCGGTAAAAGGGTCCTCCGGCGGGCTCGGCGGCGCCATAAGCAGGCGCGAAAACGTATCACCGGCCTCTGTCGCGCCCTCCAGCACCACCAGAAACGGCTCCATCATGTCGATGCCATCGGCACCCAGGGAATTGCCCAGCGCTGCCAGCGCCTCCAGGTTCAGCTCTGCCGCCTCCAGGGCCGCGCGGTCGCGCAGGACCGTCACGCAGAACGGCAGCCCGGTCGAAACCTTCTGCGGGCGGCCCATGATCGCCTCTACCGGCAGCGACACCGCCGCCGCCACCAGCGCGGGATCGGCAAAGGGGCCGAATTCAGGCGCCACCTGGGTCATCGAAATCAGATCATCCTCCAGCGTCACCGGCACAATCCCCGCCCCGGTTTCCAGCGTGATGCTGTCCCCGGCGATCAGCCCCCGGTCCCGCATCGCCGCCACCGTCGCAATTGTCGGATGACCGGCAAAGGGGATTTCGCGGCTGGCCAGGAAATACCGCACCTTCACATCCGCCGCGTCGGACGGGCCAGTGAACGTGCATTCCACCAGCGAGGTCTCCCGCACGAAAGCGGTGCAGACAGACTCGGGCAGATGTGCCGCCCCATGCACCACCGCGCAGCCATTGCCGCCAAAAGCGCGGCCCGAGAAGGCATCCACCCAGTCAAAATTGAAGTCTGTCATCACGCGTTCCTCCGCCGCATTTGCGCAATATAGGCCTTTGCAGCCCCCGGTGTCTTGCGCAGTTCCATGACCTGCGCCTCGAATGCGCTCAAGCCGGTGCCGAATGTATCCTGAAATGCCTGATCCCAGCTCTTGCCGGTGCTAAGCTGCCTCCAGAACCCAAACAGGGCATCCTCGCCATGTATCCGGGTCAGAATATGCACTGCAAAATGCGAAAAGTCATAGTCGCCTTCGGTACGGACCGTCCTAGGTGCCCGCATTGCCTTTAGGTTTTGCGTCGATTTCAGGGACGCATCCTGCAGCTCGGACAGACCCGGCGCGCGCAGGCGCAAGGCCTTCTTGCCAAATCGCGCCGCCACCAGCTCGGCGCTGCCCTCCACCAGCCAGGAGGGCCCCATCCGGCGCCGCACCGCCGCACCGTTGAACCCTTCTGCACGGCCACCGCCCAGTTCCGCCTGCACCAGATGCATGTATTCATGCGCCATCATTGCCCCCAGCCATTTGCGCGAGCGCTTAAGCCAGGCCTTGTCCGCCTGATGCGGATTGTCCCAGCAGATATACATGAATTTCAGATAGGCCGCCCCCGCGACGCCAAAGGGTTTGTTGCAATGGGCGGCAATAGATGCATCCGGGTTGAACCGGGCGCTGGACATCTGGCTGAGCAGACGGCGCACATAGGTTTGAACCGTCTTGGTATTTCCTGCAGCGGCGATGCCGATATTGCCGGCTAGTACGATACCGTATTCCCTGTCCATGAACCGCAGGGTCCGTTCATAGGCCTGCCGGACGCCTTTTTCCGCGTTTGGCGAATCTGCCAGAACCCGGACCTGCGCCGCTGACGGCAGGTGCTTTTCCAACCCGGATTTCAGCGCCGGCAGCTCCCTGCACCAATGGATCGCGGTTTTCTGCGTCAGCGCAGGCAGGCCCGCCAGAAGCCCGGCCTTTGCCGCGGCGGGTATCTGCCGCAGGGACGTCCAGGCGCGCAGTGTGGCCTGCGACAGCACCCCGTCACGGCGGCCGGGATCATATCCCAGATCCGCCAGCTGCCCCTGCACGCATTTGACAAACGGATCGGCAGCAGCGGGAGCGGCCAGCAGGGCAAATCCCAATGCAGCTGCGATCGGGCGGATTGTTCGGAACATCAAATGCGCCTTCCTTGAACCTGGTGTCTTCAAAACAATTCAGGCCCCCAAAATGGGAGCCTGCTGTTGGGAAAATCAAGCGCTTTCGGGCGGATGCGCCCCGGCTACCCGGACGTCAATGCACCGAAACCGGTGTCATGTCGTTCTGCCGGGCCAGCACATAGGCCAGATGGCGGTCGGCCACCAGCGCCAGCTGGCCGCCTTCCGCGTCATGCACCGCATAAAGCTGCGCATGGCCGCCCGCGCTGTCCTGCACGTCTTTGGGAAGATCTGCCACCGCAACCGCCTTTACATAGACGGTCCGGTCTGCGCCCTGGCTGAAATCAAACGGTGTATGCATTGCTCTTACCCCTTTTTGATGTTGATTGTCTGAACCACGGTTTCGGGCCGGGCACGGGTCAGATCCACATGCAGCAACCCGTTTTCCATCACCGCCTCGCCCACTTCGACGCCATCAGCCAGTACGTACATGCGCTGAAACTGGCGCGCCGCGATGCCGCGGTGCAGGAACACCCGCCCCTCGCTGTCATCGCGCTGGCGGCCGCGGATCACCAGCTGGCGGTCCTCGACGGTGATCGCCAGGTCCTCTTCGGCGAACCCGGCCACGGCCAGGGTGATGCGGTAGGAATGGTCGGAAGTCTGTTCGATATTATAGGGAGGATAGCCTTCGTTGCCCGATTTCGCCGAGCGTTCCAGCAGGCGTTCCAGCTGCTCGAACCCCAGCATATGCGGGTAAGAGCCCAAGGTAAGTTTCGACACGGTGTTCGTCCTTTATGCCAAAGCGACGGATGCGCGCGGCCCCGTAACAGGCGGCCGCTTCCAGAAGAATATGGGAAGTTCTTGCTGGTTTCACAAGAGCATGTGCCCATAGGTCTAGCGGAAAAGCAGTTAAGGAAGTATCTTCAGCCTCACTTCATTCCTAAGCTTTACTGAGTCGCCAATGAACGCACCCACAGATGTGTCGATGAAGACAGATGAGGTCCTCAAGGTTGAGCTGGAGGTTTTCCGCAGGCAGCACCGTGATTTGGACGAAGCAATCGGCGCGCTGGAAGAGCGCCCGACCAGCGACCAGCTGACAATCCGCCGCCTGAAGAAACAAAAGCTCATCCTCAAGGACAAGATCGCCTTGATCGAAGACCGGCTGACCCCGGATATTATCGCCTGACAGTGCCACAGGCACCAGGCAGGCCCGCGCCCAAACCGCCGGGCCATAACTGCAGAACGCAGTGCCTTAACAGTTTCGACAGGGCCTCCCGCCCCCTTTTCCGCGCAGCCGGCTGCACCGGAAGGTGTTGGGCGTGGCAGCGCGCCTGACGGCGCGCTGCGGTTCCGCTTGATTGCAGATTACAGATCCTTGCAGAGTCTCAGCGCATCATAGATGGCGGCGTGCATATTGCGCCCTGACACCGCATCACCGGCCCGCGCCAGCCAGAAGCTGCCCTGCGGATTGATGGCGGCAAAAGGGCTGGTTCCGGCAATCATTGCCTGGTGGTCCAACTGACCCAGGTTGCGCGACTGCGGCTTCAGCGCATGGTAAAGATCATCCGCCGGAGTGATACCATGTTCGCTGACCACATGATCCGCCACCCGCTCGGTCACTTCCCCGGTCAGGACATGGCGCAGGGTGATACGTTTGCGGCGCCCGTCTGCGGCCACGGAAACCACCTCAAGAAAGCACTCCAGCGCCACCCCCTGCCGCGCCAGATCACGCAGCACCACCGCCGAATTGGTTGGCCCCAAGTCATGCGCCGCCACCCGGTCCGGCGTCACCAGCGTGACCGAACAGCCCGCCCGTGCCATCACATCCGCCGCAACCAGCGCGGCGTGATCGCCGCATTCATCCAGCAGCAGAACCGCGCCCGATACCCTTGCCTCGCCGCCCAGCACCTCCCAGCTGGAAGTGATCAAATCACCGCCGGGGATCTCCAGTGGCTCCGGCCAGCCGCCGGTCGCCACGATCACTGCGTCCGGGTTTTCGGCCAGCACGTCGTCTGCCTCGGCGTAAGTGTTCAGCCGCATCTCCACGCCCAGCCGCTCCGCTTCCGAGATCAGCCAGTCTGCTACACCCCAAATCTGGCGCCGGGTCGTGCCTTTGGCCGCCAAGACGATTTGCCCGCCAAGCCGCCCGCTCGCCTCAAGCAGCACCACCCTGTGGCCGCGCTCCGCCGCAACCCGTGCCGCCTCCAGCCCCGCCGGGCCGCCGCCGACCACCACCACCTTGCGCCGCTCCCGCGCAGGCGGGATCACATGCGGCATCACAGCCTCGCGCCCGGTTGCGGCGTTATGGCCGCAGACCGCGGGCTTGCCCTGGTTCACCCGGTCGACGCAATAACCCAGTGCCACGCAGGGACGGATCTGCTCCTCCGCGCCGCGCTGCAGCTTTGCCACCAGATGGGGGTCGGCCATATGCGCCCGCGTCATGCCGATCATATCGGCCTGGCCTTCGCGGAGGGCATGGCGGGCAGTGGCATTATCGGCCACGCCGCCGGCATGGAACACCGGCAGATCCACCGCCGCGCGGATCGCCCCCGCCACATTCAGATCCGGCGCCGCGGGCATCCCCATCGGCGCCACCCAGCCGGCCAGCCCCAGATCATCATAAGGCGCGCCCGCAAGCACGTTCAGGAAATCCACAGCACCCGCCGCAGCAATTTTCTGCGCCGCAGCAATACATTCACCCGCGCTGAGGCCCCCTTCCGACAGCTCATCGCCGGTGACCCGCATCCCCAGGATCAGATCCGGCCCCACCGCCGCGCGCACCGCCTCCAAGACCTGCAGCGTCAGCCGCAGCCGGTTGTCCAGCGAGCCGCCGTAATCATCCTCGCGCGTGTTCACCAGCGGCGACAGGAACTGCCCCAGCAGATGCGAATGCGACAGCAGCTCAATCCCATCGAACCCGCCTTCCCGGCAGCGCAGTGCCGCGGTGGCAAAATCGTTGATTATACGGGAGATATCCTCCTGCTCCATCACCTTTGGAAAGGCCCGGTGCGCCCGCTCCCGCCGCCCCGACGGCCCCAGCACCGGCAGCCAGTGCCCGTCATCCCAGGCGGTGCGCCGTCCCATATGGGTGATCTGGCACATCACCGCCGCGCCATGCTTGCGCACCCCATCGGTCAGTTCCTTGAACCACGGAATGATGCTGTCATCGCCCGCATAGAGCTGCCCGAAGACCGATGGGCTGTCCGGCGCGATATTGGTCGAGCCGCCGATCATCGTCAGCGCAATGCCGCCCCGCGCCTTTTCCTCATGATACAGCCGGTAGCGGTCGCGCGGATGGCCGCCCTCCTGGAACGACGGAGCATGGGCTGTGCTCATGATCCGGTTGCGCAGGCTCAGATGCCGGATTTGCAGCGGCTGCAGGAGAGGGTCATTGTCCAAGGTCATAGGTCGCGGTCCATTAAATGCAGCCAAGTGCAGCCAAGTGCAGCCAAGTGCAGCCAAGTGCAGCAGGCCCGGTCTGACCGTTATCCGGCTTGCAGAAAACCGGCATTTTCCCGGCCCCGTTGCGACACCTTGCCCGCGATTGGCGGAATCTTCGTCTGACCGGATGGTCAAAGCCGGGTTTTCCGTTTACCAGCAGCCGGATTTTGTGCCCGGCCTCCACTCCGGAGCCTCCCGCGCAAGCGGCTGAACCAATGAACGAGCATCACCATGACCGCCACCAGCGACCGCACTCCGGTGTCTGAAGCCCAGGACGCCGACTACAAATTCTCCCCGAAACAGGCGCTGACCGGCGCCCAGATGCTGTTTGTCGCCTTCGGCGCGCTGGTGCTGGTGCCGCTCTTGACCGGGCTCGACCCCAGCGTCGCCCTGTTCACCGCAGGACTTGGAACGCTGATCTTCCAGGTCGTCACCCGCGGCCAGGTGCCGGTGTTTCTGGCGTCGTCTTTTGCCTTCATCGCGCCGATCATCTACGGCGTGCAGACCTGGGGCATGGCGGCGACCACCGGCGGGCTGGCAGCGGCGGGCCTTCTGTATGTGGCGCTCAGCTTTGCCATCCGCGCCTTTGGCGCGGGCTTCATGCACCGGCTGCTGCCGCCCGTGGTGGTCGGCCCGGTGATCATGGTGATCGGCCTGTCACTGGCGCCGGTGGCGGTCAACATGGCCACCGGCCTGGCCGGCGACACCCAGGTGATGCCGAAAAACACCGCCCTTCTGCTTGCAGCTGTTGCCCTCGGCACCACCATGCTGACCGCTATTCTGGGCCGTGGGATCATGCGCGTGGTGCCGATCCTGGCCGGCGTCGCTGCCGGCTATGGTGCCGCGCTGATCCTCGGCGCCGTCACCGGGCAATCCCTGGTGGATACCGCTCCGCTGGCCAGCGCCGCCTGGTTCGCGGTCCCGGATTTCGTCGCGCCCGAGTTCAATCTGGCCGCCATCCTGTTCATTCTGCCCGTCGCCATTGCGCCCGCGATTGAACATTTCGGCGACATCATGGCGATCTCCAATGTGACCAAGCGCGACTACATGGAGAAACCCGGCATCCAGAACACCATGCTGGGCGACGGTCTGGCCACTGCCGCCGCGGGCATCTTAGGCGGCCCGCCCAATACCACCTATTCCGAGGTCACCGGCGCCGTCACCCTGACCCGTGCCTTCAACCCGGCAATCATGACCTGGGCGGCGATCTTCGCTATCGCGCTGTCATTTGCGGGCAAGCTGTCAGGTGCGCTTGCCACCATCCCGATGCCGGTGATGGGCGGCATCATGATCCTGCTTTTCGGCATGGTCACCGTGGTCGGCCTCAGCGTGCTGGCCAAGCTGGGCGACGCCCTCTCTGAGGCGCGCAACATGGTGATCATCTCCACAGTGCTGATCATCGGCCTCGGCGGGCTGACGCTGCAATTCGGCGAAGGCTTCACCCTCGCGGGCATCGGCCTCTCCGGCGTTGCCGGCCTCGCGCTGAACCTGATCCTGCCGAAACAGCGGGACTGATCCCGAAAACAACCGGAGCCGCCTGCCCGGCGGCTCCGCTCACCGCTCTTCCGGTTTCAAATGCCGGATCCTTGCCACATGCGTGGCAATATCCTCGCGGGTGAACTTCGTATGCACCCGTTCCGTCGAGGCCGGATGGCTCCCAAGCCCCAGCTTCAGCTCTGCCCGCCAGGCCTTCCCGGGCCGGATCGGCCGCGGCGCTAAGCCGCCGCCGCAAGTGGGGCAAACATTGTCCAGCACCTGCTCCACGCAAACCGCGCAATAGGTGCACTCATAACTGCAAATCCGCGCGTCCGGTGCATCCGGTGGCAGATCCTTGTCACATAGCTCGCAATTGGGTCGTAGCTCCAGCATCGCATCCTCCCTGCTCCAGCCGCCACCCTGCCCCCGGTTCCGGCCCTGCACAAGCCTCCCGCGCCGCGCCGCCGCGCGGCGCCACGCCCAACCGCAAGGCGGTGCAGCTTGCCTGCATTCCCGCGCGGGCGGGAGCTTGCCGCCTGCGGCATAGCGCCAGAGCCACTGAAACAGGGCAATTCCGCCCGTTTTCCGCGACAAGCCGGATTGCGCCAATTCCCAGTTTCCCTATAGTGCGCGCTCCACAAGCCGCGACAGGAGCCACCAAGCCATGGCCGACATCAAAGTAGGCATCATCATGGGCAGCCAATCCGACTGGCCCACCATGAAGGAAGCCGCCACTATCCTGGATGAACTGGGTGTTGAGTATGAGGCCAAAATCGTCTCCGCCCACCGCACCCCGGACCGGCTGTGGAGCTACGGAAAATCCGCCGCGGACCGCGGCTTGCAGGTGATCATCGCAGGTGCCGGCGGTGCGGCCCATCTGCCCGGCATGGTCGCCTCCAAAACCCGCGTCCCCGTTGTGGGCGTGCCGGTGCAGACCCGCGCCCTTTCAGGCGTCGACTCGTTGTATTCCATCGTGCAGATGCCCAAGGGCTTCCCGGTTGCCACCATGGCCATAGGCTCCGCAGGCGCCGCCAATGCAGGCCTGATGGCCGCAGGCATCCTGGCACTGCAGGACGCGGACCTGGCCCGGCGCCTGGATGATTGGCGCGCGGCACTCTCTGCCTCCATCCCCGAGGAACCCTCCGATGACTGACGTGCTTGCCCCCGGATCAACAATCGGCATCCTCGGCGGCGGCCAGCTCGGCCGGATGCTCTCGGTTGCAGCCTCCCGCCTTGGCTTCAAGACCCATATCTTTGAACCAGGGCTTAACCCGCCCGCAGGCCATGTCGCCGATCAGGTGACCACCGCCGGATATGAGGACGCCGCCGCCCTGGCCGCCTTTGCCGCTTGCGTCGATGTGATCACCTATGAGTTCGAGAACATCCCCACCTCCGCGCTTGACATTCTGGAATCGCACAAACCGATCCGCCCGGGCCGTGAAGCCTTGCGTATCAGCCAGGACCGGCTGACCGAGAAAAACTTCCTGCAGGACCTCGGCCTCCAGACCGCGCCATTTGCCGACATCAGTAATCAGGCCAGCCTCGACGCCGCCCTGGCAGAGACCGGCGCCCCCGCGATCCTGAAGACCCGCCGTTTCGGCTATGACGGCAAGGGCCAGGCCCGCATCAAGGCACCGGAAGACGCTGCCGAAGCCCTCGCTGCCATGGCAGGTGCGCCTTCGGTCCTCGAAGGGTTTGTTACTTTTACCCACGAGGTCTCGGTCATCGCCGCCCGCGGCATCAGCGGTGAGATCGCCTGTTTCGATCCCGGCGAGAACGTCCACCGCGACGGCATCCTGCACAGCACCACCGTGCCTGCGCGCCTCAGCAAAAGCCAGCGTATGGACGCGGTGCTAATGGCGGGCAAGATCCTGAATGCGCTCGATTATGTCGGCGTTCTGGGGGTGGAACTGTTCGTCACGCCCAAAGGCCTGATCGTCAATGAGATCGCCCCGCGCGTCCACAATTCCGGTCACTGGACCCAGAACGGCTGCACCGTCGACCAGTTCGAACAGCACATCCGCGCCGTCGCGGGCTGGCCGCTGGGCGACGGCCAGCGGCATTCCGACGTGGTGATGGAAAACCTGATCGGAGATGATGTGGACCGCATCCCCGAGCTCGCGAAAGAACCCGATTGCGCCCTCCATCTCTACGGCAAGCTTGAGGCCAAGCCAGGCCGCAAGATGGGTCATGTGAACCGGGTGGTGAAAGCGCAGGACTGAAGGATTGGGGCGCTGCCCCAAACCCCGGGAGTACTTAAGACCAGAAAGAAGCAGGCGGCGGTCTCAGATGAGACCGTTTCTGATGATTTCCGCGTTCATCCAATGCACATCAGTCTGGACATGATCCGCGCGAACGTATTTGGCCAGCAGCCTTCGCATGTCCGCCTCGGAAAAACTTCTGGCTGTTCGGATCACACAGCCTTCCTGCCTCTCCAGATCCAACCCGTATATGGTCTCGTGCAGCACCTGCGCGGATGGCGGTCCGCAGTACAGCACCGGCACGCTCATAATCCCCAGATCTGCGAACCGGACCAGGGTTTGTTGCCAGGGCTGGATCACTCCGTCCAAGATCCAGGCGAACCCCAGAAAATAACTGGGCAGTGCCTCGTAGGCGATGGCATGGCGTGCATAAAGATACTCCCCGACAATCCGTTCCCTTTGCGCCAAGCCCGGCGAGACGCCCGCGGCAAAGGCCTTCATCCAGTCCCGTGACGGGTGATACCGCGCATCCGGGCTGCGCGGATGGCAGCCGCCGCTGTGGATCGTGGTGTTTTCCCCATCCATCTTCTCGGTGATGATCACCTCCGGTTCGGCCAGCAGGGCAGAAGTATCCAGCATGATCTTGTCATCACTGGCGGCGCCGGGCGATTGCGGCAGATGAAAGGTGCGTCCGTATTTCCGGGTCATGCCAGCAGAAATCCACAAAAGGAAATGTCTTCCGCTGCACCCTATCCGGGGCATCCGCCGGCAGCAAGGCAGGCCGGTGAAATCGGCCCCGCCGGTTTCACGCGCCGCAAAGAGGGCCATCCGGCCTGATGCGCGGCGCTCCCCCTCAGGCCAGGAAGCGGGCGGCAACATCCCCCGACATATAGCTGACCCGTCCACCCGACAGTGTCGCCGCCACCCGCTGCGTTTCCTTGTCCAGCACCACTAGGTCAGCCCTCTTGCCCGTCTCCAGCAGCCCGCGGTCGGTCAGTCCCAGCACCTGTGCAGGCCCGTCCGATACCAGCCGCCAGGCACCGCTCAAATCCATCAGGCCCGAGCGTTCCAACATCAGCGCCGCCCGGCGCGGGCTGGGATAGTGGTAGTCGGAAGCCAGCGCATCGCACAGCCCCATGGCGATCAGCTCAACGGCGGAGGCATTGCCCTTGTGGGAGCCGCCGCGCACCACATTGGGCGAGCCGAGGATCACCGGATCCCCTGCATCCCGTGCTGCTTCGGCTGCCTCAAGCGTTTCCGGAAACTCGGCAATCCGGGCGCCGCGGCCGCGCCAGACAGCGCGGTCTTCGGCGGTTTGGTCGTCATGGCTGCCAAGGCGCACGTCCAGCACCGTCAGTTCGCGGCACAGCGCATCCAGCCTGCCCGGCACCTCAGCCCGGCGCGCGTGCATGTCCTTCAGCATCTGCCAGTGAACCTCCGGGTTACGCCCCGCCTTCAGCGCCTGGCCGGTGAGGCGCGGCGGTTTTTTGCCCTGCGCCAGCCGCTCATGCGGCAGGTGATCGTTGAGCACCACATACGGCACCTGCCACTCTGCTACTTTGGCGGCGAGCCCGGCGTAATCCTCCAGCATGTGGATCTCAAACCGCAGCTGAGGCAGCAAATCGGTCACCACAGAACTGCGCACCGTTTTGATACCCTCAAACACCTGACCGGCAAACTCCGGGCCGCGCAGGCCGCCTTCCCAGGAGTAGAACTGCGCCAGCACCGCGGTGGTGATGCCATTGGCCGCCAGCTCTGCCTCGGCGGCCACAACCCCTTCGGCCATCTGCTTCATCGCGCCCCGGCGCGGCGCCAAATGGCGCTCAAACCCGTCGCCGTGCAGATCTACGATCCCCGGCAGCACCAGATAGCCGGTCAAGTCCACGGCGCGCCCCGCCGCTGTCTCCGATACCAGGCCGCCTGCGATGGCAATTTCGCCGCCGCGCTCCAACCCGCCGGGGCGCAGCACATCGCCGCCTTGCAGCGTCAGTTCCAATGTCATTTCTCTGCCTCTGCGCAACCGCCATTCAGCTGGCAAGCCTCAGCGATGATCTCTTCCACCGCCGCCAGCCAGGTCAGCGACGGTTCAAACTGCCCTTCCTCCAGGAAATGCAGCGTCTGCGCCATCACCTGCGGGCTGTTCATCATATAGGTATGGGTGACCGGCAGCGTCAGATGCGCCGCCATGCCATCCGCCTTGGTGCTGGCGACCGAGACCTTGCCGTCATCCGCCCCCGGTATAAGGGCGGAGAACAGCGGGTTCAGCGTCTCGCTGCCCGCAATTACCCCCAGTTGAAAATCAACCGGCGGCAGTTGTTTCGGCAAACTCTCTGCCCCGGTTCCCAGCTGCAGGCCCGCAGGGCCGTTCAGCAGGCCGAAAACCTCCCAATCGCCCAGCTCATCCACCAGTTCGCTGCCCTGGTTCGGCGGGCCCATCATCACCACCCGGCCCAGGTTCTGCGGATGGTTGCCCTGCAGCCAGTAGCGCAGCAGGATACCGCCCATCGAGTGGGTCACCACATGGGCTGTCTCTTCGCCGCAGGCAGCAAAGGCCTGCGGCAAGGTCTCCTCCGCCAGCACCTGGATGGTCTCCTCGGTGGAGGCATAGCCGGGCCGCACAACGCTGTAGCCGCGCGACTGCAAGACCTCCTCGAGCACCACAAAAGACGCCTCGCTGCGGGCCAGCCCGTGCAGCAGGATCACACAATCAGCCGCAGCGGGCGGCGGCAGCAGCGCCGCAGCAGCGGCTATCAGGGATTTCATCGCAATACGCATGGGGATCAGATAAGCGCAAACGGCGGGTGGTGAAAGCCCCTCAGCCGGCCTTGCCCGGCTCCTGCCGCGCGGCCTGCCCCGGTCCGCCCAGCACCACCAGCGCAATCCCCCCCAGCACCGCAACCGACCCCAACACCAGCCGCAGCCCGACGCTCTCGCCCAGCAGCACCGCTCCCGCAAGGATTGCAATCACCGGCACGCTCAGCTGTACGGTGGCCGCCACCGCTGGCAGCAGTTGCGGCAGCACCCGGTACCACAGCGCATACCCAAGCCCAGAGGTCACCGCACCGGACAAAACGGCCAGAAACACCCCGTGCAGGCTCACCACCGTGCCGCCGCCCGCCAGCAGCAGAACCGGCAGCAGCATCACGCTGGACCAGGCGAAATTCACCGCCGTGGACACCAGCGGCGCCTGCGCACCGCGCCCCAGCAGACTGTAGATGCCCCAGCCCAGCCCGCTCGCGGCCATCAGCAATGAAGCGGTTAATGGCACTCCGGTGCCTTGAGCAGGCCAGACCACATAGGCCAGCCCGAGAAAGGCCGCCACAGCCCCGGCGGCCTGGGCCGGCCCTGGCCGGCTGCCGCGCACAGCCCCCCATAGGAACATGGATATCTGCACCACCCCGAACAGAACCAGCGCCCCCAGTCCTGCATCAAGATCCTGATACGCCAGGGTAAATCCCGCCATATACAACGTCAGCGCCGCTCCGCCCCACAGGCTGGAAGGACGCAGGATGCGCTCCCGGCTCCAGGTCTCCAGCCCCCGGATCCAGCACAAAGCCGCCAGGGTCAGCGCCCCGGACACCAGCCGCCACAGGCCGAAACCCGTGGCATCCATATAGCCGCCGCCAACCGCGGCCCGGCCCAGGATCGAATTTGCGGCAAAGGCCAGCATGGTGAGAGAGACAAGCAGAAACAATCGCATAAGATGCCAGCTACAATGGAGCCGCCTGCCAGGCCAGTGACTTTTCCGTGTCAGCAGCAGTCCGGCGGCAGACACGCTTCTTTCTGGGCCAAAATACTCCCGCCGGAGGCAGGCCCGCCTTGCGGGTCTTCAGCGGCGGTCCTGAACATAGTCCAGATCCAGATCCGGCAACCGCTCCAGCGGGTAATCCGGATGCAGGGTCCAGATATTGTCGTGATCCAGCTCCAGCGGCCGCAGCGTGCCGCCCGGAAACGCCCGCGTGCGCAGCGCCAGCGCAATGTCCGACATCGCGCCGGGATTGTCGCGGAAATAAGAATGGCCCGCGCCCCCTGCCCCTTCCACCCGGATGAAATGCACCAGCCCAACCTTCTTCAGCGCGGCCAGCTCGCCGGGGGCGAAATCCGACGCATCCAGCCGCCCGAACCGCGCCTCCCGGGTCAGGATCGAGGCAATGGCCAGCGCCTGATCACCCGGGTTGATGTACACATTGACCTGCTCAAAGGCCGCAAAGACCCGTTCGCTCATCAGCCGCTGCCGCACAATGCCCACATCCAGATCCGGTGCCGCCAGCACCAGCGTGCCGGTCTTCAGCGTGATCTTGGGGCGCACGCCCCGCCCGCGCTCGCGGATCACCAGCTCCCGCAGCGCCGTGGCCGCCACATCCGAACCGCGGGAATGGGCAACGATGTCGATATCCTCCACCTCCGGAACCGAGGCCAGCAAGTCCAGCGTTTCCTTCAGATGAAAAACAGAAAAATCCCCTGCCTCCCGGTCGCGGAAATATTTGAACAGGCCGGAACTGCCCGCAGGCCAGGAAAACGCCATCGGCACCGAACGCTGCCCGGACTAATGCCAGATATTGGCCAGGGTGGTCAGCGCCTCATCAAAATCATTGTTGAACCCGTGCACAAACAGCAGAATACGCCCGCTACCCGCGCGCTGGACCTCAGCCGCTACCGCCTTGCGGAATTCTGCGGCATAGGCGGCATAATCTCTTTCCGCCTGCGTCTCGGTCACCACCCGGCCGCCGCGCCGCTCGGCCGGCAGCGGCGTCTTGGAAAACCGGATCCCGTCGCGGAACCCCGCCACTTTCAGCCGCGGCAGCCGCCCGCTTGTATTTGCATGGGTCAGCGCCACCAATTCCGGCCAGTCCTCGACCCGTGTGAACTGCACCTCTGCGGTGCCGAACGCCATCGAATCCGACCGCTCCGCCAGGTAAGTGACCGAACCGTCGCCATTCAACCGCTGCGACCGGTTGGTGACATAGAGCAGCCTGGGCGCGACCGTGCGCTGCGCCTCTGGAACCCGCTCCGCCTGGTAATTGCGCCCTGTTGAATACAGGTTCGGCGGTTTGGCCAGCCGGTCCACCGGCGACACCCCGCAGCCCGCAATCAGCAGCGCCAGCAAGAACCGGGCCACTATCCGCCCTGACAGTATCGCCATCCGCCGGTCCCTCCCTGTTGCGCGCTCCACTTCAGCGATTCTGAAGGCTAGCCCTCAAACATATGTCCGGCCAATGAAAATATCGTGTCAACCGGAGCCGCCGGGGAACGCCTGCGGATAGATCAGCTCTGCCTCCGGCACATCATCGCCCCGCCGCAGGATCAGCGTGTATTCCAGCGGATAGGGGCTGATGAGCTTTTGCGCCCGCTCCAGACTGAAGCCATAGCGCCCATAAAAGGAGGGCTTGCCCAGCACCACGATGGTTTCAGGCAATCGTTCCTGCACACCAGCAGGAAAGACCTCATAGTAGCTCTGCAAATGCTGTAACATCCGCGAGCCGAACCGCCACGGCCGACGATAGGCCTCTTCCTGCGGTCCGCCTGTCTCCATGTTCGGATTGCGCTCGGCCAGCTTGCCCCCCTGCCACTCGGGCAGCACCGCCATCGGCGCCAGACAGGCCCAGTCCGCGGGCGCCTGCATCCGGCTCAGCGCGAAATAGCCGCCGATCCTGCCCTCCCAGGGTTTCCGGAACTCATACAGCATGTCGCCGTCCGCCCGCAGCTGCCGCACCAGCCGCGCTTCCGCATCAGTCGGAAAGGCCGCCTTCAGCAGTGTATCCACTTCGTCAAAGTGCTCTTCATCGACCCCAGTCATGAAATCCGGCCCAACAACCATCACGCCCCTCCCGCATTCACCTTTGCACAAATACTCGCGCCGCAGGCAGGCCCGCAAGGCGGGCCTTCTGCCTCGCCAGAAACGAAAAGGGGCCGCCTTGACAGGCAGCCCCCAAATTTTTTGCAGTCATAGCGGTGCGGCTTCCGGCGGATAGGCCTTAACGGCCAATCACCTGTCGCCTCATCACAAATCCCGGTGGGATTTGTGATTACATCATGCCGCCCATGCCGCCCATGCCGCCCATGTCGGGCATGCCGCCGCCGGCAGCTGCGCCTTCTTTGGCGGGCTTGTCGGCAACCATAGCTTCGGTGGTGATCAGCAGACCGGCAACCGATGCTGCGTCTTCCAGAGCGGTACGCGCCACTTTGGCCGGGTCGATCACACCGAAGGCGAACATGTCGCCGTATTCTTCGGTCTGAGCGTTGAAGCCAAAGGAGCTGTCGGAGCTTTCGCGGACCTTGCCGGCCACAACAGCACCGTCAACACCGGCGTTTTCGGCGATCTGGCGCAGCGGCGCTTCAATCGCCTTGCGCACGATCACGATACCGGCGTTCTGGTCAGCATTGGCGCCTTCCAGGCCTTCCAGTGCTTTACCGGCCTGAACCAGAGCAACACCGCCGCCGACGATCACGCCTTCCTGCACAGCTGCGCGGGTCGCGTTCAGCGCATCGTCCACACGGTCTTTGCGCTCTTTCACTTCCACTTCGGTCATGCCGCCGACGCGGATCACGGCAACACCGCCTGCCAGTTTGGCAACGCGTTCCTGCAGTTTCTCACGGTCGTAGTCAGAGGTGGTTTCTTCGATCTGAGCGCGGATCTGGCCAACACGGGCTTCGATCTCGGCTTTCTCGCCTGCACCGTCGACGATAGTGGTTTCGTCTTTGGTGATTTCGATCTTCTTGGCCGAACCCAGCATGTCCATGGTCACGGACTCAAGCTTCATGCCCAGATCTTCGGAGATCACCTGGCCGCCGGTCAGGATTGCGATGTCCTGCAGCATGGCCTTGCGGCGGTCGCCGAAGCCCGGTGCCTTGACAGCAGCAATTTTCAGGCCGCCGCGCAGCTTGTTGACAACCAGGGTTGCCAGCGCTTCGCCTTCAACGTCCTCAGCAATGATCAGCAGCGGCTTTTGCGACTGGATCACCTGCTCCAGCAGCGGCACCATGGCCTGCAGCGAGGAGAGTTTCTTTTCGTGCAGCAGGATCATGCAGTCTTCGAGATCTGCAATCATCTTGTCGGCGTTGGTCACGAAATAGGGCGACAGGTAGCCGCGGTCGAACTGCATGCCTTCGACAACAGTGGTCTCGGTTTCCAGACCCTTGTTTTCCTCGACGGTGATCACGCCTTCGTTGCCGACTTTCTGCATCGCGTCAGCAATCTGCTGGCCGATTTCAGCTTCGCCGTTGGCAGAGATGGTGCCGACCTGGGCAACTTCAGCGGAGTCTTTGACTTCGCGGGCCATCTCTTTGATGCCGGCAACAACGGTCGAGGTCGCCAGATCGATGCCGCGCTTCAGGTCCATCGGGTTCAGGCCCGCTGCAACCTGCTTCAGGCCTTCTTTGACGATGGCCTGGGCCAGCACGGTGGCGGTGGTGGTGCCGTCGCCGGCTTCGTCGTTGGTGCGGGAAGCAACTTCCTTCACCATCTGGGCGCCCATGTTCTCGAACTTGTCTTCCAGTTCGATTTCCTTGGCAACCGACACACCGTCTTTGGTGATGCGCGGCGCGCCAAAGGATTTGTCCAGAACCACGTTGCGGCCTTTGGGACCCAGGGTCACTTTCACGGCGTCAGCCAGAATGTTGACACCGTTCAGCATGCGGTTGCGTGCGTCGGTTGCGAATTTGACGTCCTTAGCAGACATATTTCATTCTCCTCGAGAATTTCTGTTTGGCAGCGATAATAGGGGGGTCAGAGAAGCCCGCGGGCTTACTCGATGATCCCCATGATGTCGCTTTCTTTCATCATCAGCAGCTCTTCGCCGTCGACGGTGACCTCGGTGCCGGACCACTTGCCGAACAGGATCTTGTCGCCAGCCGAAACAGCCATCGCAATCAGCTCGCCGCTGTCCTTGCGTGCGCCTTCGCCGGTCGAGACGACTTGGCCTTCGCTCGGCTTTTCTTTTGCGCTTTCGGGGATGATCAGACCGCCCGCGGTTTTTTCTTCGCTTTCGGTGCGACGCACCAGTACGCGGTCATGAAGCGGTTTCAATGCCATCTTTGCAGCTCCTTAAAGGCTCAAAGGTTGTTATCCTTTGCCCCGCTCCCTGGCAGGGCAGTTATCACTCACATCTGCTGAGTGCTAACGAGGGGAAGCTAGGAATGCCCCCCTTCCTTGTCAACACGGAATCGGCAAAAAAATGAGGGCGCCGGCGCGCCCTCTGCTGTCTTCGGAATTTCCGCTTATGCCGCCTTGTCTTTCAGGTGCGCAAAGCTGTCCTTAAAGCGGCTGAACTTATGCGCGCCGCAGGCCACCGGCTGATACCGCGCCGGGTTTTCCGCGCTGACGCAGCTGTCCAGCGGCTGCACCACAGCCGCCGCGTCCGCATCAATAAAAAACGGGATCGAATAGCGCTCGCGCCCCGAGGCATTCACCACCCGGTGCAGGTTGGCCAAGTAAAGATCATTGGTCAGCCGCTGGATCAGATCGCCGATGTTGATCACAAAAGTCCCGGCAATCGGCGGCCCTTCGACCCAATCCCCATCGCGGTTCATCACCTGCAACCCGCCCACGTCATCCTGCGCCAGAATTGTCAGGCTGCCGTAATCCGTATGGGCGCCGATGCCCATCACACTCTCATCAATCTGCCCCTCTTGCGGCGGGTAATGCAGCAAGCGCTGGATGGTGATCGGGTCCTGCATCCTGGGCGCAAAGAAATCCGCCTTCAGATCAAGGCTGACCGCAATCGCCCGCATCAGCCGCTGCGCCAGGTCTTTCATCTCCTGATGATAGCCATAGACCGCGCGCTGAAACTCCGGCCGTGCCGCAGGCCACAGATTGGCGCCGAAAAACGGCGCGGCACCGCCGGGGCATTCCGGCCCGATGTCAAAACACTCCTTCAGATCCTTGGTCTTCTTGGGGTCGGTGTTTTCCCCGAAAACCTCGATATAGCCGCGCAAGGCCATCCCGGATTTGGAGATGTGCAGGTCCATCTTGTCCCGCAGCGGCAGATCGAAGAACGCCCGTGTCTCATCAAAGGCGCCGTTCACCACCGCTTCCGGCACCCCGTGGTTCCTGACGTAAAAGAACCCGGCGTTGGTCAGCGCCCAGCGGATTTCCTTGGCGACCTGAAACAGGCTGCCGCCGTTGTTCAGCGCGCTGATGTCGATCACCGGGATCTTGTCGAATGAGACCCGCTGCGCGCGCAGGCGGTCCTGCAGCCGGTCGATGTCCTGATGTGCCATTGCTGTCTCCCCTCATGCAAAGCTGCCCACCTCATCGGCCCAGAGGCGCGCAGGCTCAACAGGGAAAAATCGCAACTGAGTTGAATTTAAATCATCTGAACCTCGTAATGCGCGATGAGATAAAGGCAATTGAAGAATCAGATGCACGGATCAAATTCACCCGGACACCTCATCCGGCGCTTCATCCTCCCAGCTGCCTGCCCAATGCACCAGCCCCGCACGGCCCGCATCCGTCAGCTGATAGATGCCGGACGCCACCCGCTCGAACCAGCCGTAATGATTGCTGGCCATCAATTGCGTCGCGCGCGCTACACCGGTGGCTTTGGCAACAACGGCCCCTTTGCAGGCGCCCGCAACGGCCAGATGCGCCGCACAGGCCAGCGCATCCTGGCGGTAGGCCGTAACAATGCCATGCCGGGTGGCGCCGCCCGCATTGGGATCGCCGCGCAGGGTCTGAAACTCGCGCAAAAGCCGCGCCTGCTTCTTCTTTGACTTTCGCGGAGCATAAGGCCCGGGGTCGCAATGCACCTCTGCCCGGCCGTCCGCCAGCACCGTGATCAGCCCCAGTCCCAGCCGCCGGCACAGGGCCAGATTGTCCTTCATCATCCGCCGCGCCTGCCGCCCTCCGGGCCGCGGCACCGCGATATAGACAAGGTCGGTGACCGCCAGCCGGGCCACTGCCTGGTGAAACAGCGACAGCGAAAACTTCAGCTTCAGCTCGACAATCACCATTGGTTCGGCGCCGCGGACACCCACCACATCGGCGGCCCCCACCTCGCCCTTCACCTCATAGCCCTGCCCTTCCAGCAGCGCCTTCACCGGCGCATACAGCTGATCCTCGCGTTCCATCGCCCATGACTGGCAGGTCGCACCGCCGTTGGCAATCCGTGGCACGGATTTGCGGCCCGGACGCAGGGTTTTGCATTGCCGCCCCCGGCGCCGCACCCTAGGGTCATACATCCAGGCTGCTGTTCCGGAACCGGTGAGAGGGCTTAGAATGAAACCGATAGCACTTGCACGCGCCCTGGTACTTGGGCTGGCACTTGGCCTGGCCCTGCAGGCCCCTGCCGCCATGGCCGCCTGCCGCGGCATCGACTACCGCGACCATCTGCCCGCCGCCACCGAAGCACGGCTGGAGCGCGAGATGGCCGCCACCCCGTATTCGCGCGGCAACCACTGGGTCGCCACCAAGGGGAACCGCACCATTCACGTGATCGGCACCATGCATGGCGGCGATGCCCGCATGGCCAAGGTGATGCGCACCCTGCGCCCGGTGCTGGCACAAGCAGACGCCATTTATCTGGAAACCTCCGACTCCGATCTGGAACGCCTGGACCGGATGCCTGATGAACTGGCCCGCAGTTTCCTGCTGCCCAAGGGCCAGGAATTGCGGCACCTGCTGCCCCGCGACGCCTGGGAGCGGTTCCAGCTGACGGCCCAGGTGACCGGCGTCAATCCGGAGACCATGAACCGGATGCAGCCCTGGGCGATTTCAATGTTTGTGGTGCAAAGCGGCTGCCGCCCCTACGGCTTTGGCCTGCGGCGCGGGCTGGATGACCGGATATCCGATTTCGCCCGGCGCAAACGGATCCCGCTGGGGGCGCTGGAAACCCCGGAACAGGCGCTGGCGGCCATTGCCAGCCTGCCGCTCAGCGATCAGGCCCGGATGCTGGCGCTGGAGTTGGAACTGGTGCAATCCGGCAAACCCGAGGATGCCACCCCGGTTGAGGCTTATTTCGACCAAAGCGTCTGGACCTCCTTTGTCCTCGCCCCCTGGATCAGCGCCCAGTACAGCAGCTTCTCCGGCGCCGAGACCGCGCGGCTGTGGCGGCAGTACAACCGCCGCCTGCTGGATCAGCGCAACCAGCGCTGGATAACACCCATCCTGGCCGCCCGGCACGACCGGATTGCCGTCGCCGTCGGGGCTGCCCACCTGCCCGGCAAAAACGGTGTTCTGAACCTGCTGAAAGCCAAGGGTTTCAGCCTCGCCCCGGCCGCGTGGTAAGGCACCCCCCGCCCGCACTCAGATCTCAGGACCCTCCCGTTATGCGGCTTATCCTTTCCCTGTTTTTCCTCTTGCTGCCCGCCTCGCTGTGGGCGGCCTGCACCGGCACCGACCTGCGCACCGCCCTCGCCGCACCGGACCGCGCCCGCATCGAAGCCCGCACCGCCGCTGCGCCCTTTGCCGAAGGCAACCACTGGATCGCCCGGCGCGGCGACCGCACGCTGCATGTGATCGGCACCCTGCACATCAACGATCCGCGGATGGAGGTCATCACCGCCCGGCTGGCCCCCTTGGTGCGCCAGGCAGACCTTCTGCTGATAGAGGCCAGCCCCGCCGACAAGGCGGCGTTCGAGGCCGAACTGGGCCGCACGCCCTCGCTGATGCTGATCACCGATGGCCCCAGTCTGATCGACCGCCTGCCCGCGGCTGAGTGGGAGGCCCTGGCTGCCAAGGTCCGCAGCCATGGCATGGCCCCCTGGATGGCTGCCAAGATGCGGCCCTGGTTCCTGGCGATGACAATGTCATTCCCGCCCTGCCTGCGCCAGGACAAGGACATCAAACGGGGCCTTGATGTGCGGTTGAGCAAGCTGGCTGAAGAAGCCGGTGTTGCCCTGCAGTCGCTCGAAGATCCGATGAGCGTTATCCGGATGATGGACGCCGACCCGCTGGAAGAGCAGGTCCGCCAGCTGCGTGCCTTTACCGCCATGATGGGCGGCGGCCAAGACAGTTTCGTCACCACGGTTGAGGCCTATTTCGACCAGCAAGCGCTGAGCGCGCTTTACCTGAGCGAGCGGGACTTCCTGCAAAGCGGCGCCCTGACCAGGGCAGAGCGCGAAACCCTGTGGGCAGAGGCAATGGACGGGCTGCTCGACCAGCGCAACCGCAACTGGATCCCGGTGATCGAAGCGGCCAGGGGCGACCGCATCGTGGTGGCTGCCGGCGCCTTGCATCTGCCAGGCAAGGCCGGCCTGTTGAACCTTCTGCGGCAAGAGGGTTACAGGCTGGAACGCGCCCCGTTCTAGGCACAACGCCGCATTGCAGCGGCTGTGGGGTGACAAGCCTGCGCGCCAACCCTATAAGGCGCGCAAATCTCCCTTCGGACCTCTTGAGTGAACAGGACTGCCCAATGACCATCCAAGTTTTCGGCCATAAATCCCCCGACACCGATTCCACCGGCTCCCCGATCATCTGGGCCTGGTATCTGAACGAGGTGAAAGGCACCGCTGCCGAGCCCAAACTGCTGGGCGAACCGAACACCGAAGCAGCCTTCATGCTGCAGCGCTGGGGTTTCGAGAAGCCCGCGATCATCGCCGACGTGGCCGATGACGCGGCTGTGGTCATTGTTGACACCAACAACCCCGCCGAGCTGCCCGCCAATATCAACGGCGCCGATGTGCAAGCGATCATCGACCACCACAAGCTGGTCGGCGGCCTGGAAACCAAAGGCCCGATCGACATCACCATCCGTCCGCTGGCCTGCACCGCCACCATCATGCACGACCTGATGGGCGATGACGCCGCCAAGATGCCGGACGCAATCAAGGGTGCAGCGCTGACCTGCATCCTGTCCGACACGCTGGAATTCCGCTCGCCGACCACCACCGCGCATGACAAGGCCGTGGCCGAAAAGCTGGCCGCTGACCTGGGCATCGATATCGCCGATTACGCGGCTGAGATGTTTGCCGCCAAATCCGACGTCTCTTCTTTCTCCGACGCGGAACTGCTGCGTATGGACTCCAAGGAATACGCCGTCGAGGGCACCAAATTCCGCGTCTCCGTGCTGGAAACCACCGCGCCGGGCGTGGTGCTGGACCGCAAGGCCTCGCTGATGGAGACCATGACCTCCGTCGCGGCTGAGGATGGTGTTGACCAGGTGCTGCTGTTCGTCGTGGACATCCTGAACGAGGAAGCCACCCTCCTGGTGCCGAACGATCTGGTGAAAACCGTGGCCGCCAAGAGCTTTGGCGCCGATGCGGCCGGCGACACCGTGGTGCTGCCGGGCATCATGTCGCGCAAAAAGCAGATCATTCCGAACCTGAAAGTCTAAGCGCCGCTGCCGGCCCGGACTGCAAAAGGCGCCCCGCAGGGCGTCTTTTTTTGCGGCAGGACCCTCTCCGGCTGCGGTGCCCCGTCGAAACGGCGCTGCTACCACTCACTCCTTCCTGCGCACCTGCTGGAAACAGCGGCCTGTCCTTCAACAGCGGCCCGAACTTTGCGAAACTTCGGTCCCGCTGAAATTCCGGCCCGGGCGGGTGCTCAATATATGGCGCCGGCGGCCCAAAGGCAGCGGCGGCGGCTGGACCGGGTTCAGGCAGATTGCGCCTGAGGCGCGTCCCCGGCCGGGGGCCAGGCTTCGCTGCCATCATTGAAATCCTCCCAGCGGGTGCCGTCACCCCAGGCGTCGTCGGCAACCGGCACTGGCTGCGGCGGATCCGCTGGCGCCCGTCCTGCGGCAGCAGGCTGATCCGCCGGACGAGCCGGTTGCGCCGGCGGCGGGCCGTCGCGCAGGACAAACTGGCCAACCACCTGATTCAGTCCCACGGTCTCATTGTTCATGGCGCGGATCGCGGATCCGGATTCCTCAACCATGGAGGCATTCTGCTGGGTCACCGAGTCCAGCTGGGAAACGCCGATGTTGATTTCGTTCAACCCCTGCGCCTGTTCGGCGGACTCGCTGGAGATACCAGACACCAGATCGGCAATATTGGTCACCTGGCCAACAACGGTCGTCAGCGCCTTGCCCGCGCCGTCCACCTTTTGCACCCCGTCCTTCACATGCGCCGTGCTGGCACTGATCAGCGTCTTGATTTCATTGGCCGCATCCGAGGACCGCTGCGCCAGCGCCCGCACTTCGGAGGCAACAACAGCAAAGCCGCGCCCGACCTCGCCTGCCCGCGCGGCCTCAACCCCTGCATTCAGCGCCAGCAGATTGGTCTGGAAGGCAATGTCATCAATCACGCCGATGATCTGCGAGATCTGGTTCGAAGAGTTTTCAATCTCATTCATTGCGGCAATTGCGCCTTCGACGACCCGGCCGCTGTTTTCGACATCCGCGCGCGCAGTTTCCACCGCAGACTGCACCTCCTGCGCGTTGCGTGCCGATGAATTGACACTCGCGGTCATTTCTTCAAGTGCTGCGGCGGTTTCTTCCAGCGTGGCAGCCTGGCTTTCGGTGCGGCCCGAAAGCTCTTCAGAGGCAGTTTGGATTTCATCGGACTGCCGCTGAATGCGGGCGCCTGCCTGAACCACGTCGGCCATCAGCTCATTCAGCTTATCGACGGTCTCATTAAAGTTCACCCGCAGCGGATCGTAATCGGCGCTGAATTGTTCAGTGATCCGGTCGCTGAGATCCCCGTCGGACAGCCGTTTGAGACCGCTGCGCAACCGGTCGATTACCTGTTCGCTTTCCTCACGCAGGGCGTTCTGCTCATCCAGCGCGGAAATAACCCGGCCTGATACCGCATCGATGTCCTTGGCAATTTCACCGAAGTCATCGGCGCGCATCCGGTCGGCAACCTTAAGCCCCAGATCACCCTCAGCCACTTCCCGCAAGGCAGAGCGCAGCCGCGCGATCGGACGCACAATCGTCAGTGTCACCTGCCGCGCGTTGCGGGCAATCACCAGCAGCGCCGCTACAGAAAACCCGATTAGCAGGTAAAGCAACTGCATGTCATGGTCCCGCGCGCTTTGCGCAGTTTTCTGGGCAAACGATTTGATGTCCTTGCCCAGAGGCGCCAGCAGCTGGTTGAGAGCCTCATATTGTTCTTGCAGCTTGGGCAGCGCCGCCGCAGCGGCGGCAGCATCCGTATAGGCCAGCCCTTCAACGGCTTTGGCCGCCTGAATGAAAGTCTCTGCCGCCGGAGCAAGCTCTGCCACTTGCTGGCGGATTGCTTCGGACATTTCGACCTTTTGCAAGGCCGCAACCGCATCCCGGAGGCTTTGAATGTCGCGGGCAAGCTTGGCCTGAAAACGTTCTTTCTTGGCGGCCGGCCCGTCCGGTCCCACCAGCAGGGCGTGGACCGCACCGGCCTCGATCGCATCGTGCATCTTGTCGGCCATCAGCTCATGGCGGATGACCGCCGTGGCATTGATTTGCCGTTCCAGTTCAAGCTCGCTTTGCCACAGGCTGTAGACGGACATCGCTGCAAGCACCAGGACAGAAACAGTGGAAACCACGCCGGAAAGGACCAGCCGTGTTTTTATCGGAAGATTACGAAACATCGCTAACACACCATTGAGTTGCTTTCTATTCACCCTATGGGGGAGTCGTTAAGAAAGCCTTGGACACTCAGCAGCGCGACCCTAACGGGTGGCACCAAAATGGATCCGGGCCCCTTGCGCAGCAGATGCGGCGGCGCCGGTGCGGGGCGGACCGGAAAGGAACCGCCCCGCAGACCGCCCCCCTGCGGCAAGCGCCCAAAGTGACTTTAGATCACTGAATTTACTATATTTTTTGAAGTTCTAATTTGGCGTCGATCTGCTCCATCTTGGCCAGAACCCTTGCCAGACGCTCGGCATCAGGCGGATGTGTGCCCCAGAAGGACAGCCTGCCTGCTTTGGTCCGCGCGGCTTCTGGCCGGGCAAAGAATCTAGCGCCCTCGACCGGGTCATAGCCGGATGCATGGGCAATTCTTGTGCCCAGAGTATCGCTTTCCAATTCATAGGTCTGGGAATATGCAGTGGAGTCGGCCGCTGCGCCGACATCCATGCTGGTGCTGACCAGCGAAGGATCATAATAGCCGGAGTCCGCCGTGGCGGCAGCTGTTATCACCCCAAGGATCAGCGCTCCGGCCAGCGCCTGTTGCTTTTGTTTCTCGATATGGCGGCCCAGCAAGTGGCCGTCTTCATGGCGGAGGATAAAGGCCGCCTCGTCATCGCTGGCGGAATCCCGCAGCATCGGCATCGAGATGCGGATGACCGGCTTGTCTTCGCGATAGGTGAAATAGGCGTTGCGCTGCTTCATCTTGCGGTCAATGCCGATATTGACGTTGCAATCGAAGTTGCTGCGCTCGGCGGTCAGGGTTTCGCAGTATTTCCGTCCCGCCGGGCTGATCCGGGCCGCGACCCGCTTGAACCGGCGTTCTGCTGACGCCGGGTTGTTTCCACCCGTTGCGCAGGCGCCGCCCGTTGCGCCGCTGGCCATTTCCTGCGGCCTCTGCCATAGCTGGTCCGGCAAGATATCCACGCGCGAGAAGGCCCGGCCATGACCCAGATCATCCCCTCCCTTTCCGAAGTCTCAAGCCGTTACAAGGCGCTGTTTGTTGATCTCTGGGGCTGCGTGCACAACGGCATCACCGCATTTCCCGAGGCAGTGGCAGCGCTGCAGGCGTATCGGAAGCAGGGCGGCATAGTGGTGCTGGTGACCAATTCGCCGAAACCCCGTGCAGGTGTGGCGGCGCAGCTGGGACAGTTCAACGTCCCGGATGATGCCTATGACACCATCTCGACCAGCGGTGACAGCGCGCGGGCCGCGATGTTCACCGGTGCTGTGGGAAACAAAGTCTATTTCATGGGGGAATGGGAACGTGATGCGGGGTTTTTCGAGCCGCTGCATGTGATCCATGAACCGGTGGAGATCACAAGGGTGCCGCTGCGCGAGGCCGAGGGCATTGTCTGCTGCGGCCCGTTTGACACCATGGCGGATCCGGAGGTGAACCGGGCAGACTTCCTGTATGCCAAGCAGATGGGCATGAAGCTGCTCTGCGCCAACCCGGATATCGTGGTCGATCGCGGCGAGAAACGGGAGTGGTGCGCCGGGGCGCTGGCGCGGCTTTATACGGAAATGGGCGGTGAGAGCCTGTATTTCGGCAAGCCGCATCCGCCGATTTATGATCTGGCGCGGCGGCGCCTGACCGAACTGGGCCATGACTTTGCCGATTCCGAGATCCTGGCGATCGGCGACGGGCCGCATACGGATATTGCCGGCGCCATGGGCGAAAGCATCGATTCCCTGTTCATCACCGGCGGGCTTGCGGCCAGAGAGACAAAGACATCGGTCCAGCCGGACGCGGACGCGCTTGAGGCCTATCTGGCGCAGGAACAGTCCGCGCCCAGCTATGCCATTGGTTTTTTGCGGTAAAACACCCCGCGATAGCCCTTGCCCTTGCGCCGGGCGCCTGCTGATGCGATCAGACCCCGCCACCTTCGGCGGGGTTTTTCTTTGTCAGAAATGTCTTGATTTTCTGCACCTGCAAAGTAATAAAGTTGCGCAAGCGGGCAATCGAGCGCGCAAATGTTACAACGCCGCCTGCAAGACGCCAGGTGAACGGAGGATGAGATGTTGGACAACATGCCGCGCGGAACCATCTGCATTGAAGACATCGAAATGGGGATGGTGCGTTACCTGCGTAAAGTCATCACCGATGAGGACATCCAGAAGTTCGCCGAGGTCTCGACCGACCGCAATCCGGTGCACCTGGATGACGATTACGCCCAGGATACCATTTTCGAGGGCCGGATTGCCCATGGGATGCTGACCGCGGGGCTGATTTCGGCGGTGATCGGCGAGCAGCTGCCCGGCCATGGCACCATCTATATGAGCCAGTCGCTGAAATTCCTGGCTCCGGTGCGCCCCGGCGACATGGTGCTGGCCGAGGTCGAGGTGACCGACATCGTGATCGACAAGCGCCGGGTCAAGCTGGAGTGCCGTTGCATCGTCGACGGCAAGAAGGTACTGGTCGGCGAGGCCATGGTGATGGCGCCGTCGCGCAAATTCGACTGAGACCGCAAGCTACGGCAGGCAAGCTGGCGCCGCGGGCTCAGACGGGTCCGCAATAGATGGGGTGTTGCCCCTTCGGCCCCTGCCGGGCTGGGCTTCGCCCGTTCGGGTCTGAAATGATCCCCCGGATCATTTCCGGGACGACCCTCACCCCCAGGGTATTTCAGACCAGAAAGAAGCGCATTGGCAGCCGATTGGACCTTGGGCGCAGCAGGCAAAGCCGCCTGGACCGTTTGGTCTTGGCGGTTTTGTCTTACCGGCTTGTTCCGTAATCTTCCGTTTAGCGCGGGTCCTGTGCAAGGTGGCGGCGCCGCCGGGCAGAGGTGGACAGACCCCGCCGGGGCTTGCTCGGACAAGCTTGCTTGGACGACCCCCTTTTTATCAGAGCCGGTTATCGGGGCTGGTCTCCGGGGGATACGCAGGCAGCCACACAGATGCCTGCGCCTTGTATCATGGCCCTTGCTCGGGGTCATGGCGGGTGATCTCGATCACTTGGCAGCCTGGCATCGCCGCGGGAGGATCACGTGAAGGGAGCGTGCGGCGGCGGTGCATCACCCTGTGGCTGGGCGCTATCCCGCCCGCAAACAAGGCGCGCAGCGCCGCCGGGCAAGCGCCTGCCTGTCCTGGCGGGCCGGCGCTTTGGGTCTGGCACAGTCCCTTGCAACTGGGAATATGCTTTGCCGGGACAAACCGGCAGGCACCGGCCTGTTGTTGCACGCCCCACGGGCAGGTGCTCGGCCAGCCGGTACCCTCCACCGCCACTGGCCGCTTGAACCGCCCGGCGCATGGCGCTACGGATGCGCCATGCGTATCGTCAGAGATTATGAATTCGTCGAAGACCAGGACCGGGGCGCCACTGTCGCCATCGGCAATTTCGACGGCGTGCATCTGGGCCATCAGTCGGTGATCGAACTGGCCCGCAAGGCAGCTCCCGGGGCGCCCTTGGGGGTGATGACATTTGAGCCGCACCCGCGCGAGTATTTTGCCCCCGATGCGCCGCCCTTCCGGCTGATGCGGGCCGAAACCCGCGCCCACCGGCTGGAGAAGCTGGGGGTTACGCGGCTGTATGAGCTGAACTTCAACACCGCGCTGTCCAGCCTGACGCCGGAAGAGTTTGCCCGTGACGTGATTGCCGGCGGGCTGGGGCTGGCACATGTGGTGGTGGGCGCCGATTTCTGCTTTGGCAAGGGCCGTGCGGGCAATGCGGATGACCTGCAGCGGTTCGGCGCGCTGCACGGCTTTGGCGTAACTATTGCGCCTTTGATGGAATATTCTGAACACGCGGTGTCTTCGACCGCGATCCGCAACGCGCTCAGCGAGGGCAGACCGGCGGATGCCAAGGAAATGCTGGGCCACTGGCACCGCATCGAGGGCGTGGTGATCGGCGGCGAGCAGCGCGGGCGGGAGCTGGGTTTTCCAACCGCGAACATGTCGATTGAGGGGCTACACCAGCCGCGGTTCGGTGTCTATGCGGTGCTGGTGGATGTGCTGGACGGGCCGCATGCGGGCAGCTATCTGGGCGCGGCCTCGATCGGGGTGCGGCCGATGTTTGACGGCGTGGTGCCGAATATCGAAACCTTCCTGTTTGACTTCTCGGGCGATCTTTATGGCGCGACGCTGTCGGTTGCGCTGGTGGCCTTTTTGCGGCCCGAGCTGAAGTTTGACGGGCTGGAGGCGCTGATTGAACAGATGGATGCGGATTGCTCCACGTCCCGCGAAATCCTGGTGGCGCTATGAAACCTGAAAAAGACGTGATTGACCGTTCGGGTCTGGGTAAGCGTTTCTGGGAGAAGAAACCGCTTGCGAAGCTGAACCAAAAGGAATGGGAAGCGCTGTGCGACGGCTGCGGCAAATGCTGCCTGAACAAGCTGGAAGACGAGGAGAGCGGCGAGGTCGCCCTGACCCGTGTCGCCTGCCGCTTGCTGGATGATGCCAGCTGCCGCTGCGCCCAGTATCCGATCCGCCATCAGTTTGTGCCGGAGTGCATCGTGCTGAAGCCGGAAAACCTGGATACCCACGCCTATTGGATGCCGGAAACCTGCGCCTACCGGCTGTTGTGGCAGGGCAAGCCTTTGCCGGAATGGCACCCGCTGCTGACCGGCACCCCCGGCAGCGTGCATGAGGCCGGCGTTTCGGTGCGCGGCTGGACGGTCTCCGAGTTCGAAATTTCCGAAGAAGAATGGGAAGACCACATCATCGAAGAGCCGCTGGGCTGACGGCAGCCTGGGGTGCCCCGCAGGCCGGGCTGGAATTGCACAGCCTGCACCGCAGAAAGAAGGATCCCGCTTATGCACTTTGCCTCTGACAATTCCGGCCCGGCGCCGCAGCAGATCCTGGATGCCCTGGCCAAGGCCAACCAGGGCTATGCCATGGGCTATGGCGCGGATGCGGAAATGGCCGAAGTGACAGCAAAGATCCGCGCGGTTTTCGAGGCGCCGGAGGCATCGGTGTATCTGGTCGCCACCGGCACGGCAGCCAACGTGCTGGCGCTGTCGACCCTGGCGCAGCCCTGGCAGACCGTGTTCTGCACCCGCCCGGCGCATATCCTGCAGGATGAGTGCAACGGACCGGAATTCTATACCGGCGGCGCCAAGCTGACGCCGGTGACGGATGCGGACAAGATGACACCGGAAACTTTACGTGCCGCTATTGAGGGCGAGGAAGTCCGTGGTGTCCACGGGCCGCAGCGGGGACCAGTGTCGCTGTCGCAGGTCACTGAATTCGGCACGGTCTATTCAGTTGCGGAAATTGAAGCACTGGGTGCGGTGGCCCGCGAATACGCGCTGCCGGTGCATATGGACGGCGCCCGGTTCACCAATGCGCTGATCCCGCTGGGCTGCACGCCTGCCGAGATGACCTGGAAGACAGGGGTCACTGCGCTGTCCTTTGGCGGCACCAAAAACGGCTGCCTGGGAGTGGAAGCGGTGATCTTCTTTGATCCCGGCCACGCGCAGGAGTTCGAGTACCGCCGCAAACGCGGCGCGCATCTGTTTTCCAAGCACCGCTATCTGTCGGCGCAGATGCTGGCCTATCTGACCAATGACCTGTGGCTGGACAACGCCCGCACAGCCAACTCGAATTGCGCGATGCTGGCCGAAGGGCTGCAGGCCGCGGGCGCCCGGTTCACCCATCCTGCCCAGGCCAACATGATTTTTGCCGCCCTGCCCCGCAGCACCCATCAGCGGCTGTTTGCGGCGGGCGCGATTTACCATCTGTGGGACGGGCTGCTGCAGGGGCCGGAGAATGAGCTGGTCACCGCCCGGTTTGTTTGCGACTGGTCCTTAACCGAAGAGCAGATCAGCGCGTTCCTCAACCTGCTGTAAAGGGCGGCGGTGCAACGGGCTTTGTTATGGGGCCGGATGCTGCCAGGAGGCGCATAGGCTTTTGGCGATGGCGGCTGCAAACTGGGTTTTGCGGTGGGCCACCCCGACCTGGCGCTGCACGGGGGTGTCCGTGCTGAGCGGCCGCACCGTGATCCCCTGTTGCGCGCGGGCATGGCCGAGCGGCACCAGCGCCACGCCCAGCCCCGCGGCCACCAGATCCAGCAGCTGGGCGTCATGTGCAGCTTCAGCGACGATGGCGGATAGAGCCTGCTCCTGCAGCAGCAATTGATCCGCTCCGGGGCAATAGGGCCGTGCGATCAGCGGCTCGCCTGCCAGATCGGCCAGGGTCAGCGCCGCCTGCGCGGCCAGGGGGTGATCGCGGGGCAATGCGGCGCCATAGGTTTCCTGCCATAACACCTGAAAGGCGCAGCCCCGCGGCACGCAGCCATCGGAGCAGAACAGAATATCCGCATCCTCGCGGCTGTTGGTGAACTGGAACGTCAGCGCCGCATTGTCACGCCGCAGGCCGGACAGCGCCGCCTGGAAGGAAGCCACCAGGATGTCCGGCTGGCAATGCACCCGGACCGCCTGCGGTGCCCGTCCGGTCAGCCGCTGCTCCAGCAGGCTGAGCTGCGCCAGCACGGCGCCCGACTGGCGGTACAGCTCGTGCCCCAGCGCAGTTGGCGCAAGCCCGTCACGGCGGCGCAGGAACAGGGCGCCGCCATAGTGTTCTTCAAGTTTTGAGACCGCCGCCGAGACCGACGGCTGGCTCACCCCGTTCATCCGGGCCGAGGCGCTGAAGGTGCCGGTGTCATAGGCGGATTGAAAATAGCGGAGCGGGGCAAGATCCATCATAGTCAAAGACTATGCCAACAATAGGCATCAAAGCAATTAACTTTAGTACTTCTGCGTGGCTAGCTGTCTGCGAAAACAGCAGCACAGAAGGACAACACCATGAAGGACGCGGGCATTACGCAAGAGGCCGGGGCCACGGACCCCGTAATCGCGCAGGTACTGAAACATTTCGAAGCCGGGGATCCGGCGATCATGGGGCTGATTGCTGCGGATATCGATTTCCGCATTGATCACTACAAGGATGACGCCGATATCGCCTGGCAGAGCGCCACGGATATCGAAGGTTTTGCCCAGGTGCTGACCCGGCTGGGCCAGGAAGTGTTTCCGCAGGGCACGCAGATCCTTGCGGCGGACACGCAGGACCTAGGCAATGGCTGGTTTCTGACCCGGTTCGAGCAGCGGTTCTTCTATGCCCGGAGTGCAGCAATGGCAGAGAGCGTCACTTTTATCACCACCCATCAGGAAAACGGGAAGATGGATTTCTTCCGCGAGGTGGTGACAACAGTGACGGAAATCTGACCTCCCGGCGGCGCATCAGACCGGCGGCGCAAGCGAAACGCAACTGGGCCGCACAAGGCCTGCCGCAGGTCAAGAGCGGGCCGGTCGCGGGTCCGGGGCCTGTCAGTTGCGGGCCTGCCAGAACTGCCGCAGCAGTTGCGCCGTTTGCTGCGGGTGCGTGACCGGCAGCATATGGCCCGCGCCCGGCACGGATCCGGCACCGGCATTGGCCAGCCGGCGGCTGAACCCCCGGACAATTTCCCCGATCACGCCCGGGCTTTCACTGCCGTGAAGCAGCAGCACAGGCATGGCAACAGGATCCAGAGCGCCGGGGGAAAGGGTGCCGTTTTCATCGTCAAAAAGCGTCGGGTGGCAGGCCGGCACCACAGGGATAGCGCGTATCATCGCAGCACGGGTCTGTTCGGGCAGGTCGGCCCACTTTGGCTCTCCCGGCCCCCACATCCGATTGAACAGCCGCGCCATCAATGCAAGATCCCCGGCTGCCCAGGCCGCATCGATTGGCCGGCTGGCGGCTTCGAGCGTGGCGAATGCCGCCGGGGCGTCGGATTTGGCCACGGCAAACAGCACCGGTTCGATCAGCGTCAGGCTGCGCACCAGATGCGGCCGGGCCATTGCCATGCGCAGGGCCACGGTGGCGCCGAAGGAGTGCCCGATCAGATCCGCCGGTTCGCTCAGCAAGGCAAGGCCTGCGTCAACGTTCAGCAGCTGATAATTGCCGGTGCCGTCCCAATCCGGGCTGCGCCCATGGCTGAGCATATCGAAAGCGGTAAGGGTGATGTCCCCGGCCATCTCTCCGGCCAAACGGCGCCAGGCGCCGGAATGGGCCAGCGAGCAATGCACCGCCAGCACATTGCGCGGACCCTGGCCGAAGCTGCGCGAAAAGATCCCCTCGGGCCGGTCCGTCGCGCGGTGCGGCTGGCCGCCTGTCACGCGGATTGTCACGCGGCCTGCCCCGCCAGATGCGCGTCCAGGTCTTCCAGCCGGTCCTGTCCCCAGAACTTTGCCCCGTCTGCGGTCACCCAGAACGGCGCCCCGAACACACCGGCATTGACTGCGTCCTCGAGGTTCTGCGCATAGGTCTCCGCGCCGGCCAGAAGACCGCTGTCAGCCAGCGCCGGGTCGAAGCCGGCGCCTTGGAGGCAGTCGCGGATCACCGTATCCTCGGCGATGTTTTTCTCCTCGGCCCAGCAGGCGCGCAGGATCGAATGCACCAGTTGCCCCATATCGCCGCCGCCTGCGGTTTGCGCGGCGGTAATGGCGTATGAGGACGGCGCGGCATTGGCCGGCCAAAACGCCGGTTTCAGATTGACGGGCATGCCCAGCCTGGCCGCCTGCCGCTCCAGCTCAACTAGGCGGTATTCCTGGCGTGCGGGATGCCGTTCACCCGGAGGTGTGCCGCCGGTGCGGGCAAACAACGCCAGGATGTCCAATGGCTTGCAAATCACCTCGGCGCCGTGGCGCACGGCAATCTCCCACGGCCTTGTGCCGGCCAGATAGGTAAAGGGCGACAAGGTTGAGAAGTAGAAATCGAACGCTGCCATAGGCTGTATCTCCCGCTTAGAACTTTGCGCGAGGGTAAGTGCATGATAAGCGGGGTTCAATATCACGAATCTGACACATTGCCATTGCTGCCTGGGGATATCAGCCAATGCCGACTTTGAACGAACCCAAGCTTATCGCTGGGAACGCCAACCTCCCTCTTGCCCAAGCCATCACCCGCCGGATGAGCATGCACCGCGGTGTCGACCAGGGGCTGGTGGACGCCCGCGTCGAGCGGTTCAATGACGGCGAGATTTTCGTCGAAGTCTATGAGAACGTCCGCGGCGAGGACATGTTCATCATTCAGCCGACCTCAAACCCGGCCAATGACAACCTGATGGAGCTGTTGATCATTTCTGATGCGCTGCGCCGGTCATCGGCCCAGCGGATTACTGCAGTGATCCCCTATTTCGGCTACGCCCGCCAGGACCGCCGCACCAAAGCACGCACGCCGATCTCGGCTAAGCTGGTGGCGAATATGCTGACCGGCGCCGGCATCGAGCGGGTTCTGACCATGGACCTGCACGCCGCGCAGATCCAGGGCTTCTTTGATATCCCGGTGGACAACCTTTATGCCTCGCCGATCTTTGCGCTGGATGTGAAGAACCAGTTCAAGGACAACATGGACGAGCTGATGGTGGTGTCTCCGGATGTGGGCGGTGTGGCCCGTGCACGGGAGCTTGCCAAGCGCATCAATGCACCGCTGTCGATCGTTGACAAGCGCCGCGAGAAGGCCGGTGAAGTGGCCGAAATGACCGTGATCGGCGATGTGAAAGACAAGATCTGCCTGATCATCGACGACATGTGCGACACCGCCGGCACGCTGTGCAAGGCAGCCCAGGTGCTGCTGGACAACGGCGCCAAGGAAGTCCACGCCTATATCACCCACGGCGTGATGAGCGGCCCGGCGGTGGAGCGCGTCACCAATTCGGTGATGAAGTCGCTGGTGCTGACTGACTCGATCCAGCCGACCGAGGCCGTCGCCGCCGCACCCAATATCCGCATCCTGCCGACCGCGCCGCTGTTCACCCAGGCGATCCTGAACATCTGGCACGGCACATCGGTTTCGTCGCTGTTCGAGGACAAGACCCTGGTGCCGATCTACGAGAGCCTGACCTCAAACGGCAGCTGAACCCGCTGTTTTCCGCAAGTTGCAAAGCCCCGCCACCCGGCGGGGCTTTTACCTTTTTACAGGGCGGCACGGCGGCGGCGCGCTGTGTGCAGAGCCGTCAGCAGCGCCATGCAAGCCATCAGCGCCAGACCTGCCGCGGCGGCGCCGAAGGCCCCGCCATAGCCCCATATGCTGATGGCAGGCGTGCTGGCAAAGGGCGACAGAAACTGGCCGCAGAACACCGATGCGGTCAGGATTGCACCCGCCGTACCGCGCCGCCCGGACGGGGCCAGCGCGAGCGTGATGGCGACAAAGCCGGGCGAGACTGCGGCATAGCCAATGCCAACCGCCATGGCGCCCGCAAGCGACACCGCCGCGCTGCCTTCCTGTGCCAGAACCGCAAAGCCAAGCGCCAGCGCGCCGTAGCCCAAGGCAAAAATGGCAGCATGCGGCAGCGCGCCTTTGAAGCGTGCATACAGCAGCGCAGTGATCCCGCCGCAAAGCGACAGCAGCCCCAGCCCCGCCCCGGTCATCAGCGCACTGTTGAGGCCCTGGGAAGCAAAGAAGAACGGCAGCTGGGTCGGCATCATGAAGAACAGCCCGTTGGTCAGCATCTGCAAGGCTGAGACTGCGATTACCAGCATCAGCCAGGCCGGGTGCCCTGCCCCCTCAGCTTGGGCTTGCCCCGTTTGGGGCCGGGCCGGTTCGGGCGCATGGCGCCAGGTAGCGTACAGGCACAGGACAGCCAGCCCGTAGATCAGAAACGGCAGCCGTGGTGACAGGGTGGCGGCCAGCCCGGCCATTCCGATAAAGACCAGCCCGCCGAAATTGCGCGCCGAAATTTGCAGCCCGGTCAGCGCCTGTCGCCGCGCGCCGGTGAAATAGTCGCCGATCAGGGCGGTTTGCGCGGTCATGATCAGCGCCACAGCGATGCCCAGACCAAAGCGGCTGACAAGCATCAGATGCAGATCCGGCAGGTAAAACCCGGCTGTGCCGCACAGCATGAACAGCCAGACCCCCGCCAGCAGCACGCCGCGCCGCCCGGCGCGGTCTGTCAGCCAGCCTGCCAGCGGCGCGGTCAGCATCACTCCCAGCGACGGCGCGGTGACCAGCAGCCGTACCAGAAAACCTCCATCGGGCACGCCTGAGAATTCCTGTTCCAGCCCGGCTAGCGCCGGGCTGATGGTTGCATTGGCCATCACTGTGAGACTGGCAGCCATCAACAGCGCGGTGGCCTTTGGCTCTTGCCAGAGGGGGTTTTTTTCCGTGTTCATCCGGGATTTTCCTTGTTCCAACTGTTCCGGACTGGCAGCCTGCCAATTCAAGTCAACTTGAGGTCAAGAATGAAACTTCTGGATATTGGCGACGTCGCCGACCGCTCGGGCGTCGCCGCCTCGGCCCTGCGGTATTACGAAGAAATCGGGCTGATCACCTCAGCCGGGCGCAAGGGGCTGCGGCGGCAGTTCGGGCGTGGGGTTTTGCTGCAGCTGTCGCTGATCACGCTGGGCAAGGCGGCCGGGTTTTCGCTGCAGGAGATTGCCGGCATGTTCGGCAAGGACGGCCAGCCGGATCTGCCGCGCAGCCAATTGCACGCCCGCGCCGATGCGCTGGAGGCGCAGATCCGGGAACTGACCACGCTGAAGGACGCGCTGCGGCATATGGCGGACTGCCCGGCGCCCAGCCATCTGGAATGCCCCAAATTTCAAAAGCTGCTGCGTGCCGGGACCTTGACTGCCAAGGTCTAGCTCCGCGGCTTAATCAACATCCCAGTCGTCGGCATGTGGCAGCTCGCCGATGGCCAGCCAGCCCGCACGCAGGCGGGCGGCGCGGCTGTCGGCCCAGGTGCGGAAGACGATCTCGAACCCTTCGCAGGTGATGTTTTCCGCCACCAGTTCGGCCCGGATCGCGGCAGAGGTATCCATATCCCAAAGCGACACCGACACTTGCACCGATGGCGGGCTGGCAAATGCCGCGCTGAAGCTGACCGCCTGGCGCCGCTCGCGCGGGCCGGAGCCGGTCCACATCTCACCGTTGTCCTCGAAATCCGAAAAGACTTCGATATCCCCCTGATCGACCCCTGTGCGGGGGTTGCGCAGTCTTTTCATTCCGGTTCCCAAGCGGTTAGTCAGCTTTGAGATTAAGCCATACAGCAGGATTATCCAGAAACCAGCCATAAAGACCCGGCGGCTGTTGCCTTTAGGCAAGGCAGCACTGGCTTGGCAAGCTGCCATTTCCAATGGCCTGGCAGGCGTGCGCGGCCTTCACAAGCAGGGAGAAATCCCTCAAACACCCAATCTTTCCCCGATCAGGGATATTTCCCCGATTGTCGCAAACGCTGTGCATTCCGGCGCGGCGGGTACGAGTCCCAGGGGCCGATTTCTGGTGTGTATCCGCATCCGCCTTTGACAGGCGATTTGACCCTAGGGAGGAAATACCCGTGTCACCAAATGATCCGAATATCGTAAAGCCTGGCCTGGCGATGGCGCTTTTGCCCATCGTTCTGACGCTGGCTGTTCTGGGCGTTCAGCTGTTTTACTTCGGGGATTTCACCCCGCATATTCCGCTGGCGATCGGCATCGCCATCACTGCGCTGGTGGGGCTGAAGCTGGGCCACAAGTGGGACAACATCGAGGAAGGCGTGTTTCACGTCATCAACATCTCGCTGCCGTCGGTGTCGATCCTGATAACTGTCGGCATGATTGTCGGCATCTGGATTGCCAGCGGCACCGTGCCGACGCTGATCTATTACGGGTTGAAAATCCTGTCGCCCGAGTTGTTCCTGGCCGCGGGCATGGTGTTGTGTTCCATCGTGTCGGTGTCGCTGGGCACCTCCTGGGGCACTGTGGGCACCGTCGGCCTGGCGCTGATGGGGATCGGCGCGGGCTTTGGCATTCCGATGTACTGGACCGCAGGCGCCGTGGTTTCCGGCGCGTTCTTCGGCGACAAGATCTCGCCCCTGTCAGACACCACCAACCTGGCCCCTGCGGTAACCGGCACCAACCTGTTCGACCACATCCGCAACATGCTGCCGACCACGGTGCCGTCGATGCTGATCGCGCTGGTGATCTATCTGGTTGTCGGCTTCACCCTGATCGATACCTCGCAAGTGTCGTTTGAGCGGATTGACGCGATCACCAAGGCGCTGGATGGCGCGTTCTGGATTTCGCCGCTGATGCTGCTGCCCGCGTTGCTGGTCATTGCGCTGGCGGTAAAGAAACAGCCGCCGATCCCGTCGCTGTTTGCCGGTGCTGTCGTCGGCGGCATCATGGCGATGCTGTGCCAGGGTGCGGGCCTGCATGAGACCTTCACCTTTGCCAACAGCGGCTATGCGATTGAAACCGGCGTGCCGGAGATTGACCCGCTGCTGAACCGCGGTGGCATTCAGTCGATGATGTGGACGATTTCGCTGGTGCTGCTGGCACTGGGGTTCGGCGGCGCACTGGAACGGACCGGGTGTTTGCAGGCAATCATCGAGGTGATCATTGCGCGGGTGAAGAGCTTTGCCGGCATCCAGACCTCGGCGATCCTGACCTCGATTGCGACCAATACCGTGGCCGGCGACCCCTATCTGTCCATCGCCCTGCCCGGCCGGATGTATGCGCCTGTGTATCGCGGCATGAAGTATTCGCCGCTGAACCTGTCGCGCGCGATTGAGGAAGGCGGCACGCTGGTCTCGCCGTTGATCCCCTGGAATGCGGGCGGTGCCTTTGTGATCTCGGCGCTGGCGCTGGGAATATCGGATGGCAATTTCGAGAACCTGCTGTACATCCCGCTGGCCTTTGCCTGCTGGCTGTCGCCGCTCATTGGCATCTTCTATGCGATGACCGGGCTGTTCTCGCCCAAGGCCAGCGAAGACGAAATCGCCGCCTGGGAAGACAGCGGCGAGCCGGTGGCCAAGCTGACAGCCTGAGAAAACAGCGCGCCGCGGGCGAAGGCTTGCGGCGCGCATTTTGCAGTAAACATCCCATCTGTTAGGGTAAGATCATGAATCTCCGCAGCTTTGTCCCGAAGGGTGCGGCCAGTTTCCGGGTTGATTACGACGGGCCGCCCAAAGACATCTATTTTGTGCTTCTGCCGAAGCTGACCATGCTGGCCTTCAGCGCGGCGGTGGAACCCTTGCGGGTTGCCAATCAGGTCACCGGCAAGGAGCTGTACCGCTGGTTCCTGATGAGCGAGGACGGCGCGCCGGTGCCGTGCTCGAACGGGATCGAAATCAATACCGACCTGCCGCTGGAGGATCTGCCCCGCGGCAGCTTTGCCTTTGTCTGTTCCGGCATTGAACCCTCGGACAGCGCCAGTCCCCGCACCCTCGCCTGGATCCGGCGCCAGAATGCCCATGGCGGCCGGTTCGGCGGCATCTGCACAGGTGCCTTTGCGCTGGCCCAGACCGGCATTCTGCAGGGTCAGCGCTTTACCCTGCATTGGGAAAACCAGCCCTCGTTTTCCGAGTATTTCCCGGGGCTGGAGCCCAGTGCCAACCTATATGAGATCGACAACGGGCTGATGACCTGCGGCGGCGGCAATGCGGCCACCGACATGATGCTGGAGATGATCGAGACCGACCATGGCAAGGACCTGGCGGTCATCGTGTCCGACATGTGCATCCACTTCCGCTCCAACAACCGCGAAGCGCTGCAGAAATCGGCCTATTCCGTTGCGCTGAGCAGCCGCAATCAGCATCTGATCAACGCCATGCAGTTCATGCATGACACCATCGAGGAGCCGGTGGAAATCGGCGTGCTGGCAGACCGTGCGCAGATCTCGCGGCGCCAGCTGGAACGGCTGTTCCAGCGCTATGTCGGCACCTCGCCGGTGCAGTTCTACATTGAACTGCGGGTGGGCCGGGCGCTGGCCCTGCTGAACGAGACCAACATGACGGTGGCAGAGATTTCCGCCGCCACCGGTTTCAGCAGTGCCACGCAGCTGTCGATCCGCTTCAAGAAACGCTATGGCCAGTCGCCTGCGTCTTTCCGCAAAAGCTGGACGGAGACGGCGGCAAAGGAATAGGCCGGAACACGGGTTACTTCCCTTCGGATGCAAGTGCTTTGCTGAGTTCCGTGATCTTTTCCAGACGGACGGAAATCCGGTCCTGGAACTGGCCCAGCTCATCAATGATCGAATTCAGCGATTCCCCGGTACTCCCCAGCCGGGCGCATTCGATCTTGCACAGCACCCGGGTAGTGGTCAGCGCCATGAAGTGGCGGTGCAGGGTCAGGCAGGCCTTGAGAATGCGGCCGGCCTCGAACCGGACGTCCTGCAGGCTGGCCCTGGCCTTGGTGAACTGATCCTCGGTCAACTGCGTCAGGATCGCCTGTTCGCGATTAATATCAATGGCCGCGGCGCCGTCTTCCTGATTAAGCTGATGGCCGCATTCAGTGAGGATGCGGGCCAGCCCTTCGACAAAAATGGCTGCTGTCACGGTGCCCTTGATGGCGCGGAAATTGCTGTTCTTGCCCCAGACATGGGCCTCGAACCAATTGGACATATCGCGCGACATGGCGTTGTAGTTTTCGGACAGAACGGTGACCGGCCCGCCTGCCGGTTCGATCCGCGAGGCGATGACGCGCAGGTTATGCGGGATGGTGCGCATGGATTCGAATTCCTGCACCAGCGCCTCGGTCTCCTGCACCAGATCCCCGGCTGCGGAATGCATCGCCCGGCGTTCCGCCAGACGGGCATCCGCGGGGCGTTTCATGCCTGCATCACGTGCCATCAGCTCTTCTGCCAGGGCGTGGCCGGCAAAATCGTTGTAGGTGGCAAAGCCAAGCCCTTGCAGACGCGTCAGCAGCAGCGCAGCGCTGGCTTCTGGGTCTAGCCCTTCGTCGCGTTCGGCCTGGCGCAGCAGGGCGTATTCCTGCTCGACCGTCTTGCGCAGCGGGCTGGTCGGTTTGATCCGCGCCGAAAGATAACCGCCGTCGCAGGGCGTGACGACTGCAAAAACCCAGTAGTAGCTGCCATCGCTGGCCCGGTTCTTGACATAGGCGCCAACAGTGCCGCCGCCCTTGATCGTGTCCCACAGCAGCTGGAACACCGCGCGCGGCATGTCAGGGTGGCGGATCACCTTGTGCGGTGCCCCCAGCAGGTCTTCCATCGCGTATTTGGCGACACGGCTGAACACAGCATTGCCGGCCTGGATCACACCGCGGGAGTCGGTGCGGGAAAAGAACACTTCGTCCAGGGCAAAGGGAGCTTCTCTGCCCCTGGATGGAGCGGTCAGCGTGCGGTCTTCAAAGGACACGTGTGAGTTCCTGTCAGTGAGGGTAAGGGGCCGCTTTCTGTTTAAGCGGCACAGCTTTTCAAATTGCTAATGCGGCGGCACATGAGAGCGGTTTTCCAAGCTGCCGGCACGGCCCGGCCGCCCGCCCCGCCGAATGCGGCGGGATCACGCCGCAGTACCCTGTGCCAAGGCCCCTGTCTGGTCCTTCCCGGAGCCCGTCCCGGTGTCCTGCCCGGCGTCCTCCAGCGTCACGCCCAGGCTTTCGAACAGCGGCAGGCGGCGGGCCGCGAAATTGCCTGCCTTGGCTCCCAGAAGGGCGAGGTTCTCCTCCTCGGTTTCCAGCACCCGGCCCTCGTGCTGCAGCCGCTGCCCCTGCGGCGCCAGGATGCGCCAGGCAAGGGCTGCCCAGCCGGCGGGTGTCTCATGGCCTTCGCTGCGGGCCAGCAGGAACAGCTGTTCGAACCGGTCCGCCTCCACCCCGCCGCCGGTGACAGGCGAGGCCAGGAAGCGCAGGGTATCGCTGTCCTCGGCCCGTTTGCAGACCGCCAGATTGAAGGCACGGCAAGCAGCAGCCCGTTGTGCCAGCCCCTCCTGCGGCAGACAGGGGGTGATGCAGCCGGTGCCGGCAAGTGTCGTCAGCATCCGGGCGATGCTGCCCCAGTCCATGGCGCCGAACACCCCGTGATCCAGCAGGCTGCGCACTGTTGATGGCCCCTCGGCCAGAGCTTTCAGCACAGGCGCGTACTGCTCCTGCTCCAGAGGCACCTCCCTGCCCCGGTGGTGGAATTTCAAGGTCCCGCCGCTATAGGGACGGTTCAGAGCAAAAGGGGTCGCAAACCAGGCGCCGATTTCGCCACGCGGGGTATGGGACAGCTTGCCCTTCACAAAAATATCGGTGCGGAAATGCTCGTTCAGCAGGACATCGCGAAGGCCTTCGCGGCGGCCGGGGTCCCCCTCGCTGTTCAGCAGGGCCTGCTGCTGCGGCGTGAAGCGGATGCAGTCCAGATTGTCCAGCGGATGCACGGAGCCTGCAAAATCCAGCTTGGCTCCGGCCAGTTCGCCCGCCAGATCCTCGAAATAGAACGGGGTCCAGTCCTTGTTGAAATACTCATGCGCTAGATAGTTGGCCGGCATCGATTTCATATGATCCAGACGTTTGGCCGCTGCCGGGTTCTTGCCGAAATACGCCGCACCCGCTGCATCCAGCTGATGCGCAAAGGCCATTGCATCGCCGATCCGGCCTGCCAGCGGCCCGCTGCCCTGCTCTGCCCGGCCGGCAAGAAGGCGGCGCAGCGGCATGGCCGCAGCCCAGCCGGGCTGGGCATTATAGCTGACATAGACCAGGCCGCCCGGCCGCAGCCGCTGCGAAATGAACCGGGTGATATGCTGGCGGTTCTCCGCGGAGACCCAGCTGAAGACACCGTGCAGGGCGATGATGTCAAAAACCTCCGGCAGGCCCGGCGCGGTGTCGAAATCCTCAAAGGAGCGTTCGTGGAAATGCATGTTGTCCAGAACCGCTTCCTGAACCAGCTCCCTGGCGCCAGCGATATGCGACGGGCTGAAGTCCATCGCGTGGAATTCGATATGCGGGTTGGCCGCCGCCAGCAGATTGGCGGAAAATCCCTGGCCGCAGCCGAGTTCGCAATAGGTGATGCCGTCGCCGTCCAGAGCGTGCCGGTGGCCCTGGCTCATCGCGCCAAAGCCCAGCAAGGCGGGCGTCAGCTGGCTGTGGAAATCATGGGTATAGTCGATGCCGGCCACATAGCCGGAGGTCCAATCGGTCACGGGGAATCCTGCTGGTTAGGAAAATGTCATACAGGGCAATTTCGGGGAATTTGATGAGAATTGAGTTAATGGGACGCAGATCCGGGGTAACTCACGGGAAGGTGAAAGCCTGCTCTGCTCAAAGAGTGCCCCGGCAGCGCGGCCCGTGTTGAGGCCCACAGTGTTCACCGCGGTTTGGGTAAAGGCCGCTTCTTTTATTGGGTGTTTGTGTCAAGTATTGGACGATTAGATCATGCCGTGCCCTCCACCGGTTCCCGACGGAATTCAGCGCAGTCTGTCCACATGCGGTGCAGCAAGACGGTGTGAACTTCGTCCCTGTTCCCAGACATTAGGGTAAATTACCCTGTCCATGAAAAGAGCCTTAAGTGGGACAATCGAGACGAACGTTCACAGATGAATTCAAAGCCGCAGCTGTTGGCCGGCTTTATAAGCCTGGTGCCACACAATGTGGCGTGGCCAGGGAACTGGGTGTGACGAGTTCCCAGCTGAAGACCTGGCACTCGGAGGCCGAAGCGGCAGGATCAATGGCGGCGCTGCGCAGGCAGCAGGCGGATGCAGCGGAACTGGATCGTCTGCGGAAGGAAAACAAACGTTTGAAGCTGGAAAATGGGATCCTCCACAAGGCTTCCGCTTTTTTCGCCTCAAGGACAGCGAAGACATGAACGCGAAACATGCATTTGTCGCTGCCCGCAAGACTGTTTAGCCGATCGCTCAGCTCTGTCGCATTGCTGGCGTTACGCGCAGCTGGTTTTACGGCTTTGTCCAGCCGCAACCTGCCCGGGATCAGCGGCAAAAGCTGCGGGACACCCGGGACGCCGCGTTGCTGCCAAAGATCAAAGCGGCGTTTACTCAAAGCAAAAAACGATATGGGGCAAAGCGGGGCCACCAGGATCTGAAAGCCGATGGCGAGGACGTTTCGGAGCGGCGCGTGGCCAGAATAATGCGTGAAAACAATGTCTCACCGTGCCTGTACAAGCGTCGAAAGCGGCGCACCACAGACAGCAATCACAGCCTCAAACCCTCACCAAATCTGTTGGAGCAACAGTTCGATTGCACCGTTCCGAACCGTGTTCGGCTCGCTGACATCACTTATGCCGACACCGCTGAAGGCTGGCTCTACGTGGCTGCCATCAAGGAATGAGACCTTGTTCGCCATTGGTTCGAGAACAATGGTCGAATGCCACGCGTGAAATCGTGGGCTGGGCCATGGACGATCATCTGCGATCGGAACTGTGCTGTGATGCCTTGAACATGGCCCTTGGGCGCCGTGGCCCGGTACCAGGGCTCATCCGCCATGGCGACCGCGGCGTGCAATATGCAGGCGGAGAATACCGCAAGTTGCTTAGGGCGGCACGCATCACGCAATCCATGAGCCGCACCGGAGAATGCCTGGAGTTCAAGCTGGTCCGCGCCAGCGGATCAAATGGTCTGGGGGACCATTTGAAGGCGCAGAACGCACCGATGGAGAGTTTCTTTGCGTCCCTGAAAAAGGAACTGGTCCACCGGGAGCGCTTCAAAACGCGTGCCCAGGCAAAGGCTGCGATCTTCGAATACATAGAGGTCTTCTACAATCGCCAACGGCGTCATTCCGCCATCGGCTGCCAAACACCCGCGCAAGCATACGAAACCATGACTTGGAGAATTGCCGCATAGGATCAATAATCAAACTGTCCGGAAATTGGGTCACGTCCGTCAAGCTGGTGTAATTTCCCGGATGGCCAGAGGTCATGATCAGGCGGCTTGTATTGAAAGGCTGAGAATGGGGTCTGTCTCCTCTGCGCCGGTTTCGGCGAAGGCCTCAACCATCATGTAGCGGCTGGCGATCTGCCATTCGCCGTTCTGTTCGAACAGCACGGCGCTGATCAGGCAGGTGATGGAGGCCTCATTCGGGAAAATACCGGCGGCATCGGCCCGGCGCTTCACCTCCTTGTTCAAGCGCTCGATCGGATTGGTACTGTGCAACTTCGTTCTGTGCTGGCGCGGGAACGCCATGTTGGCCAGCACGATGGCCGCCCTTAGGCCGCTGTGCGCGTCGCTGAACACCAGCTTGATGCCGTTCCAGCCCCCGGGCTTTCAAGCCGCGAAAAAAGCCCGTCCAGAAAGTCCCGGCTTCTGACGGACCAAGCCCCGGACCAATGAGTTCGCGACGGCACGCAGAAAGCCGCCGCCATCTTGCTTTGCGAGAAGCTCGGAAAGGCCCATGATGGTCTTGGTCATCGGGGTCTCCGTGCGGGTCGTGGCTGAAGCGTCGAAACTCCACCTCGACCATACACCTTGATGGCCACCCATGATCACACCGTTGAAGGCGCGGGAATTACACCACGGGCTCGGACACTAACAGAAATCGGGACGAACTCCAGCGGGCTACGGGCGCAATAGGGGGACACCACGACAGTGGACCTGTCGCGGTTTGATGCCGCCCCTTTGATAGCCTTTACTGCGCCAAATGAGACGAACTGCGGGAACGAAACGGACGGACGAATTCCGAGCTGATGCGGTGCGCATAGCGCTGACCAGCGGACTTACACGCAAGCAGGTTGCTGATGATCTTGGTGTTGGCCTGTCAACGCTTAACAAATGGATCATGGCACACCGAGACACTGACGTAGTGTCGAACGAGGATTTGAGCCTGGCCCAAGAGAATGAACGGCTTCGACGTGAGAACCGCGTTCTCAAGGAGGAGAGGGAGATCCTAAAAAAGGCAACGCAGTTCTTCGCGGGCCAAAGGCCATGAGGTTCAGGTTCATCGAGGAACGCCGCGACAGCTTTCCCACCCACCGGCTGTGTGATGTCATGGATGTTAGTCCGCGCGGTTTACGGGCCTTCCGCAGCCGTCCGGCCAGCTGCAGAAAGCGCAGTGATCTGGTGACGCTGGCGCATATCAAGGAACAGTCGCGCCTCAGCTTGGGCAGCTATGGCAGGCCACGGATGACGGAGGAGCTGAAAGAGATCGGTCTGGATATCGGGCACCGTCGTGCGGGCCGCCTAATGCGCCAGAACGGCATATCTGTTGTCAGAACGCGCAAACACAAGGTGACGACCATTGCCCGGCAGGCGATTGCGAAGCAATCAGCCGAGTGGGGGACAGTGACCATAAATTCAATATCGCGCCCAACCTGCTGGATCGGGACTTCACGGCTGATCAGCCGAACCAGAAATGGGCCGGCGACATCAGCTATATCCGGACCCGTGAAGGCTGGCTGTATCTCGCAGTGATCCTGGACCTGCATTCCAGGCGGGTCATCGGCTGGGCGGTGAGCAATCGAATGAAACGGGATCTGGCGATCCGGGCGCTGACGATAGCCATCGCATTCCGGTCACCGCCAAAAGGCTGCATTCACCACACGGATCGTGGATCGCAATACTGTTCTCAGGACTATCAGAAGATCCTACGCCAAAACGGGTTCAAGGTATCGATGAGCGGCAAAGGAAACTGCTACGATAATGCGGCCGTCGAGACGTTCTTCAAAACCATCAAGGCAGAATTGATCTGGCGAAGGTCATGGGAAACCCGCAGGCAAGCCGAGATGGCGATCTTTGAATACATCAACGGCTTCTACAATCCGCGACGCCGACACACAGCACTGGGCTGGAAAAGCCCGGTCGCATTCGAACGAAAGGTGGCTTAACCGAGCACCTGGGGCGGCACAAAACCGCGACAGGTCCAGCCGGTCATTGGATCACGCCCATGCCGGCCCCGCTTTCCAGCAGATGGGTGGCAAAGCTATGCCGCAGTGTATGGGGCGAGATCTTTTTGCCGCTCCCGGCAAAATCGCATGCCACCCCAAGAGCCTGGTTGAACTGACGCGTCGAGATCGGAACGATCCGGTTGCGGCCTGGGAACATCCACCCTCTTGGCTGTGCCTCACGGTAGTAGTTGCGGCCTAGGTCGAGCATGCCCGGCGACAGCATCACATGGCGGTCCTTACGACCCTTCCCTTGCTCGATCCGGATCAGCATGCGGCCGCTGTCAATGTCACCGACCTTCAAATGCGTGACCTCGCTGGCGCGCAACCCGCCTCGATAGGCCACGCTGAACGCGGCCCGGTATCTCAACCCGGGACCAGGTGCCGCTTAAAGGATGCGTGTGACGACTTCGGCGCTCAGCACGACCGGGATCTTCTTCGCCGCCCGCTGATAGCGCATGTGCCGCTTCGTCTCCGGGCGCGGGCAGGCAGTCGCGAAGAAAAAGCTCATAACCGCCAACCGGCTGTTGAAGGTCGGCGCGCCGGCGCCGCGCTCCTTCATATTCAGCTGGCGTTGCGCTATCAGGCGCGCGCCCCGGAAACCGCGTGAAGACACGCATCGCACGCAGATACATCGTCTGTGTTTTGGGCTGAAGCCCCTTGATCTGCATGTCTTCGGCAAACCGCTGGCGGAGTTTTGGAATATATTGGTCTGACAACGAAACCTCCTGTCTGACAATTGAGAAGGTCCCAATCGTCAGACCGGCACGCCTATTCGCCAAGTCCACAGTACAAATCAGCGCGATCCAACCGCCACAAGCGCCAATCCCGCGTGAACGGTTTCGTCGGTGTCTAAGGTTTGTGGCTGCTGTCAGCGTGAGCGGCAGCGGCGATAAATCTGACAACGAGGAAGGCGCGGGCGGATTCCGGTGCTATGGGGATTGCGGTTCAGGGCTTGGAAAGCCGATGGGCTGGGCTGCGAAGCCTGCGAAGCCGATCAGTGCAAGCAGGCTGGTACTTCCGGTCCGATACCGCCGGTCAGCCCTTTTCTCCGGCGCCTTGGGCCTGTTGCAGCGCGGGATTTGGGCGTTGGGAGTTGGCGGCCCGGCGGGTGCAGCGGCTGAGGCAGGCCGGCACGGCTTCGGGGCCGCCGAAGGGTGGTTTGACGGACACGGCCCAGCCGGCTTTGCGCAGTGGCCCGGGATGGCCACCGAAGGTATCCAGGCCTGCCTGCTCTGACAGATTGCCGAAGAACGTCGATTTCCCGCCTTGTGCAGCCTGGCCAGCCCTTCGAGGAACAAACGCCGGAACAGACGCGGCTGAACCTTCACCGGCAGCAAAAAACCGGGACGAAAAGCGATCCAGCGGGTGCCATCCGCCGGCAAGTCGCAGGCGAGCCTTCGACACGACGTGCGGGGCGAGACCTTTTTCTTGATCCCGGCAAAGTCGCAAGCCGCCCCGAAGGCCCGGTTGAATTTCTGCGTCGGGATCGCATCGACCCGGAAGCAACCATCCGGCCGGGCGCGCTTTGCAGTAATTGCCGCGCAGCAGATCCAGCAAGCCCGGCGCCAACATCACGTGGCTGTCCTTTCGGCCTTTGCCACGGCGCGCCAGGATCAGCATGCGGTCATCGCCTTGCCGGAGACGCGCTTCCGGCGTCGTGCCCGAGACGCGCATCCGGCACGATTTCACCGGCCTTCAGATGCGTGAACTCGCTTGCCCTGAGCCCGCCGCCATAGGCAACACTGAACCCCGCCCGGTATCTCAGCCCTGGACCAGATGCCGCTTCGAGAGTGCGCGCGGCCTCCTCAACGCTCAGCACCGCCAAGCGATTATCCAAACAGCATTTCCCCAAAAAAACCGGCCCCCAATAGGAGCCGGTTTCTAAATCGTCCAATCCGCGGGTTGGATCAGAGGGACATATGGGTGCCCAGGGCTTCCATGTCGGCGAGCAGCTTGGCTGCGTCCTCGACCAGCCCGTGCGGCTGGTCTTCCTCTTTTGCGGTCTTGTACATCTCGCGGGCGTCTTCAATCAGCGCGGCCATCTGATCGCGGGTCATTTCCGCCATCGGAATCGCGCGCTCGGCCAGAACCGACAGGCTGTCGCCGCCGATTTCCGCAAAGCCGCCGGTCACCACATACTCCGAATTGCCTTCCGGGCTTTCGACCTTCAGCACGCCGGGGCGCAGGGTGGTGATGGTGGGCGCATGGGCCGGCATTGCCGTCATGTCGCCTTCCGCACCGGGGATCTGGACCGCGCTGGCCTGCAGCGAAGCAAGGCTCCGCTCGGGGCTCACGAGGTCGAATTGCATCGTTTGTGCCATTGGGGCCTCCTTTCAGGGTTCCCCTGCACGGGCTGCGCGCAGGGGAGTTCCAGTCTTAGGCGGCTTCCGCAGCCATCTTCTCGGCTTTGGCGATCACTTCGTCGATGCCGCCAACCATGTAGAAGGCGCCTTCGGGCAGGTGGTCGTATTCGCCGGCCACAACAGCCTTGAACGACGAGATGGTGTCTTCCAGCTGAACCTGAACGCCGTCAGAGCCGGTGAAGACTTTTGCCACGTCGAACGGCTGCGAGAGGAAACGCTGGATCTTACGCGCACGCGCAACGGTCAGCTTGTCCTCTTCCGACAGTTCGTCCATGCCGAGGATCGCGATGATGTCCTGCAGCGACTTGTAGCGCTGGAGGATCTGCTGAACGTCGGACGCCACTTTGTAGTGCTCTTCGCCAACGATCTGCGGGTCCATCAGGCGCGACGAGGAGTCGAGCGGGTCCACAGCGGGGTAGATGCCGAGCTCGGAGATCGCACGGTTGAGAACGGTGGTCGCGTCCAGGTGGGCAAAGGTGGTTGCCGGTGCCGGGTCGGTAAGGTCATCCGCAGGCACGTAGACCGCCTGGATCGAGGTGATCGAGCCGTTCTTGGTGGAGGTAATGCGTTCCTGCATCGCACCCATGTCGGTTGCCAGTGTCGGCTGGTAGCCCACAGCGGACGGGATACGGCCCAACAGTGCGGACACTTCCGAACCCGCCTGAGTGAAGCGGAAGATGTTGTCCACGAAGAACAGAACGTCGGTGCCGGACTGGTCGCGGAACTGTTCGGCCAGGGTCAGGCCGGTCAGCGCAACACGGGCACGGGCTCCCGGAGGTTCGTTCATCTGACCGTAGACCAGAGCAACCTGCGATTCTTCCAGGTTGTCCGGCTTGATCACATTGGATTCGATCATTTCCCAGTACAGGTCGTTGCCTTCACGGGTCCGCTCGCCAACACCGGCGAACACGGAATAGCCCGAGTGCACTTTGGCGATGTTGTTGATCAGTTCCATGATCAGAACGGTCTTGCCCACGCCGGCGCCGCCGAACAGGCCGATCTTGCCGCCTTTGGAGTAAGGCGCCAGCAGGTCGATGACCTTGATGCCGGTTACCAGAACTTCCGACTCGGTCGACTGTTCGTTGAACTCGGGTGCGGGCTGGTGGATCGCGCGGGTCTCGGTTGCGTTCACCGGGCCCTTTTCGTCCACGGGCTCGCCCACAACGTTCAGGATGCGGCCCAGGGTGGCGTTGCCGACCGGGATCGAGATCGGTGCGCCGGTGTCGGTTACTTCGCGACCGCGGACCAGACCTTCGGTCGCGTCCATTGCGATGCAGCGGACGGTGTTTTCGCCGAGGTGCTGGGATACTTCCAGAACCAGGGTCTTACCGTCGTTTTCAGTGTTCAGGGCGTTCAGAATTGCGGGCAGGTGGTCGTCAAACTGGACGTCCACAACGGCGCCGATGATCTGGGTCACCTTACCTTTTGCTTGTGCCATTTGTTGGTCTCCGGTTGTCTCTTAGAGCGCCTCAGCGCCCGAAATGATTTCAATCAGCTCGTTGGTGATCACGGCCTGGCGCGAGCGGTTGTACTGGATCGTCAGCTTGTCGATCATGTCGCCCGCGTTGCGGGTGGCGTTGTCCATCGCGCTCATCCGGGCACCCTGTTCGGATGCACCGTTTTCCAGCAGTGCCGAGAAGATCTGCGTAGCCACGCCGCGCGGCAGCAGGTCCGCAAGGATCTGCTCTTCGCCGGGCTCGTAGTCATAAACCGCAGATGCGCCATCGGCGTCGCCTTCGCCGCCCTCGTAAGAGGCCGGGATGATCTGCTGGGCGGTCGGGATCTGGGTCACAACGTTGACGAACTCCGCAAAGTAGATCGTGGCAACGTCGAATTCGCCAGCATCGAACCGGGTCAGGATGTCCTTGGCGACGCCCTGCGCATTGGCATAGCCGATGCGCTTGACTTCGCTGAGGTCCACATGGCCGACGAAGTCACCGCCCAGGTCGCGTTTCAGGGCGTCACGGCCCTTTTTGCCGACGGTCAGTACTTTGACCGTCTTGCCCGCAGCCTTCAGCTCGGCCGCTTTTTGGCGGGCAAGCTTGGCGATGTTCGAGTTGAAGCCGCCGCACAGGCCGCGCTCGGCGGTCATGACGACAAGCAGATGGGTCTGGTCGCTGCCGGTGCCGCGAAGCAGCTTGGGAGCTGACTCGCTGCCGCCGACCGAGGCCGCCAGCCCTGCCATCACGGCATTGAACCGCTTGGTATAGGGACGGGAGTCCTCGGCAGCTTCCTGGGCGCGGCGAAGTTTCGCCGCGGCCACCATCTGCATGGCTTTTGTGATCTTGCGGGTCGATTTGACCGACGCGATCCTGGTTTTAAGGTCCTTAAGGTTCGGCATAGCCTTATCCTCCCCTTAAGCGAAGCTAGCGGCGAACTCGTCCAGCGCAGCCTTTACCTTGTCCGCCAGCTCGTCCTTCACCTTACGATCGTTGTTGGTGATGTCCGCCAGCAGGTCGGCATGTTTGCCGCGCAGGTGGCTGAGCAGGCCTTCCTCGTAGCGGCCAACGTCCTTGACGTCGACTTTGTCGAGGTAGCCGTTGGTGCCGGCAAAGATCACGCAGACGATTTCGGCGTTGGTCAGCGGCGAATACTGGGCCTGCTTCATCAGCTCGGTCAGACGGGCGCCACGGGCCAGCAGCTGCTGGGTGGCGGCGTCCAGGTCGGAGCCGAACTGCGCGAACGCAGCCATTTCGCGGTACTGGGCCAGCGACAGTTTCACCGGGCCGGCAACCGAGGACATCGCCTTGGTCTGGGCCGAGGAACCCACACGCGAAACCGACAGACCGGTGTTCACGGCGGGGCGGATGCCCTGGTAGAACAGTTCGGTTTCCAGGAAGATCTGGCCGTCGGTGATCGAGATCACGTTGGTCGGAATAAACGCCGACACGTCGCCGCCCTGGGTTTCAATGATCGGCAGCGCGGTCAGCGAGCCGGCACCGAAGTCTTCGTTCAGCTTGGCCGAACGCTCCAGCAGGCGGGAGTGCAGATAGAAAACGTCGCCCGGATAGGCTTCACGGCCCGGCGGACGGCGCAGCAGCAGCGACATCTGGCGGTAAGCAACAGCCTGTTTGGACAGGTCATCATAGATGATCAGCGCGTGGCGGCCGTTGTCGCGGAAGAATTCCGCCATTGCGGTTGCGGCATAGGGTGCCAGGAACTGCAGCGGCGCCGGGTCGGATGCGGTTGCAGCCACAACGATGGAGTATTCCATCGCGCCGGTTTCTTCCAGCTTCTTCACCAGCTGGGCCACGGTGGAGCGCTTCTGGCCAACCGCGACGTAAACGCAGTACAGCTTCTTGCTCTCATCATCGCCGGCGGCGTCGTTGTAGGATTTCTGGTTCAGGATCGCATCCAGAGCCACGGCGGTTTTACCGGTCTGACGGTCGCCGATGATCAGCTCACGCTGGCCGCGGCCGATCGGGATCATCGCGTCAACGGATTTGAGGCCGGTCGCCATCGGCTCATGCACCGATTTACGCGGGATAATGCCCGGCGCCTTCACATCCGCAACACCGCGGGTCACGTCTTCGATCGGGCCCTTGCCGTCCAGCGGGTTGCCAAGGCCGTCCACAACGCGGCCCAGCAGGCCGTTGCCGATCGGCACGTCCACGATGGAGTTGGTGCGCTTGACGGTGTCGCCTTCTTTAATGTCGCGGTCGGAGCCGAAGATCACGATACCGACGTTGTCGCTTTCCAGGTTCAGCGCCATGCCCATGATGCCGCCGGGGAATTCGACCATTTCACCGGCCTGAACATTGTCGAGGCCGTAAACGCGGGCAATACCGTCACCGACGGACAGCACGCGGCCGATTTCAGCCACTTCTGCTTCTTGACCAAAATTCTTGATCTGGTCTTTCAGGATCGCAGAAATCTCTGCTGCTTGGATACCCATTTATCCGACCTCTTTCATTGCATTCTGTAGGGAGTTGAGCTTGGAGCGGATCGAGCTGTCGATCATCTTCGAGCCCACTTTAACGACAAGTCCGCCGATGATGGAGGCATCGACGGAAGCATTGATGGTAACTTTCTTGCCCACGCGCTCGGCCAGGGTCTTGGCCAGCTTTTCGCTTTGGGTCTTGGTCAGCGCCTTGGCAGACACCACCTCGGCGGTGATTTCGCCGCGGGCTTCAGCCAGGCGGGCGCGCAGCGCGTCGATCAGCGCGGGCACCACAAACAGACGGCGCTTGTCGGCCATCAGAGCCAGGGTATTGCGCAGGACGGGATCCAGGCCCATCTTGTCAGCCACCGCAGTGATTGCGGCGCCCTGCTCGTCGCGCGACACCAGCGGCGACTGGATCAGGCTGTTGAGGTCGTCGCTGTCAGCCAGCGCGGCTGCCAGGTCATTGATGCTGGTTTCAAGGCTGTCGAGCGCCTTGTTTTCTTGCGCGATGTCGAACACCGCCGTGGCATAGCGCGCGGCAATGCCTGCAGAAATCGAAGCTGGTTCGGACACGTCCACCCTTCCGATATGTTATTGGCCCCGGTTGGCGTACCCGGCCACAGGCGGCGTCCGGGGGCGTGAGTCATCCCCCATTGGCAGCGGGGCGTTGAAATCAGCGTGGGTCTAGCAGAGCGGATGCGACCTATCAACTGCCTAAACGGCAACTCGAAGAAGCATGTTTACAGCGTTTTCAACGACTTAAGGCAAGTGCGGCCCTTTGACCACAGTCGAGAAATAAAAAAGTGCGGCTGAACTGCAGGATTTGGCGATTCCGGAAAGCGGCATTTGCGGCCGATTTCGTCACATATCGGACCAGAACCCGTCTTTTCAGCGCCCCCGGGCGCCGAACCCGCAGTTTCAGGGAATCGAAATCAGCCACAGACGGGCCGGATCAGCCCCGGACGCGTCAGGCCGGTTCCGGCATCGGGTTGGACAGACCTTCGAGCACCCGGATCCGGCTGCGGACCTTGGTGCCGACCATGTGGCCGCGCTGTGTGTGGGTCTGCTTGCTGACCTCGACCATGAACACGCCGCCGGCCAGCATCGCCGGCAGTTTACGGCCCATTTTTTCCAGCATCGCGCCGGATTTCAGCCAGAACCGTTTGTGGCTGGGCAGCCGGTACAGCGCCGCGGTGTGCTGTTCGATGGCGAATTGGTGCTCGCGCAGCTGACCTTCGAGCTGGCGCAGAGTGTAGGGGCGGCCAAAGCCGAACGGGGTCAGATCCGACCGCGCCCAAAGCCCGGCCCGGTTTGGCACGACGAAAATGGCCCGCCCGCCGGGACCCAGCACCCGCCAGCATTCTTCCAGCAGCTTTGTTGGCCGCTCCGAGGTCTCCAGACCATGCATCACTACCAGCCGGTCGATCCTGCCAGTGTCGACGGGCCAGCTGGTCTCCTCGCACAGGACCGAGACATTGGGCAGCCCCGCGGGCCATTGCATCACCCCCTGCGGCCCCGGCATCAGCGCCATCACCCGGCGCGCCTCGGGCAGGTAGGGACGCAGCAGCGGCGCGGCAAAACCGAAGCCCGCCACCGTCAGCCCTTCGGTGCCTGGCCAGATATCCAGCAGACGGCCGCGGATCGACGCCTGCGCCGCACGCCCCAGGGTGCTGCGGTAATAGAAGTTCCTGAGATCCTGAACATCAAGATGCATTGCGGGTGCCTGCTGCTTCGGCCAATCTGGGCGCAGTTTAGCAATGTAAAGGCGAATGACCATGCCTCTTGAGATCATCACCCTGCCGTGCCTGTCGGACAACTATGCCTTTTTGATCCGCAATCCTGCATCAGGCGAGACCGCGCTGGTGGATGCGCCCGAAGCAGGCGCCATCAAGGCGGCGCTATCGGCGCGCGGCTGGGGGCTGGACTGGATCCTGCTGACCCATCACCACTGGGACCATACCGATGGTGTAGCCGACCTGCAGGAAGCCTATGGCGCCAAGGTGATCGGCGCTGCAGCCGACGCCCACCGGCTGCCGGATCTGGATATGGCCGTTGAGGACGGCGGCAGCTTCACGCTGCTGGGCGAAGAGGTGCAGGTGATGGATGTCTCGGGTCACACCGTTGGCCATATTGCCTTTTATCTGCCCGGTTCAAATGCCGTGTTCACCGCTGACAGCCTGATGGCGCTGGGGTGCGGGCGGCTGTTCGAGGGCAGCCCGCAGCAGATGTGGGCCAGCCTGTCGCGGCTTGCCGCGCTGCCGCCGCACACTATCGTTTATTCAGGACATGAATACACCCAATCCAACGGTGCCTTTGCAGTCACCGCCGACCCCGGCAACCCGGCGTTGCAGGCGCGTATACGTGATATCGCAAAGGCCCGGAACGACGGCATGCCTACGGTTCCGTCATCCTTGCAGCTGGAACTTGACACCAATCCGTTCCTACGCGCCGGTGACAGTGCCGTGAGAGCGCACCTTCGCATGGAAGATGCTGAAGACGCTGAGGTTTTTGCCGAAATCCGCCGGCGCAAAGACAGTTTTTGACCAAATCAAGGGTATCGGGGCGCAACAGGGAGAAAATAATTGTGACCCCAAATTGAAGAAAAGCCCTTGAAGCTGGCGCGCTATCAACCAAACTCTAACCTTATAAGCACATGGTTGAACTGCGGGGTTGGTTAATACCGCCCCATCCGGCCAACCCAAGATCAGAGGAGCACGCCCGTGCCTTCATTCTCGAGCACCCTGGAACAGGCCATTCACGCAGCGCTGGCGCTGGCGAATGAACGCCGTCATGAATTCGCAACCCTGGAACATCTGCTTCTGGCCCTGATCGACGAGCCCGACGCGGCCCGTGTGATGCGCGCCTGCAGTGTCGATCTGACCGAATTGCGATCCTCGCTGGTGGAATTCGTGGATGAGGATCTTGCCAATCTGGTCACCGACATCGACGGATCCGAAGCGGTGCCGACCGCCGCCTTCCAGCGGGTCATTCAGCGGGCCGCAATCCATGTGCAAAGCTCAGGCCGCACCGAAGTGACAGGCGCCAATGTGCTGGTGGCGATCTTTGCTGAACGCGAAAGCGATGCGGCATACTTCCTGCAGGACCAGGAAATGACCCGCTATGACGCGGTGAACTTTATCGCCCATGGCGTGGCAAAGGACCCGGCCTTTGGGGAACCCCGCCCGGTCACCGGCGCAACCGAGCAGGAAGAAGACAGCATCACGGCCGCGCCTGAGGGCGAAAAGAAGGAAAGCGCGCTGGCGAAATACTGCGTCGACCTGAATGCGAAATCCCGCGACGGCGACATCGACCCGCTGATCGGCCGCGACCACGAGGTGGAGCGCTGCATCCAGGTGCTGTGCCGCCGCCGCAAGAACAACCCGCTGCTCGTGGGCGACCCCGGCGTTGGCAAAACGGCAATTGCCGAGGGGCTTGCGCGCAGGATCGTGTCCGGTGAAACCCCGGAAATTCTGGCGCAGACCACCATTTATTCGCTCGACATGGGCGCGCTGCTGGCCGGGACCCGCTACCGCGGTGATTTTGAGGAACGTCTGAAAGCCGTGGTCACCGAGCTGGAAGACCACCCGGACGCGGTGCTGTTCATCGACGAAATCCACACCGTGATCGGGGCCGGCGCGACCTCTGGCGGCGCCATGGATGCCTCCAACCTGCTGAAACCGGCGCTGCAAGGCGGCAAGCTGCGCACCATGGGCTCCACGACGTACAAGGAGTTCCGCCAGCATTTCGAGAAAGACCGCGCGCTGGCCCGCCGGTTCCAGAAAATCGACGTGAACGAGCCGACGGTGGAAGATTCCATCGAGATCCTGAAGGGGCTGAAACCCTATTTCGAGGAACATCACGGCATCAAGTTCACCGGTGACGCCATCAAGACCGCGGTGGAATTGTCGGCCCGTTACATCAACGACCGCAAGCTGCCGGACAAGGCCATCGACGTGATTGACGAGGCCGGCGCCGCGCAGCATCTGGTGATTGAATCCAAACGCCGCAAAACCATCGGCGTCAAAGAGATCGAGGCCGTGGTGGCAAAGATCGCCCGCATCCCGCCGAAAAGCGTGTCGAAAGACGATGCCGAAGTGCTGAAAGACCTGGAGAAATCGCTGAAACGCGTGGTCTTTGGCCAGGACGATGCCATTACTGCCCTGTCCAGTGCGATCAAACTGGCCCGTGCAGGCCTGCGGGAGCCGGAAAAACCCATTGGCAACTACCTGTTTGCAGGCCCCACCGGCGTCGGCAAGACCGAGGTGGCCAAACAGCTGGCGGATACGCTTGGGGTGGAACTGCTGCGGTTTGACATGTCCGAATACATGGAGAAACACGCAGTCTCCCGCCTGATCGGCGCGCCTCCGGGCTATGTCGGCTTCGACCAGGGCGGCCTGTTGACCGATGGCGTCGACCAGCACCCGCACTGCGTGCTGCTGCTTGACGAGATGGAAAAGGCGCATCCGGATGTCTATAACATCCTGCTGCAGGTGATGGACAACGGTCAGCTGACCGACCACAACGGCCGCACGGTGAATTTCCGCAACGTGGTGCTGATCATGACCTCCAACGCCGGCGCGTCGGAACAGGCAAAGGCCGCTATCGGCTTTGGCCGCGACCGCCGCGAGGGTGAAGACACCGCCGCAATCGAGCGCACCTTCACACCGGAATTCCGCAACCGCCTGGATGCGGTGATTTCCTTCGCACCGCTCGGCAAAGAAGTGATCCTGCAGGTGGTCGAGAAATTCGTGCTGCAGCTGGAAGCCCAGCTGATGGACCGCAATGTTTCGATTGAGCTGACCCGCAAGGCGGCGGAATGGCTGGCCGACAAGGGCTATGACGACCGGATGGGCGCACGTCCTCTGGGCCGGGTGATCCAGGAGCACATCAAAAAACCGCTGGCCGAGGAGCTGTTGTTCGGCAAGCTGACCAAAGGCGGTATCGTCAAGGTCGGCATCAAGGACGGCAAACTGGAACTGCGCCTGGAAGGGCCAAGCAAGCCGCGGATATCCGGTGACAAGCCGCCGCTGCTGACAGCAGATTGATGCGCCTTGCCGCGCTGATAACCGCAATATCGCTCGCCGCGCCTGCCGCGGCGGGCGATTTTCTTTTGCAGTTCCCGCTGGACTGCACCCTGGGCGGCACCTGCCACATTCAGCAGTTCGTCGACCACGATCCAGGCCCCGGTGCCACGGATTTCACCTGCGGCACGCTGAGTTATGATGGCCACAAGGGAACGGATATCGCCCTGCCCTACTTGTCGGACATGCAGGCCGGCGTCGCGGTGCGTGCCGCGGCAGGCGGTGTTGTCCTTGGAACCCGCAACGGCATGGCGGACCAATATGCCACCGATGACAATGCGGCAGAGATTGACGGTAAGGAATGCGGCAACGGGGTGGTCCTGCGCCACGGCAACGGGTGGGAAACCCAGTACTGCCACATGAAGCGCGGCTCGCTCCGGGTGAAAAGCGGCATGAAAGTCAAGCCTGGCGATATCCTGGGCGAGGCCGGGCTTTCCGGCAAGACCCAGTTCCCGCATCTGCATTTGTCTGTGCGCAAGGATGGCGCGGTGGTGGATCCTTTTGCGCCGGAAAGCCTTGAAAGCTGCGGCACCCCCGCCGGTAAGACACTCTGGGCGGATCCGCCGGCCTATCAGGCGGGCGGTGTGCTGGGGGCCGGTTTCAGCGCGGCGATCCCTGAATACAGTGCGATCAAGGCAGGCACCGCGGACGCCGCACCGCTGGCTGCAGATGCACCTGCGTTTGTTTTTTGGGCCTACGCGTTTGGCGGTCTGGCAGGCGACCAGCTTGAGCTGACGGTGGAAGGCCCCGGCGGCGAACTTATCTCCCACAGCGAAGGGCTGAACAAAAATCAGGCCCAGTTTTTCCGCGCTGCCGGCCGCCGCCTGCGCGGCGGGCAATGGCCGGCAGGCACCTATACCGGCACGGCCCGTCTATTGCGGGACGGCCGGCAGGTTGACAGTTTTACCCGCAGCATGGTGATCGCACCGCCGGAAGACCCCGCCTCCCAGTAGCCGGCCCCACAGTTTTCCGCTTCAAAGTGACCGGGTTCAAAGTATCAGGCCTTACCAGATACGCGGCGGCAGCGGCCGGGGCGCAAGCCCTGGCCGCTGCCGGGCCCAACGGGCACGGTTGCCCTTGGGCGGCCAGTGCCGGGCGGGAGGCCTCGCCTGCGGATCCTGAGACTGCATCTGTGCTGCATTTTCCGGTGCCAGGATTTGATAACTCCCGAATTTGCAATAGATTTAAGGAGGCCCTGCTGCCCGGCGGGGCCGCAACCCGTGCGTAACTAGTAGCTTGTCTCCATTAGTGAAGCGGGTTGCACCCTGCAGGCCACCGAAGGGCTGGCAAAACGCACAGCTTACCGGTTGCACCCGGCGCAGCACATACTCCTCCTCCTCAACTGCGTTTTCGCCTATTTTTCAGTGAACTTCAGCTCAATCCGCCGGTTCTGGGCGCGCGCTTCGGCAGTGTCCGCCGGATTCACCGGCTGATATTCGCCAAACCCATTGGCCGCCAGCCGCGACGGCGGCACCCCAAGCGCCTCGACCATATAACGCACCACCGAAAGCGCCCGGCCCTGGCTAAGCTCCCAATTGTCAGTGAATTTCGGATGTCCCAGCAACGGCGAAGTGTCGGTATGGCCATCCACCCGGATAACCCAGTTAATCTCCTGCGGGATCGCTGCCACGACGCTTTGCAGAATTGAAACCACCTTGGCAATTTCGACCCGCCCCGCAGGTGAAAGAGTGGCGCTGCCCGGTGCAAACAGCACTTCGGAGGCAAAGACGAAGCGGTCGCCCTGGATGCGCACACCCTCTTGGGTGCCCAGCAAATCCCGCAACCGGCCAAAGAACTCCGAACGGTAACGTTCCAGATCCTGCGCCTTGCTGGCGAGGGCCGCGGCTTCGGCTTCCAGCCGCTTGCGCTCCTGCTCTTCCAGCAGCCGCCGCTTGCGCTCTTCCGAGGCGGCACGGGCCAGTGCTGCGTTCAGATCCTGGCCCAGGTTCTGCAACTGCACCTGCTGGGCGGCATCCCGGCCCTGATAGTCGTCCAGAATGGCCTGCAGGCCGCCCAGCTGTTCACGCAGGGCCGCCACCTGCTGGTTCAGCAGCGCGGTTTCACGGCGGGCCTCTTCGGATATGACCTGTTCCTCAGACAAGGCCGAACGCGCCTGCGCCAATAGGGCTGCGCGTTCTTCGGCCAGGCTCAACTGCTCCGTGGCGCTGCCCTCTGCGCTCTGCTGTGCGGTGACAGCCGCAAGCAGCCGCTGACGCAGAACGTCCAGCTCCCCGGCTTGGATCTCTGCAGCAGCCAAAGCGGCCTTGGCTTCGGCCAGTTCTGCCGCCAGCTTCCCGGCCTCTGCATCAGATCCGGCGCGGGCGGCCTCCAGTTCAGACAGTTGCGCGTCCAGCTGTGTCCTGGCGGTTTCAGCGGCGGCCAGCAGGGTCAGCGTATCCTCCGCCTCCTGGCGTTGCGCCTCCAAGGCCAATGTCATTGCTGTGAGTTCGGCGTCGGCATTCTGCAGCCTGTCCCGCAGGGCTTCGGCGGCGGCGGCCTCAACCAGACGGGCGGCTTCTTCATCGCCCAGCTGATCCTGCAATTCGGAAATCCGGGTTGTTTGCTCGCTGCCCTCGGCCTCAAGGCTGGCGATCAGTGCTTCCATCGCCTCGCGCTGTGCCGCCGCCAGCCGGGCGGCCTCCGCCTGCAGATCAATCTCGCCGCGGGCTTGCGACAGGGCCAGGTTCAGGGCCTCTTGTTCACCCAACAATTCCGCGCGCGCGGCCTCCAGGTCCGCGCGTTCGGCGCTCAGATCCGCGACCCGTGTCCGGGCGGCATCGCGGCTGGCGATCAGGGCCGCCACCTGTGCCTCAAAACTGGTGATCCGGCTGGCGGCCGCGGCCAGTTCACCTGCCTGCCGGTCACGGTCCGCAGTCAGGGAGGTGATCAGGCTGCGCGCCTGATCCAGATCCTGTTCAGCAGTATTGAGGGTTGACGTCAGCGCCCCAAGCCGGGCGTTCAACTGGCTGTTCTCACGCTCCTCCAGCCCCAGGGCCGAGGCCAGCGCGCTCACCTCCGCAGACAGCTCATCCAGCTGGCTTTCCTGGCCGGTAATCGTCTCACGCAGGACAAATTGCACCACCATAAAGATGGTCAGAACAAACATCAGCACCAAGAGAAGCCCGGTCATCGCATCGACAAACCCCGGCCAGATCGAGGCTTGGAATCGCTGCCCTGTGCGCCGGGAAAGGGCCATCGGTTAATCCCCCGCGTCCCGGCCCGCACCACCGCCGCGGGACAAGCCGCGCGGACGGGCGAAGGCCCTGACCAACAGGTCGATGTCCTTGCGCAGCTCGCTCAGGCTTTCCTGCCGGCCGGCCGAGATTTCCTCGAGGATGCGCAGCATCTGCACGTCGATCGAGCGCAGCCGCATCCGGCTTTCGGCGTCGATACCGCCCTGTTCGCTATGGGCGCGCAGGATCTCGGTCAGGGCTTCCTGCCCGACGGCCACCCGGTCCAATGCTGCGGTGACTGTGCCGGTCTGCTCCTGGCGGCGGTTCATCTCCTGAATGGTTTCCACCAGATCGCCCAGCTTTTGATCCACCGCTGCGCGGCCTTCGGAGGTTTCGGCAAACATCGCCTGCAGCGCGTCCATCTGCTCGGCCATGTTGTCGAGCACTTGGGAGACGACACCGCTGTCGCCGGCACCATCCTCACCCGAGGAGAAGCTGACCCGGGTGATCGAAGACAGCCATTCCTCCAGCTCACGGTAGAACCGGTTCTGGCCGTGGCCCGCGAACAGTTCCAGCAGGCCGACGATCAGCGAGCCAGCCAGTCCCAGGAGCGAGGAGGCAAAGGCGACACCCATGCCGCCCAGCTGCGCCTCCAGTCCGGTCATCAGGCGATTGAAGACAGACAGCCCCTCTTCGCCTTCCTGCGGTGCCAGGCTGCGGATGGTATCGACCACGGCAGGAACCGTGGTGGCCAGACCATAGAAAGTACCCAAAAGGCCAAGGAAAATCAGCAGGTTGACGATATACCGGGTAATTTCCCGGTCTTCATCGATACGGTTGGCGACAGAGTCCAGAATGGACTGTGTCGAAGCCGATCCCAGCTGCATCCGCGCCCCGCGCGAGCGCAGCAGCGAGGCCAAGGGCGCCAGCATTGACGGCGTCCGGCGCTCATCCGAAGTGTCGCCGAATGCAAAGCGTTCAATCCAGCGCACCGAGCCGATAAGCTGCACCACCTGCCAGAAACAGGCCAGCACCCCGATCACAAAGACAAAGACGATAAAGCCGTTCAGCCAAGGGTTGGCCTCGAACACCGGCAGCACCCGCGGCAAGGCGACAAAGGCGCCAAAACCGGACAATCCCAGTGCGATCAGCATCATGATGATCTGCCGCACCGGCTGGGAAAACTGCGGCCGGGTTTTGCGGTCTGGCTGCGCCATATTGGTTGGCTCCTGACACGTTGACTGCTCTTATTTGGTTCGCAGCCTATAAGCAAAGTGTCAAAAGCGCCAAGGCTTTATGCGGTGATGTCCCGCACCCGGCCTGCCAGCCAGTCCAAGTCGCTGTCATGCAGGCCGATCTCCGCCAGATGCTCAGCAGTGTTATAGAGGTATTCGGTGTTGGGACCGCGCCCGCCCACCGCATGGGCAATCATCTGCGCCTGTTTTTCGAGGCTCAGACCGCCGCAATACTGGACATGGTGCGGGTCGATCACATAGGTGACGGCGGTGACAAGGCTGCCGTCCGCCAGTTCCACTTCCAGATCACGCTCCAAGTAGGCCGAGGAGATCAGCTCGCGCTCGCGCAGCTCTGCCAGGGTCTGCTCCTCGTGACCGGCTTCGACCGACAGCGCCAGCCCTTTGCAGTTGGCCCCTTCGGTTTCGTCCAGCGCCAGCACCAGGCCCGGATGATCCTCGGTGCCGCGGTGGTGGATCGAGGTCATGCAGAACGACCGCGCATAGCCATGCAGCACCGCCACCTCGCGGCGGGCCACCGGGAAGCCGGGGTTCCAAAGAAGCGATCCGTATCCGAAAACCCACATAGTCATGTTGTCTGGCCCTTTCTGCTCCCCCTCTATAAACAGCAATCCTGATCCGGACAAAAGAGGCTAACCGATGCGCCTGGCAAAACTGCTGATTGCCGCCCTGATGGTGTGGAGCCTGTATTGGGCGGCGGCGGCCTGGGGGCTGCGCAGCGGCATCGCGGCCTGGTTTGCCGAGCAAGAGCGGCGGGGCTGGCAGGCTGAGTTTTCTGCACTTGAAACCAGCGGCTACCCTATCCGCCATTTAACCAGGATCAGCCGCCCGGCGCTGGCGGATCCTGGCACCGGCACCGCCTGGCGGGCTGACTGGCTGGACCTGGCAAGCCCTGCTGTCTGGCCGGGCAAGCTGGACCTGCACTTCCCGGCCTCGGCCCAGCGGCTGTCCTATTTCGACCGGACCGCGGTGATCACGGCCCAGGGCCTGCAAGCCAGCCTGCATCTGGCGCCGGGTGCGGCGCTGGAAATGGAGGAACTGGCGCTGATCTCGGCCCCGTGGCAGATCGCCCGAAGCGGCGAGGCGGTGCTGAGCGGCGCGTCACTGGACCTGCGCATGGTGCAGTCGGACAGGCCTGCGATCTACCGGATTACGGCAGAAGCCGCTGAGTTCGCCCCCCGCGCCGCCTGGCGGCGGCTGCTGGCGGCCAGCTCGGCGCTGCCGGAACGGTTTGACACGCTGGCATTGGACCTGACGGTTGAGTTTGACGCGCCCTGGGACCGGGCCGCACTGGAACAGCGGCGGCCGCAGCCGCGCCGGATCGATCTGAAACTGGCCGAGGCCCGCTGGGGCGATCTGCGGCTGAAGGCCGCCGGGACGCTGGCAGTGGACGCGCAGGGTCTGCCGGAGGGCGGGATTGCGCTGCAGGCGGAAAACTGGCGCGGGCTGGTGCTGATGGCGGAACGCAGCGGCGCGCTGCCTCCCAGCCTGCGCAGCTCTGTCGAGCGCGTGCTGAGCCTCCTGGCAGAAACAAGCGGCAACCCGCGGAACCTGGACATCACGCTGGGGTTTTCCGGCGGCTATGTGACACTTGGCCCCCTGCCCCTGGGCCGCGCCCCGCGGCTGATTATCCGCTGACCGCGGATCCGCCTGTCACGAACCACCCCGCTGGCCAATTACAGGCAAAGGGAAAACCAGCCACTGAGGCGTTTCTCAGCATGACTTTTTTGCGCGCGCAGCGCGCCCGGCCCAAGGCTGTAATGTGCCCCTGGGCACTTTCAGGCGCGGGAGCACACCGCTAGCGGCAATACGACCCGCCGCGGTGGCGCGCTACATCCAGGTGGAAATGGTCGCGGTGATAGCGGTCGGCCTCTGGCCCCAGAACGGTGCCGAAGGGTCCGCAGGCTGCGCGCCAGATTTTTTTCAGCGCCTTGCGGGTCTTGCGGTTCTGCCAGCCTTTCAGCACCGTCACCGTCTCGCCGCTGGCCAGGGTGAAACCGGAGATATCGATCGCCCGGCCCTTGCCGTGTTCGGAGATCTTGGCACCGGGGCGGTTGTTGCGGGTGCGGCACGCATAATGCGCGGCAACGCGCAGGGAGACCACCTTGTTTCGGCGGCCGAAGGCGGTTTCGACCTCGCGGTTGATCCATGTCTTCAGCGCGCGGGCGGTGTTGCAGGTCATCAGCGAGGCCTGGCTGAGGCGCACCCCGGCAATTTCGCGCACCCGCACCGCATCCTTGGCGCCGCAGCCGGGCAGCGTGCCCGAGACGTAGCCGACACTATCGCCCTGGATATCAATATCGCCGCAGACCGACCCCTTGCGCCGCTTGCGGCGCTTGAACAGCACCTGCTCTGCCAGGCTGTCCGGCCGTGCAAAGGGCAGCAGCGATGATGCCGGCCCCAGCAGCGGCAGATCTGCGGGGCGGGCTGCTGCTGCCAGGATCTGTTCCGATTGCGGGCGCGAAACCGGGCGTAATTCCGGCGAATTGACTATGCCAGCCGCCTCTAAGCCCGCATCAGCCTGCGGGCGCGCAGGCGGCGCAAGCGAGGTATCCGGCGCTGCGGCCAGCGCGGCACCGCCAAGCATCGTTGCCAGCAGCAGGGCGCCCGCGCGGATCACTTCTTTTGCCCCCGGCCAAAGTCCGGCGCATCGGTGTCCTGACCGGCCTCGATGATGCCGCGGCGGATCGCGCGGGTGCGGGTGAAGTAATCGTGCAGATGGTCGCCGTCGCCGGTGCGGATGGCGCGCTGCAGGGCAAACAGCTCCTCGGTGAAGCGGCCCAGGATTTCCAGCGTGGCGTCCTTGTTGGTCAGGAACACATCGCGCCACATGGTCGGATCCGAGGCGGCAATCCGGGTGAAGTCGCGAAAACCAGCGGCGGAATACTTGATCACCTCGCTGTCGGTCACCCGGCGCAGGTCGTCGGCGACGCCGACCATCGTATAGGCAATCAGATGCGGTGTATGCGAGGTGACAGCCAGCACCAGGTCGTGGTGGTCGGCGTCCATCTCATCAACATTGGCGCCCATGCCTTCCCACAGGGCCCGCAGGCGGGCGGTGGCTGCGGGATCGGTGCCCTCAACCGGGACCAGCAGCGACCAGCGGTTGTCGAACAGCTCGGCAAAACCGGATTCCGGGCCGGAATGTTCAGTCCCGGCCAGCGGGTGGGCGGGCACGAAATGCACACCTTGGGGGATATGGGGCAGCACGGCGTCGATCACGTGGCGTTTGACCGAGCCCACGTCCGACACCGTGGCGCCGGGTTTCAGCAGCGGGGCGATGTCTTCCATCACCGGACCCATGGCGCCAACCGGCACGCAGAGCACCACCAGGTCAGCTTCTTTCACGGCCTCCTGCGCGCTGTCGCAAACCCGGTCGCACAGACCGATCCTGCGAGCGGTTGCGCGGGTTTCCGCGCTGCGGGCATAGCCGGTGACCTCGCCCGCCAGCCCTGCGCGTTTCATCGCCCAGAACATTGAAGACGCAATCAGGCCCAGCCCGATCAGCGCGACGCGGCCATAGACCTGCCCGTTATTCCGGCTGCTCATGCCTGCGCCTCTTTAAATGCTTTCACCCCTTGCGCCACCCGGCGGCAGGCGTCTTCGTCGCCGATGGTGATGCGCAATGCGTTCGGCAGGTTGTATCCCGCCACCCGGCGCACGATCAGCCCCTGCGATTGCAGATAACTGTCACAGGCCTCGGCTTCGGCCTGGCTGGCAAAGCGGGCCAGGATGAAATTGGTGCTGGAGACGTCCGAGGGCACGCCGAGTTCAGCGAGGGCATTTGCCAGCCAAGAGCGCCATTTGGAGTTCGTAGTCCGGCAGTTGTCCACGTAGTCCGCATCCCGCACCGAGGCCTCGGCCCCGGCCAGCGCTGTGCTGGAGACGTTGAACGGGCCACGCACCCGGTTCAGCACGCCGACAATCTCCCGCGGGCCATAGCCCCAGCCGATCCGCGCACCGCCCAGACCGTAGATCTTGGAGAACGTGCGCGTCATGAAGACGTTGCTGCGCGCGTTGGCAATGGCAGCCCCGGCATCGAAGCCTTCGACATATTCGGCATAGGCCCCGTCCAGCACCAAGATGGCCCCCGCCGGGATGCCATCGGCCAGCCGGGCCACTTCCCCTTCGCTGATCATGGTGCCGGTGGGGTTGTTCGGGTTCGCAATGAAGACCAGCCTGGTCCGGTCGGTGCAGCCCGCCAGCAGAGCGTCCACATCGGTGACCCGCTCGCGTTCCTTTACCTCCACCGGCGTCGCACCGGCGGCCAATGCGCTGATGCGGTACATGGCAAAGCCGTGTTCGGTGTACAGCACCTCATCGCCCGGGCCGGCATAGGCCTGGCACAGGAAGGCAATGATCTCGTCGCTGCCGGCGCCGCAGATGATCTGCTCCGGCTCCAGCCCGTGAACCTCGCCGATCGCCTGCCGCAGCGCCGCATGGTCCGAACTGGGATAGCGGTGCATATCGGCCGCCGCATCCTGCATCGCCTGAATTGCGCGCGGGCTGGGGCCAAGAGGGTTTTCGTTCGAGGAGAGCTTCACAACGTTGCTCACCCCATTCACATGAGCAGCCCCGCCCTGATAAAGAGCGATGTCCATGATACCGGGCTGCGGTGTGAGTTGAGTCATAATACGGGCTCCTTAATTCCTGCCCGTTCTAGCGGCCCAATGGCTGCTGGGGAAGCACCAAGATGACGCTTCCCCTGTGCTGCCGCCCCCCCGAGCAGCAAACCCAATGACGGTGCGGCCGGCGTTAATGCGCCGCTGCCGACTTGGGCATCTTGCGTTTGGCTTCGGCCATGATGATTTTCTGGATCTTCTTGCGCAGCTCCATGTCCTTGCGCATCGCCTCATTGGCCTGTTTCTGCATGGTCGAGGCCGATTGCGACCCGTCCGAGCTGGTCAGAACCTCGCCTACGTATTTGCTGAACGACTTGCCGCTGATCTGCTTGGCAATCTCGCCATAAATGGCGTCGCCGTGCAGCTTGATGAAATCCTCGGTCGCCTTGGTGCCGTATTTGGCAATCAGGTCCTTCTTCACCGCTCCTTCCATGGCGGCGGGCGCCAGTTTGGTCTTGAGGAACTTTTCAGCAGCGCCGGTGAAGCCGGAGGAGAATTTGTCCAATGCCTTGCCGGCACCTGCCGACATGATGCCCGCGGTCAGGATCTTGGCAATGCTTTCCTTGATTTCCTTGGTATTCGGCGGCCGGCCCTTTTCGATCAAGGGTTTGGCCAGGCCGATGGTTTCCTTCAGCGCCTCGGTGACCATCGCCTCGCCGGCCTTGGATTTCAGGAACTTCTCAAAGAAAACCTTGACCGCCTTTTTGGGAAACTCGCGTGAGAGTTTCGAGGCTGCGGCCTTGGCCAGATCATCGGCGAGACCTGCCGACAGCTTTGAGGTCAGCTTGCCGCCAGCGGCACCGGCGAGACCGGCGATAAAGCTGTCGATGAAGACTTTCTTGGCCGCCCCGTCCCAGGTCACCTTGTTGCCCGCCAGATGCTCGCCCAGCTGGCCGGCGCTGGATTTCAGCGCTTCGGTGCTGGCGGCGGCAATGGCGTGGGCCTTGGCCGGGGACATACCCTTGGTCGCCACCAGCCGGGCGGTCATATAGGTTTCGACCACGGCAAATGAGACCTCGCGCACGATTTCCAGCTTCCAGACAATTCCGCCGGCAGTGGCGATCCGCTGATCAATGAATTTCTTAAACGCCTTGCCGCCGGTGTTATAGGCTTTGGATGCTTTAACATCCTGTTTGTACACCTTTTTCCAGTCGGGCTTCTTCTTGCTCGTCAGCGTTTTCAGCAGGCTGGATTCAGAGCGGGCATTCAGGATCGGGGTCCAGGGCGGATCGGTCTTGTCGTTGACAACGCTGACAGCAAATTCCGTCAATGCGTTCAGGAAAGTGTCGTTGCCCTGGCGTGTGCTTTCCACCTCGTTGCAGAAATCAACCCAGGATTCCGCCTGGCCGTACATCATGTTAGCCTTGGCCAGGAGCTTGCGCCGCAGCTCTTCCTGCCCGGCTTCAAACTCGGCCACGGTGATCAGCTTGGTCTTGCCGTTCTCGACAACTTCAATCCGCTCCACTTTGGTGTCGGCAGAATGCTGTGCCGCCAGTTTCGGCAGGCCTGCGTTCCAGGTCCGCATGCCCGGGTCGACAATTCCGTCAGGCTTCTTGAAACCCAGCTTCTTTTTCTGAAAATCCTTGATCGTGTTGATCAGCCCGGCATCGCATTTGGTGCTGACCTCAATGGAATAGCCGTTTGCCTTAAGCATCAGGCGGACCAGCTCGACATCTGCGGGGGCATTTTTGACCGGCTTGAATTTGCTCTCGCCAGTCTTGGGGTCCGGTTTGGTGATCCGTTTCTTGTCACCAACAGGGGCGGAAAGCTTAAGGGCCATAACAGTACTCCAATCAATAAAATACAGTTAGAGCGTGCCACGCACATCTTCGCGCTGTCGCGGGGGATTTGACCGGCATATTCCCCCTTTAAATACTAGGGTTCAATACCTACATATCACGTGTATGTGAGGTGCTTCCCAGCCCCGGGAAAGCACCCGGTTTGTGTGTGTCTAGGCGACCAGCGCCTTGAACCGCGCGGTTTCCGGATCGACGTTGTAACGGGCCGTAAGCTCCCCTGCCCTTTGGGTCAGATCGTTGACACAATCAATGACGTATTGCGCAGTCTCCTCCTCCATCAGGTATGAGAAGTTGAGCCGGACCCAGCCGGGTTTTTTCATTTCCTCGCCTGCCTTCAAGTCGGCAAACAGCCTTTCCGACTCCGGCCGGCCAATGCCCAGCAACCGGTGTGCATAAGGCCCCGCACAGGCGCAGCCGCCACGGGCCTGGATGCCGCAGACGTCGCTCAGCATCCGGGTGAACAGCTGCTGATGCACCGGATTGCCCGCCGCGTCCGAAACCAGAAAGGAGAAGATCGGCAGCCGGTGCGCATCGCGGTGGCCCAGGATCTGCAGGTGCGGATTGTCGGCCCAGCCCGCCCAGGCCATGTCTGCGAACCTGGCTTCACGGGCTTCGATCTGCTCCTGACCAACGGCCTCCTTCACCAGAAATGCCAGCGCTGCGCGGATGTCGCCGATCACATTCGGGGTGCCGGCTTCTTCGCGGGTCGCCAGGTCCAGGCTGTATTCGTGCTGCCATGGGGACACAAAACTGACGGTCCCCCCGCCCGGCCAGGACGGGCAGCGGCGGCGCACAGCGCCTGAATTGACCACCAGCACACCCGAGGCACCGGGACCGCCCGGAAACTTGTGCGGCGAGACCACTACCGCATCCTTACGTGCCGCCCCGCCCTGTCCCATGTCGATTGGCAGGTACGGGCCGCCGCCGGCATAGTCCCAGACCGCCAGTGCGCCGTGCGCATGCAGCAGGCGGCTGATGGGATCAGGATCGGTCACGATGCCGGTGACATTGGAAGCCGCTGAGAAGCTGCCGATCTTCAGATCGCTGCCGGCGTGCTGCTTCAGGGCGAGTTCTAGAACCGCCAGATCCACACCGCCCTCGGCGGCCTCAGGAATTTCCACCACCAGTGCCTTGCTTTCGCGCCAAGGCAGGATGTTGGAGTGGTGCTCATAGGGGCCGATGAAGACAACCGGCCGGGTGGCCTCGTTCACGCCGAACAGGCTGACCAGCCGGTTGAGACCCGCGGTGGCGCCCGATCCGGTGAAAATCACCGCATCATCCCCAGTGGCGCCGGTCATGCGGGCGATCTCAGTCCGGGCCTCGCGGCGCAGGCGGGTCATCTGCGAGCCGCAATAAGAAGCCTCGGTATGGGAATTGGCATAGAAGGGCAGCACCTGGGCTGCCACATAGTCCTCAACCTGGCGCAGTGCCCGGCCGGAGGCGACGTAATCGGCATAGACCAGCGGCACCTCACCATCGAGGCCGGGGATCATCACTCCGTCGCCGATCACGCTGCGGCCAAGGGTTCCGGCCTGAGCCGCTTGCCGGATCGTTTCTTTGAATACTGCCAGGGTCATGTCGCGCCTCCGTGATCTTCCGCAATCAATATGAACGGTTTCTGGCGCGTAAATTTTATCAAATACTGGGTAGTTTATGCAATTCTTGTGTCATATGATCCGCATATGAGTAAGCAAGCCGATCAAATTGACCGAAGCATCCTGCGCGCGCTGCAACAGGATGCCAGCCTGTCGCAACGGGAGCTGGCCGACAAGGTGGGCCTGTCGCAGAACGCCTGCTGGCGGCGGCTGAAAGCGTTGAACGACAGCGGGCTGCTGCAAGGGTCCACCGCACGGCTGGACCGCAAGCAGCTGGGGCTGGATCTGGTGGTATTTGTGTTGCTGCGTACCCGGCATCATTCGGCAGACTGGCTGCAAAAGTTCCGCCGCCATGTGCTGACGATCCCAGAGGTGGTGGATTTCCACCGCATCGGCGGTGACTATGATTACCAGCTGAAAGTGGTGACCGAGGACATGGCCAGCTATGACAAAGTGTATCAGCGGCTTATTTCAGGTGTCGAGCTGGACAGCGTGACGTCTTACTTCGCGATGGAAGCCATCGCCGAGGGACGCCCGCTGCCGCTGTAGCCCGGCGGGTTGGCAAAGAGGGGGCGCTGCCCCCAGCCCTGCGGGCTTCCCCCGGGGTATTTCCGCCCAGAAAGAAGCAGCGGATCAGTGACCAAAGGCGCTGTTCTTCATCCATTTCGGGCGCTTGCCGTCCGGCCCCATGCGCATGTGCAAACAGGCAGTTCCAAGGCGCTGGAAGTAAAGGATATCAACCGGATACCAGCCCGCTGACGGCACCTCTACTTCTGTCAGGATGGTGCTGTCGCAGGACTGGCGGCCGTCGTATTCGCCTACCACCTGGCCGCCGACCCTGGCGCGCAGCCCGTCATTGGTAAGGAAGTCGATATTGTGGATGCCGGGCTGGTCAATCTTCACATAGCCGGTGATCCGGGCCACGACGTTCAGCGCCCGTTTGGAAGTGAGCGTGTTCTGCCCCTCCTCTGTGTCACGGTTGTCGAGACCCGCGATGGGCTGACCCCGCTCGCTGGAGATTTTCAGCGCCGAGGAGGCCTCAACCAGAGACTTCACATCATGCGGATAGGCGTAGACCACCGACAGACCCGGCTTGACGCCGGAGGGCTGCGGGTCTGCCGGGACCAGCTTCAGCGGCGCAGCGCCTGCGGAGGCGGCGGTCAGGACTGCAATCGCAGCAGCAGCCTTCAGATAGGTTTTCATCACTCACTCCCTGTCGTTTTACAGGCAGGATAGTGGCAGGCGGCGCGCAGGGCTACCGGGTTTTGCCAATACGGCCGCAGAGATGCTGCAAACGAAAAAGGGCTGCCCCGCAGGACAGCCCTTTCGCCATGTGCCGTAACGGCAGCAGGCTTAGTTCTTGGCGTAGAATTCCACAACCAGGTTCGGTTCCATCAGAACCGGGTACGGCACGTCGCCCAGGCCGGGGGTGCGCACGAAGGTCGCTTTCAGCTTGGAGTGGTCGGCTTCGATGTAATCGGGAACGTCGCGCTCGGCCAGCTGAGTGGCTTCCAGAACGGCAACCATCTGCTTGGACTTGTCGCGGACTTCGATCACGTCGCCCTCTTTCACGCGGTAGGACGGGATGTTGACGCGCTTGCCGTTCACGGTCACGTGGCCGTGGTTCACGAACTGGCGGGCCGCAAAGACGGTTGCAACAAACTTGGCGCGGTAGACCACGGCGTCCAGGCGGCGCTCGAGCAGGCCGATCAGGTTTTCACCGGTGTCGCCGTTCACACGCACGGCTTCGCCGTAGATGCGGCGGAACTGCTTTTCGGTCAGGTCGCCGTAGTAGCCCTTGAGCTTCTGCTTGGCGCGCAGCTGGATGCCGAAGTCGGACAGTTTGCCCTTGCGGCGCTGACCGTGCTGGCCGGGGCCATAGTCGCGGCGGTTGACCGGGGACTTCGGACGGCCCCAGATGTTTTCGCCCATGCGGCGGTCGATTTTGTACTTGGCAGACGTGCGTTTGGTCACGGCTGATCTCCTTCTATAATGGCATTGCAGCTATTTCCGAAAACCGGTTCCCACTTTTCGGGTTGCAATCGCATACGCCACTGCACCGTCCATGTTCACCTGCTCCAGGAGCACCTGCAACAATCGAAGGGCGTTGTCCTCTTGCTCCGGATCCAGGATCCAGGCATGACAGGCATCCCCTTGCGGGGGCCGCCAACACCAATGAAGCCGCGCTTATATAGGGGGATGGGACAGAGTCAACATCGGCCAGCCAGGTTTCGCAGGGAAATCCGCGAAATCAGCAAGGGCCCGGACGCCTGGCTGCGTTCGGGTAACGGATCAGGCCGCCTCGTGACCCAGAATCGCGGCCTCGGACGCGCTGAGATTGCGGCGGGCATAGGCGCCATAAGCCAGCGGGTTGCGCTCCAGCCCGGGCTGCAAATGGAACAGCCGCGCCCGGTCGCTGTCGCTGAGCGCGGTCAGGGATGCGTTGGAGGGGTGGAAGCTTTCTGTCTCGACCCCATTGGCCCAGAGCACCTGATGATTGGCCAGCATGATATGGATATAGGTCGCCTGCCGCACCGAGGCGTCGGGCAGGATTGTGCGGCCGTTGACCAGATCGCCGGCCGCGACCAGAACTTCGGGCGTGTTGAACAACGCCCGCACCCGGTCGCCGCGCAGCAGCATCCGGTGATCCGGCGAGACCAGCAGCTCCTGCTCCGGCCGGTCGATGCCCAAGGCCCCGGCGTGGATGCGGATCGGGCGCAGCCGCGGCATCACAAACAACCGTGCGCCGCTGATCCGGCGGGAGCCGATCCACAGGATTTCCTGGGCGCCGTTGTCGCGGGTCTGCACCTTTTCGCCCTCGCGCAGCCGCTCAACCCGCTTTGGGCCGCCGGGTGTTGCGATCAATGTGCCCGGGGTAAAGCAGATCACACCGGTTTCGCCCTGCGGACGGTCCGCACTGACCGTTCCCAGCGAATGATGCACCACCCACAGATCAGCCCCGCGCGGCGGCAGCGCGTCCACAAACATCAAAAGCGGGCGCTGGCCCGGCCCCACCTCTATGAGAGTCACGGTGAAACTTTGCACGCCATTGGTCACAACAAAGCTGCTGTCCATCAGCGGCTCATCCACCTTGACCGAATCGACATCGGTCCGGTTTTGAACTGCCGCACCGACCAGCCGGCGCACTGACCGTGCCGCCCGGCGGCGCAAATCTGCCTCGCCGTTTGCCATGTCCAGCCGCAACAACTCTGCCGGCCCGTCCACCCGCACAGCATCGCCATGCCAGGACCAAGCCGCCCCTACATCAAGAGCGTCAACCGGTGCGGCCGGAAGGCCGTCAATCTCGGTTTGCGACCAGGAAACAACAAACGTGCCACGAAAGCCCGTTATCATCTGCCTGTATGCCTGCCTAAGTTCGTTTTTTATTAATGAAATCTTAACGACGCATCTTCAGGCCTGAAACCGCCGGGCCATAAAATGGTTGTGATCGTGCCCTTTACGCATCATTCCTCATGCGGTTGCAGCGGCTTTGGCGGCACTCAATCGCTGGATAGCAGCGCAGATAATTGTCCGCAAACACGCAACAAAGCCGTTTCAATTCAGCGGACTATAGCTGGATCGCAAGGCCTGTGCGGCCTGCCGCACCACCTCTGCCACCTGCAGAAGCTGCCGCGCAAGCGGGTTGCTGCGGCGCCAGATCATGCCAATGGTGCGGGCCGGCTGAGGGTCCCGGAAGCGCGCGACCGAGACAACAGCCGAGCGGGTCTCGACCGGGACGGCCATTTCGGGAATCAGCGTGACACCGATTCCGGCGCTGACCATCTGCACCAGGGTCGACAGCGAGCTGCCATCCAAGAGCTCGCGCGGGGCCGCCGACTGCATGTTGCAGAACGACAGCGCCTGATCGCGGAAGCAATGCCCCTCCTCCAGCAGCAGCAGACGCATTTCGCGCAAACCATCGGGACCGGGAACCGGCTTGCCAGTGTCTTCGCCGGGACGCACCAGCACAAAATCCTCTTCGAACAGCGCAACCTCCTCAAAGGCCGGTTCCGAAACCGGCAGCGCCACAATCGCCGTGTCCAGCCGGCCCTCTCCCAGTTCTTCCAGCAGCCTTGGGGTCACGGTTTCGCGCACTCGGATGTCGGCCTCCGGGTACTGCCGGGTCAGGTTCCCGACGATGGACGGCAGCAAATAGGGCGCAATGGTTGGAATCACCCCGATCCGCAGCCGCCCGGCCAGCCCCTCCCGGGACGCCCGCGCCAGCTCGCCCAGCTCATCAACGGATCGCAAAATACCGCGCACCCGGCCTGCCAGGTCTTCCCCTAGGCTGGTGAGCCGCACCTGGCGGGCGCCGCGCTCGATCAGCTGCACCCCCAGCGCCTCCTCCAACTCCTTGATCTGAACAGACAAAGCGGGCTGGGACACTGCGCAGGCATCTGCCGCGCGGCCGAAATGGCGGTGCTGGGCCAGCGCCTCGAAGTAGCGCATCTGGCGGAGAGTCACGTTTATCATAGGATTTTATTATCACTGCGATGAATAAATGCAACTTAATCCAATGGCAATTCCCTGCTAGCCTCCACTGCAGGACAACAGGGAAACCCGGCAACAGCAGTCTGTGCCCCAAATGCATTTTCAGGCGGCACCTGTGCTGCCGGACTGATCCGGGAACGTTTTTGCCACGACACAGTTCAACTGTTTGAAGCCACGATCGGAGAAGAATATGGACGGAAATACCCCCGCAGGAAAATGCCCGGTGATGCACGGCGCGGCGCTGAATACCGGCAGCGGCGGCACCTCGAACCAGGATTGGTGGCCGAACCAGCTGAACCTGAAGATCCTGCATCAGCATGCGCCCAAGTCGAACCCGATGGGGGCTGACTTCAGCTACCGCGAGGCCTTCAGCAAGCTGGATCTGGAGGCGGTGAAAAAGGATCTGTTTGCGCTGATGACCGACAGCCAGGACTGGTGGCCTGCGGATTATGGCCATTACGGCGGACTGTTCATCCGCATGGCCTGGCACAGTGCCGGCACCTACCGCACCGCCGATGGCCGCGGCGGCGGCGGCACCGGAAACCAGCGCTTTGCACCGCTGAACTCCTGGCCGGACAACGGCAACCTGGACAAGGCGCGCCGCCTGTTGTGGCCGATCAAGCAGAAATACGGCAACAAGATTTCCTGGGGTGATCTGATAATCCTGGCCGGCAATTGCGCCATTGAATCAATGGGCGGCCCGGTGTTCGGCTTTGGCGGCGGCCGCACCGACGTTTGGGAACCGGAGGAAGACGTTTACTGGGGATCCGAGACCGAATGGCTGGCCACCAGCGATCAGGCAAACAGCCGTTACTCCGGCGACCGGGACATGGAAAACCCTCTGGCAGCAGTGCAGATGGGGCTGATCTACGTCAACCCGGAAGGTCCCGACGGCAATCCGGACCCGGTCGCCTCGGGCCTGGATGTGCGTGACACCTTTGCGCGCATGGGTATGAATGACGAGGAAACCGTGGCGCTGGTTGCAGGCGGCCATACCTTTGGCAAGGCGCATGGTGCCGGTGATCCTGAGCTGGTCGGCGCTGAACCTGAAGCCGGTGCGATGGAACAGATGGGCCTTGGCTGGATCAATACGCATGGCTCCGGCAAGGGCGGCGACACTACCACCTCGGGTATCGAGGGCGCCTGGAAGCCGAACCCGACAACCTGGGACATGGGCTATTTCGACGTGCTGTTCGGCTATGAGTGGAAGCTGGAGAAAAGCCCCGCAGGTGCGCAGCAATGGCATGCGCAGGACGTGGCGCCGGAGCATATGGTCGTGGATGCCCATGACCCGAGCAAGCGCCATGCGCCGATGATGACCACCGCCGATATGTCACTGCGGATGGACCCGGCCTATGAGAAGATCTCGCGCGATTTCCATGCCAGCCCGGAGAAATTCGCCGATGCCTTTGCCCGCGCCTGGTTCAAGCTGTGCCACCGCGACATGGGGCCGAAATCGCGCTATCTGGGCAGCGACGTGCCTGCCGAAGACCTGATCTGGCAGGACCCGCTCCCGGCAGTGGATCATGCGCTGGTGGATGAACAGGACACCTCGCAGCTGAAGGCCAAGATCCTGGCAACCGGGCTGTCGGTTTCCGAGCTGGTCTCGACCGCCTGGGCTTCGGCCTCCACCTTCCGCGGTTCGGACATGCGCGGCGGCGCGAATGGCGGCCGTATCCGCCTGGCGCCGCAAAAGGACTGGGAGGTGAACCAGCCGGAGCAGCTGGCCAAAGTGCTGAACACCCTGGAAGGCGTCCAGTCCGAGTTCAACGCAAGCGCTGCAGGCGGCAAGAAGATCTCGATGGCGGATTTGATCGTGCTGGCAGGCTGCGCCGGCGTGGAAGAGGCCGCCAAGGCCGCAGGCCACCCGGTTTCGGTGCCGTTCACACCGGGCCGGACGGACGCATCCCAGGAGCAGACCGATATTGAGGGCTTTGCCGTTCTTGAACCGGAGGCCGATGGTTTCCGCAACTATCAGAAGGCCGCCTATAGCGTTCCGGCTGAGAAAATGCTGGTGGACCGGGCGCAGCTTTTGACCCTTGGCGCGCCGGAAATGACCGCGCTGATCGGGGGGCTGCGAGTGCTGGGCGCCAATCATGGCGGCTCCAAGCACGGGGTGTTCACCGACCGGGCCGGCACGCTCAGCACCGACTTCTTCACCGCTATCACCGATATGGGGGTGGAGTGGAAACCGGCTGAGGACGGCACCTATGAGGGCCGCGACCGGGCCAGCGGCACCGTCAAGTGGACCGGCACGCGGTCGGATCTGGTGTTCGGCTCCAACTCGCAGCTGCGGGCATTGTCTGAGGTTTATGCGCAGGCAGACGGCGAGGCGGCCTTTGTGCAGGACTTTGTGGCAGCCTGGGTCAAGGTGATGAACGCAGACCGGTTTGATCTGGCAGCGTAAGCTGCACCTTACTTGAAATGAAGGTGCTCCGGAAATCCGGGGCGCCTTTTTCGTTGCGGCCTTTGAGATACAAAGAGAAGGGCAGCGCCTGACCTCAGCCGGGCGTATTATCACTTACTCGGACGCAGCAGCCCCTTGTCCGAACTCAATCACCCGTGTCTCTGCTGTGTAATCCGACTCAATGATCAGTATCGCCAAGAGCCCGATCATCGCCAGGGGCGGCAGCAGAACCGCATAAATCAGCGCCAGCCGTTCCCAGGCCATATGCATGAAGACCGCGATAATCAGCCCCGCCTTCAGCGTCATGAAGATCAGGATCAGGCTCCAGCGCAATAGCCCCTGCAGCTGCGCGTAGTCCACCCAATAAGACGCCGCGCTGAGCACAAACAACAGTATCCAGACTGCAAAATAGAGCTTTAGCGGATGCTGCTGCCCCTCGTCATGCTGCAGCTCTGCGGCCTCGGCGGTTTGCGGTGAATGTGTCATATCAGCCCCCTACCACAGATAGAAGAATGCAAAGATAAAGACCCAGACCAGGTCGACGAAGTGCCAGTAAAGCCCCATGATCTCCACCGCCTCGTAGTCGCCGTTGCCCGCTGACATCCAGCTGCGCTGATTGCGGTCGAAATCGCCGCGCCAGACCCGGCGGGCGACGATCACCAGAAAGATCACCCCGATGGTGACATGGGTGCCGTGAAAACCGGTGATCATAAAGAAACTGGCGCCGAATTGCTCGGCCCCCCAGGGATTGCCCCAGGGACGCACGCCCTCAGATATTAGCTTGGACCATTCAAACGCCTGCATCCCGACAAAGGCCGCCCCCAGCGCGGCGGTGGCCAGCATCAGCACGGCGGTGGCCTTGCGCGCCTTGCGGTAGGCGCAGTTCACTGCCATCGCCATGGTGCCGGAGGAAGAGATCAGCACAAAGGTCATGATGGCAATCAGGATCAGCGGCAGGTTCGCGCCGCCGATATGCAGGGCAAAAACCTCACTGGCGTTGGGCCACTCCACGGTGGTGGAGTTGCGGGCGTTCAGGTAAGCGACCAGGAAACAGGCAAAGACGAAGGTATCGCTCAGCAGCAGGATCCACATCATCGCCTTGCCCCAGGAGACCTTTTTAAAGGCCCGCTGATCCGACCCCCAATCGGCGGCAAAGCCGCTATGGCCCTGCTGCTGCAGCGTCTGATCCTGGCCTTGGAATGGATGTTCCATCTGTCTCCCTCCTCAACTCACAGCCGCGCGGCAGAGCGCCAGAAACGCGTTGCCCCAGCCCTGCAGCAGCGCAAACAGCATCAGCCAGAACGCCAGCAGCGCGTGCCAGTAGAGCGCACAGAGCCGGACACCCGGCAGCAGTGCCTTCACGTCCCCTGATCCGGTTCCGGCATGGCGCGCGCAGACCATCGCCAGTGCAATGATACCGCCCAGCATGTGCAGCCCGTGCAGGCCGGTGATCAGATAGAAAAAACTTGCCGCCGGGGTGCCGTCCAGCCGGTAACCGCCATCAGTCAAAGAGATCCACACCTGCATCTGGCCGGCCAGAAAGGCGAGTGTGGCGATGCTTGCTGCAATCAGGCTGCCGCGCAGCCAGCGCTGCGTGCCTGCCCGTGCGGACATCACCACAAATTGCAGACACAGGCTGGCCAGCAGCAGCAACGCCGTGTTCAGCCAGACCCGGCCCGGCAGCGGCACCAGCTCCCATGGGGTTTCTTCGATCTGCATGACAAAGGCGCTGCCCAGCATGGCAAACAGCCCGCCGATCACCGTTACAAAGACCGCTATGAAGATGATGCCCGGCGCGCGGCCCGGACCATGACCCGCCAAGGGCGCAATCCCGGTTTCCAGCCAGGGTTTGGCGGCCAGATGCTGCTGCGACAGCCATAGACCCGCAGCCAGCGCCACCAGCGCCAGAAAGGCGAGGATGACAGTCACAGCCGCTGCCCCTGCCCGTCCGGCACCCAAGGGTCAGTCTGTGCGACGTAATCCTCAGCCGCGCCGGGCACGCTGTAGTCATAGGCCCATCGGTAGACATTGGGCAGCTCATCCCAATTGCCGTGCCGGGGCGGGATTTCGGGTGTTTGCCACTCCAGCGAGGTCGCCCGCCAAGGGTTGCTGCCCGACGCACGCCCGTGGCGCAGGCTCCAGAGGATATTGAACAGGAACAGCAGCTGCGCCGCGCCGACAATCAGCGCCGCCGATGAAATGAAGGCATTCAGTCCTTCCACCGGCGCGGTGAGGAACTCCGGCTCGCCAAGCTCGAAATATCGCCGCGGCACCCCGACAAGGCCGACATAGTGCATCGGGAAGAAGATCGCATAGGCACCGATGAAGGTGACCCAGAAATGGATCTGGCCCATTGCCTGGTTCAGCAGACGGCCGGTCATCAGCGGATACCAGTGATAGATCGCGCCAAAGATCACCATGATCGGCGCCACCCCCATCACCATGTGGAAATGGGCGACCACAAACATCGTGTCCGACAGCGGCACATCAACCACCACATTGCCCAGGAACAGCCCCGTCAGCCCGCCGTTCACGAAGGTGACGATAAAGCCGAGCGCAAACAGCATCGGGATGGTCAGATGGATATCGCCCTTCCACAAGGTCAGCACCCAATTGTAGACCTTGATCGCGGTGGGAATGGCGATGATCAGCGTGGTGGTGGCAAAGAAGAAACCGAACCACGGATGCATGCCCGAGACATACATATGGTGTGCCCAAACAATAAAGCTGAGCGCGCCGATGATCACGATCGCCCAGACCATCATCCGGTAGCCGAACACGGTCTTGCGCGCATGCACGGCAATCAGATCGGAGACGATGCCGAACGCCGGCAGCGCGACTATGTAGACCTCGGGGTGGCCGAAAAACCAGAACAGATGCTGAAACGCAATCGGGCTGCCGCCGCCATAGCTGAGCTTTTCACCCAGCTCGACCAGCGTCGGCATGAAAAACGAGGTGCCCAGCAGCCGGTCGAACAGCATCATCACACAGGCCACAAACAGCGCTGGAAACGCCAGCAGCGCCATCACCGTGGCGGTGAAAATCCCCCAGACCGTCAGCGGCAGCCGCATCATTGTCATGCCGCGGGTGCGGGCCTGCAGCACGGTGACGGCATAGTTCAGCCCGCCCATGGTGAAGCCGATGATGAACAGGATCAGCGAGAGCAGCATCAGGATGATCCCGCCCTGCGCACCGCCCGGCGTACCGGACAGCACAGCCTGCGGCGGGTACAGCGTCCAGCCTGCGCCGGTAGGGCCGCCGGGGACAAAGAAGCTGGCCACCAGCACCAGCACCGCCAGCAGGTAGATCCAGAAGCTGAGCATATTGACGAAGGGAAACACCATGTCGCGCGCACCGACCATCAGCGGGATCAGGTAATTGCCGAAGCCCCCCAGGAAAATCGCGGTCAGCAGATAGACCACCATGATCATCCCATGCATGGTGACAAACTGGTAATAGGCCTCGGCCGTGATGAAGTCGAAGGTGCCTGGAAAGCCCAGCTGCAGCCGCATCAGCCAGGACAGCACCAGCGCCACCATGCCGATTGCAATGGCGGTGCCGGAGTATTGGATGGCGATGTATTTGGCATCCTGCGAGAAAACGTATTTGCCGGTCCAGCTGTGCGCATGCGGCGGCATCACATCGGCCACTTCGCGCGGCGGCAGATTGCTGTCCGGTTCAGGCAAGTAGTCGGTCATTGCAGAACTCCATCCAATTCTGATGTATCGCCCGGCCTTCCTCACAAAGGGGCGCTTTGCGCCCGCCCCCTTAGCGCCTTGCGAGCCTGGTTCCGGCTCCGGTTTCAGAGCCCCCGTTGGCATAGTCTTCAAAAGTCAGCTGCTCCTGCAGCCACTCTTGGTATTCCGCCGCCTCCACAACGTTCACATAGCCGCGCATGAAGGGATGGGCGGTGCCGCAGTACTCGGCGCATAACACTTCAAAGGTGCCGGTGCGGGTGGGGATGAGCCAGATATAGGTGACCATGCCCGGCACCATGTCCATCTTGGCGCGGAATTCAGGCACGTAGAAATTGTGCAGCACATCAATCGAGCGCAGCAGCAGCTTCACCGGCTTATCCACCGGCAGGTAAATCTCACCGCCCTCGATGATAAGGTCATCCTTGCCAAAGCGGTCATGCGGATTGACCCCCAAGGGGTTTTCCCCGTTCACCCATTCCGCATCGGCGGTGCCCAGCACCCCGTCGGCGCCGGGCAGCCGGTAGGCCCAGCTCCACTGCTGGCCAAAGACTTCAAGTTCAGTGGCGTCTTCAGGCACGGTGACGAATTGCTTCCACACAAACAAACCCGGCACCAGCATCGCCGCGACCCCCACAGCGGTCACACCTGTCAGCCACACCTCCAGCCGTTTGTTTTCCGGGTCGAATTCCGCCTTGTGCCCAGGCCGGTGGCGGAATTTCCAAACGCAATAGGCCGTGAACAGGACCACCGCGGCAAACACCGCGCCGGTGATCCAGAAGGTTATAACCAGCGTATCGTCGATATAGTCCCAATTCGACGCGATCGGCGTCCACCACCACGGGCTTAACAGATGGAACGCAACAGATCCCGCCACGATCAGCACAAGCACGACCGCAATCAGCATCCCGCCCCCTTTCCCCGCTGCCCGGACATTTCCGTCCGTCCGGCACACAGGTTCATTTGGCATGAGATGCCACTATATTACGGTTTCACAAATTAATCCAGATTCCGGAAGTTTTACGCCTTTTGCGGCAGATAATTTCCATTTCCCCGCATTTCCCGGCAAGGACAAACAGGCGCCCGGCCCGGGCGCCCATATTCTGCAAGACCGCAGATCCAAGGTCTATTCCGGCAAGTATTTTGCCGACCAGGCCTCACCCGCAGCACCGCTGGCAATCATCGCCTCAGCCTGTTCCGGCGGGTAACCCAACCGCTCCAGGATTGTTCTGGTGTGCGCACCGTATTTCGGCGCAGGCCCCGGTATAGTGATCCGGCCTGCTTGCGGGCGCACCGCATTCGGCGCCACCAGATCGCACCAGCGGCCCATCGGGTGCCGGTCGTGGCGGATCACCCGGAACGTTGCTTCCTTCAGATCGATACTGCCGGCGCTTTCCAGCTGCAGCGACGCATCGCGGGTTTCGTGCAGCGACGACAGCGGCACCGCCGTGGCAGAGGTTCCGGCAAATGCCGCACGCCAATGCGCCAGCGGCTGCGTGCTGAACCGCACGGACAGGGGGGCATGCAGCTGATCCACCGGCAGCGCGGCCAGTTCTGCCAGCTCTGCCACCCGCGCCAGCGCAGCGCCGCGCTCACTGGGCGCCGCAAAGAAGAACCAGCCGTCCGCGGCCTGATAACAATGGTAGAACGGCCCCCACCCCAGCGCCTCGCGGCCTGAGGGTTCGTCAAAGGGCGCCCTGCCCGCGTGGCCGTACATGAACTGCGCCTGGATCAGATTGCCCGCCGCCGCCAGCGAGGCCCGCGCCACTCCGCCTTTGCCGGTTTCCTTAAGCCGCAGCAAAGCGCCGCCCAGAGCCACACAGGCGCAAAAACCGGTCAGCACGTCGATGGTGCCGAAATGGGCGTGCTCTTCGGGCGTGCCTATGCCGCCGCCAAAGCGCAGCATCACGCCGGTGGCGGCTTGCGCCAGATCATCATAGCCCAGGTGATCCGACTTCGGTCCGCGCATAGGGCCGCCAAAGGCATCCAGCTGCACCAGGATCAGGCGCGGGTTGATAGCGGCCAGCCGCGCCGGAGACAGTCCCAGTTTGTCCCGTTGCTGATCGGTGCCGTTCATCGTGATTACGTCAGCGCCGGCAATCAGGCGGGCCAATGCGTCCTGCCCCGCGTCCGTGCGCAGGTTCAGCAGGATGCTTTCCTTGCCGCGCTGCGCGTGGATGCCAAAGACCACCGTGTTCCAAGGATCGACAGACGGTTCAACCGGCTGCACCAGCGTCACCTCAGCGCCGAACCGCGCCAGGGTTGAACCGATGGTCGGCCCGGCAATCACATTGGTGAGGTCAACGACCTTCAATCCGTCGAGCCACCCTTTGCCCTCGTGACTGCTGCCACCGCCACGCTCCGGCTCGGCCAGCAGCGCAGACAGATCAGCGTTGGCGGCGCTGATCTTCTGCGCCGCGCCTGCGTCATCACTCAGCCAGGCCACATTGCCCATCTGACGCATTGTTCCGTGCTTGGCATCCTCCACCTGCAGCACCAGGCCCGAGGCCAGCGCATGCGGGTCATCAAGCCATTCACTAGTGAAACGCTGTGCAGTGGCAGGGGCCTTGGCGGCGCCGAACAAATCCTCCCACTCATACGAGGGCTTGGTCAGGAATGCGGCCTTCATCGCAGATGACACCCGCGCACGGTCGGACGGACCCACCGGATAATTGCGCATTGACCATTCGGCAGGCCAATCCTTGGTGTCCAGATAGGCTGAGAAATCCGGCAGCTCATCGGCCAGGTCCTTCAGCCCAAGGGTCTCCAGCACCCGCCGCGGGTGGGTTGCGACCGAGCCGGCCACCACATAGAAGCCGCGCCCGTCGGCGCAGGTATAGGTGCGGTAGAACGGGTCGAGGAATTCGGACAGCTCCGCGAACTTCAGATTCATCGGCAGGCCTTCGGCCTCGCGCCGGTCCAGCTCCACCTCGCGCGGGGATTTATAGCGCTCGGGGTAGTCCTCGATCTGCTCGCAGTTATAGACCAGCCCCTCCAGCAGCGCGGCGGCCAGCGGCACCTCGATATGGTCGCCGCCGTTCTGTTCCCGCGCGTTCAGCGCAAACAGCACAGACATAGCGCCAAAGCTGGCCCCATAAGCCGAAGCCAGCGCCAGAGGCGAAAAAGACGGGTTGATGCCCATCAGGCGGCGGTTCAGCCCCATGTCGGTGAATTGGCCGGTATAGGCGGCAATCACCGCCTCCCAGGCGGGCAGGTCCGCGAGATCAGCGTCAGTGGAGGCAAAGCCCGGCATCGACAGATAGACCAGCTGATCATTGGCGGCACGCAGCACTTCCGGCCCCAGGCCCAGGCGGTCCATAACACCGGGGCGGAAGTTTTCGATCACCGCATCGGCACGTTTGGCCAGCTCAATTGCGGTGGCGCGGCCTTCATCGGATTTCAGGTCCAGTTCCAGCACCTGCTTGCCCCGCGACAGCATGTCGAAAGCCGGGCCGTCAAAGCCGGTGCCGCCGGGCGGGGTAATGCGGATCACTTCGGCGCCCATATCGGCCAGCATCATGCCGGTCAGGGGACCGGCCAGGTAATGGCCGAAGTCGAGAACGCGGATATGGGAAAGGGGGCGCTGCGGCATGGGGAGGTCTCGCCTGTTGTCGGTTCAAAGTTCAATCCGCAACAGATTATCTTCAGACCCCGCAATATCCACTGGCCAAAAAAGCATGCGCTCCCTAACAATTTCCTATGGAACGCTCAATACGCCCCACTGCCGGATCGCTGAATGCCCTATCGGTGCTGGAAGTGGCGGTGCGCCATGCCAGCCTGTCCCGCGCCGCGGTGGAGCTGGGCCTCAGCCAGCCTGCGGTCTCGCGCCATATCTCCACTTTGGAGGAGCGCCTGCGGCAGCCGCTGTTCGAGCGCAACAACAACCGGATCACCCCGACTGCCAATGCCTCCCGGCTGGCCGATGCGGTGGCGCTGGGACTGGGCCATGTTGATCAGGCCTGGAGCGAAGTTCTGGCTGCACCGGAGACAGATGAGGTGACGCTCGCCTGCACCTTCGGCTTTGCAGATCAATGGCTGATGCCGCGTTACTCGGATCTGAGGGCCTTTCTGGGCGGCAGGCGGGTGCGGGTCGTGACCACAGATCAGCTGGGGGACATCGACCTCAGCCGCCTGGATGCAGCAGTTGTCTGGGATCCGTCACGGATGCCGGACCGCCCTTATTTTCCGCTGATCCCGGCAGAAACCTTCCCCATATGCAGCCCCGGTTTTCTGGAGGCCTACCCAGAGGCAAAGAACAACATTGCGCAACTCGCGCCGGATCTGTTTTTGCATTTTGACACCGGAACCTCCGGCTTTCTGACCTGGGATGGCTGGTTTTCCCATGCAGGGCTGCAGGCGCCGCAATTCGGCACCGCCGCGGAATTCGACGCCTATCCGTTCCTGCTGCAGTCGGTGCGGCGCGGCGAAGGCATTGGGCTGGGCTGGGCGGGGATTGCCGATCAGGCCCTGGTAGCCGGCGAGGTGCTGCGGCTGGGGCCTTCGGTGTCGGACAGGCCGCACAGTTATTTTCTGCAGTACCGCGAATCCGGTGGCAGCGCGCTGGAGCGGATGCTGAAGTGGTTCAAACTGGAGGCCGCCAGCCAGGATCCAGTCAGCCCGACGTGAAAAGGGCCGGAGGGATTTCTCCCGCCGGCCCTATTGCCGCCTGAACGGGCGGCAGATCGGTTTACCGGGCCGCTCTGGTATAGCAGCCCGGAGGTGTTGCTTATTCAGCAGGTGCGCTTTCCCCAGCCTTTTCACGCTGGCCGTCACGGAACAGCGCCTTGGCCAAAGCCACACACATCAGGCCCATGACCATGGTGAAGGGCAGCGCGCCGATGATCATCGCGCTTTTCAGCGCCTCCATCGGGTCGGCTCCGCCGTTCTGCTTGCCCGCGAACAGCAGGGTGCCGATCACGGCTGTCAGGATCAGGCCCCAAACGATCTTATGCTTGTTGCCGATGTTCTGGTCGCCGCCGGACATGATGGTGTTCATCACCAGGATGCCCGAGTCCGCCGAGGTGACCAGGAAGGTCATGATCAGCACCACGCACATGATGGTGATGCCGGACAGCAGGCCGCCGTCGATCATGCTTTGCAGGGTCACGAACAGCTTGGCGGTGTTCGACGCGCCGATGATGGCGCCTTCTGCCGCGCCGTTCAGTTCCAGGTCGATTGCGGTGCCGCCCAGGATTGCCATCCAGGCAAAGCAGACCATCGCCGGTGCAAACACGCAGCCGATGATGAATTCACGCACCGAACGGCCGCGGGAAATGCGTGCCAGGAACAGGCCGACGAAAGGCGAGAACGCAATCCACCAGGCCCAGTAGAAGGTGGTCCAGCCTGCCTGCCAGCCGAACTGACGCTGCGGTTCACCCGCAGCATAAGCTGCCGACAGTACATCGTCGGACAGGGCGGCGGCTTCGCCTTCCAGACCCGATTTGAAGCCGTCGAAGGAGCCCCAGGCGTTAGTCGCCCCGCCACGCAGCGCATCTGCATAAGGCGCCGCTTCAGCAGGCAGCGCTGCCGAGAAGTCGGCTGCAGCCTGCGGGGTGTAGGGACCGAAGCTCAGCGAAACGAAGTGCAGGATATAGTCCACAAAGGCCGAAGCATAGGTGGTCATTGCGAACATGAACGAGCCGAAGACCACGAAAGTCAGCAGCAGGATGAGCGACAGAACCAGGTTCAGGTTCGACAGATACTTCACGCCGCGGCCCACGCCGGACACAGCCGAGATGATCGACAGGCCCATGATGGCAAAGAGACCTGACAGCAGGCCAACAGTGCCCGGTGCAGGCGCGTCGCCGCTCATGTCCATCATCCATTCCATGCCGGTGATGGCATAGACGCCGTCAACGAACTGCGACACGCCGAAACCGATGGTCACCGACACACCCAGGATGGTGGCGACCACGCCCAGCACGTCAACCACATGGCCCGCAATGCCGTTCATCAGCTTGCCGAACAGCGGTGTCAGCGCGGTGCGGATGGTCAGCGGCATATCGCGGGTATAGGCGTAGTAGGCCAGCGACAGGCCGGTCACCACATAGATCGCCCAGGCGTGGAAGCCATAGTGCAGGAATGTGTAGCGGAAGCCGGACTGAATGGCTTCTTCGGTGTTCGGAACCACGTTTTGCGCCAGCACTTCCGGGTTGGAACCCCAAAGGCCAAGCGGCTCAGCAGTAGCAAAAACCATCAGGCCGACGCCCAGGCCGGCGCCGAACATCATCGAGAACCAGGAGAAGTCCGAGAACTCCTTGCCTTGTCCCGGCGTCCCCATGATCCGCTTACCGGTTTGCGGCAATGCGGCGACCACAAACAGGAAAAAGGCGAAGAAGCCGACGATAACGATGTAGAAGGCGTTGAAGTCTTCCAGAATGCGCCAGTTCAGGCTGCCCAGAACGCCGGTGGCGTTGGCCGGCCAGACCAAGGCCCAGAGAACCAAAGCGACCATGATCCCCTTGCTGAGCAAAGCGATCTCAAGACTGTGCCCCTTATAGAAGCCACCGTCGGAGGTTTTAATCTCCAGATCGGTGAAAGGTTGTTTAATTGACATGCGTTTCCTCCCGTTTCGCACGTGCCGCACCGAAGTGCGGATTTTCCGGCGGTTCGCGCAACCGCCGGAGCCTGGCGTCAGCCCATTAGGGCTTTGATCCTGTTCAGCGTTGCTACGCTGACCGCGACGCCATCTGTCCGGGCCTTGATCCGCTTGCCGCGGCGCCCGTCGCCCGGCAGATGTGCGCCAGTCTGCGCACGTACTGCTTCTACGATTCCGACCATTCCGGATCGAAAACTGTCATTTGAGGTGGCAACCGGGTCGATTGCGATGAACATTTGGCCGGTTTTGGGCGGCCCGCCTGCAGTGCCGGAAAACGGCGAGGCGTTGATACCGAGGGTCGCACCGGTCAGCGCAGCGGCCATAATCTCGGTCAGCAGCGCGACACCAACCCCCTTGTAGCCGCCCGACGGCGCCATGGAGCCCTTGAGGCCCGCATCCGGATCGGTGGTCGGATTGCCATCAGCGTCCAGCGCCCAGCCCAGCGGGATCTCCTTGCCTTCGCGGGCGTGTTTCATCACTTCGCTTTTGGCGATGGTGCTGGCGCTTTGGTCAATCAGCAGTTCCGGTTCGCCGTCTTCACCCGGCACCGCCACGGAGAACGGATTGGTCCCGACAACAGGCTTCTTGCCGCCCGAAGGCGCGATGGAGGCAGGCGCATTGGTAAAGCCCAGCCCCACCAGGCCGGTACGGGCCAGACGCGCGGTGTGATAGCCCAGCACGCCGCAATTATAGCTGTTGCGGATCGCCAGAACCGCGACACCCTGCTCGCGGGCAGCCGGGATCAGCGCCTCGAAACCCATATCAATAGCAGAATGGGCAAAGCCGGTGGCGGCATCCACCGCCACCACGCCGGGACGCGGGCGCGCCAGAACCGGAACCGCCTGCCCGTCCACCTTGCCGCATTGCACATGCTCGGCATAGATCGGGATATAGGCCAGGCCGTGGCTGGCGACGCCATCCGCTTCGGTTGCTGCGGTGGCCACAGCCAGCGGCCGGGCGTTGGCCTCGGACGTGCCGGCCGCCACCAGGGCGCGGAAGGACAGATCCTCGATCTCGGCAAGGGTCAGGGTTTTGGTTTCGGTCATAGCGACGCCTCTATCAGTCGTTGTCGGACAGCCCGGCACCTGCGCCGCGCAATCGCGAGGCTTCGGTGGCGGGCGCATAAGTGCGGTGGGCAAGAACGCCAAGGCGGTCCCAGGCCTCGGCCGGTGCGCTGCCGCGCAAAACCGGCTCCCGGCGGTCGGTCATTTCAGCCGGAGTTGTGAAAGCGACCTTGTCGGCAAGCATCGCTGTGTAGGCGTCGGGAGCACCCCGCGCGCACAGCTGGCGGCCATCTGTTGCAAGGTAGACACCCGCCCATTCAACAGCAACCGGAGTCTCCAGCCGCAACGCAGCCCCTGCAGCAAAAGGAACCAGCAGCAGCGGCACGCAAACACGCTCCATTTCGATCCGGCCCGCATCCATCAGCTGCACCGCGCAGTCGCTTAAGGCGGCGCCGGCAATCAGCGGGCTCATCCGCCCCGAAGGGGCGCTCCACACCCCTGCCAGTGTCAAGGGCGCCAGATCTGCGGGCGGCAAACGGTCGTTCATCTCCAGCAGCGCAGCCAGCAGTTCCGCCCCCGGAAAGCCAAAGGAAGAGAGCCAGCGCGTGCCTTTTGCAGCCTCCTCGGCCAATCCCCAGGGGAGACCGGCGCCACGGGCGGCGCGTTTGCACATTGCTTCGATTTCATTCAGGGAATGGTTCATGCCAATGCCCCCTCTTCCAGTCTGGGATAGACCCAGAATTCGGCGTTCTCCTGCGAAAGCTCCTGCGGATAGGGCGCATTGCCGTACATGCAGATCCGCACCCAGCGGTCAGAGCGGGGATCAAACTGCGTAGCACCGAAGAAGGCGAGTTTGCAACGCAGCATGTCAATCGGCAGAACGTCGTGCGAAATCGTGTTGTCCCGGATCTCGGCATAAGGTGCGCGGCCTGCAATCTGGGCGCGGCGCACTGTATGGCGGTATTCAGGATGGCGCAGCAGGAACTCGGCAACGCGGATCTCGCCCTGCCAATGCGCCAGCGCATTGAACAGCGCCGCAGCATCCCGGCCAGGCGCCAGCGGCTGCTCGTATTCCTCCACCGGCTCCTCGAACCGTTCGCCCAGGCGCGGTTCCAGCTTTTCTTCCGAAACATACCAGGCGCGGGCCCGGTTTTCCCGTTTCTGCCAGTCTGTACCGATCGCCCATTCGTAAATCCGCGTCAGAAGCCCGCGCAGTTCGTCAATGGTCATCGCTCCAGCAATCCGGAATGTCGGCGTGTTATCTGCCGCCATGCCGTCGCTCAACTCGTCAATCAGGCTGCCATAGGGTTCCAGCATCATTGAGGCCAGCCATTCCTGGCCTTCCAGAGACAGTGTTTCTTCGGCCCAGCGGTGCATCTGATCCCATGGCTGGGGACCGCTCAGCACCTGCGGAGTGCTCAGATAGGCGTCGATCTGTTCCAGGTCGTTCCGCAGCCCGGCCAGTTTGCGCACCTGGATCTCATGCTCGGACTGCCACAGGTCAACATTCTTTTTGCTGCGCTGCAAAAGCCGCAGGAACAGGGCGATTTCGTCCTCCGATGCGCTGTCCAGACTGCGGACAATACGGATTGCATCCTCGCGGGCGGCGATCCAGTTGTTGAACAGAACCGGATGGTTCAGCAGGAATGGCGCCATGCCCAGTCCGGTTGAATTGCCGATCCCAAGCGAACGGGCCAGTTCCGGGTCCAGCTGTGCTGCTGTCCGGCCTGCCGCCTTGGCACGCAGGTCTGCCATATGCTGGACCAGATCGCGCACGAACCAGCGGGTCAGGAAAACCGACAGCATCTCGGCCTGGAACGGAACCTGGAATTCCGGGCGCTTTGCGATCATCTCGCGGTCCGCCGCACCCAGTTTTCCTGATCCGTAAACAGCCGTGGTCCGCATCAGATAGCCGACGGCATCAAGCTGGGCGGCATCCGGCTGGCGGCCTTCGGACAAGGCGGAAACCACATGTTCCCACAGGCGCACGGACCGGTTGGCGCGCGATACCGAAATCTCGCGTTCGCTGACCCGGCCGGCTTCCTGATAAGGGACATTGTTCGAAAGGCGTTCGATGTCGTCGTCTGTCGGGACACCGTCGAACAGGGCAAAGGTGGCGTCCCAGGCCGTCGCAATCACCCGGTCCGACCGCATTTCAGGCGGCAGATCATGTGCAAAGGCGATCAGGGAATAGGTCCGCGCAGGGCCGGTTGCGGAAAAGACCGCAACGCCGACCCCGTTTTCATCAATATCAAACCTGGGGCGCGAAAAGCTCCAGTTTTCGCGGGCCATGCGCCGTGTCAGAATCCGCATAAAGCTGAGGCGGCACTGGTGCAAAGAACCGAGACGGCTAAGGCGCATGACCTGCGCCGGGTCCCGTAGTGATATTGATGTCTGCGCGGTTGTTTCCATTTAGGTTATCCTTTGGGGCCAAAGTTTTCGGCAAAGAACCGGTGCCAGTTCCCGCCCATGATGCCGCTGACCTCATCATCGTTCATGCCCGTCGCGCGAAGGCCCTCTTCGATGTTTCCAAAGTCGCGGTTGTCCTTGAACCAGCTTGGCATTTCCGGGAAGCCCGGAGCGGCGGCTGATCCTTCGCCGTAATCGATTTCCTTGCTCCAGCGGCCGACACGCATCCACTCAACCACGCTGTCGGGCTGATCCTGGCACAGGTCGGTGCCGATACCGAGGTGTTCCACCCCGTATTTGTCAGCGGTGCTTGCAACCATCTCGCAGAAGCTTTGCAGGGTGCAGGCGCCCTTGTCTTTCAGGTGATGCGGATAGACCGAAAAGCCCAGCATGCCGCCGTGGCCGGTCACCGCGCGGATGACGTCATCCTTCTTGTTACGCAGGGCGGGCGACCACTCATGCGGGTTGGCATGGGTGATGGCGATCGGGCGGGTGGACAGCTCAGCCGCCTCGATGGTGGAACGGTCTGCCGAATGGCTCATGTCGACCACCAGGCCAACCCGGTTCATCTCCTTGATCACTTGTTTGCCCATGCGGGTAATGCCTGGATCCTCGGCCTCATAGCAGCCGGTCGCCAGCAGCGACTGGTTGTTATAGGTGAGCTGCATGAACCGCGCACCCAGGGTGTGCAAAATCTCAACCAGACCAATGTCGTCTTCCATCGGCGAGGGGTTCTGGAAACCGAAGAATACCGCGGTGCGGCCGGTTTCGCGCGCCTTGTCGATGTCAGAGGCCCACTGCCCCTTCATGATCAGGTCCGGATACTGCTCGAACCAGCGGTTCCACTTCTCAAAGTTCAGAACCGTTTCGCGGAAGTTCTCGTGATAGGCAATGGTGACTTGGATCGCGTCCACGCCGCCCTCGCGCAGCTGGCGGAAGATCTTTTCCGACCAGTTGGCATATTGCAGGCAATCGATACGGTATCCGGTCATTCAAGCACCTCGAAATTCAAAAAACCATCGCCCGGCCCATTGGAGCGGGCAGTAAGCGCCCGCCCTGCAATGGGCAGAACGGACGCGTCCATAAACTGGCAGGCCGGCTGCACGGCGCTGCCAGGGGTCCAATAATCAGACCGGATTGCCGGCGCTGATGTAGGCGGTCTTGACGGTGGTATAGAACTCCGCCGCCGCCTTGCCCTGCTCGCGCGGGCCATAGGAGCTGTCGCCGCGGCCGCCGAATGGCACGTGATAGTCGGTGCCTGCGGTCGGCAGGTTGACGGTGACAACACCGGTGCGGGCGTTGCGGCGGAAATGGGTTGCGCGGGCCAGCGACTGGGTCACGATGCCCGAGGTCAGGCCGAAGTTGGTGTCGTTCACCACGCTCAGCGCTTCGTCATAGCTGCCGACCTTGATCACGCTGGTCAGCGGCGCGAACATTTCCTCGCGGTTGATGCGCATCTGGTTGTTGGTGTTCAGGAAAACGCCGGGAGACATGTAATAGCCCTCGTGCGGCATCTCCAGACGCTGACCGCCGCAGGCGAGTTCGGCACCTTCGGATTTGCCCAGATCGACATAGGCCAGGTTCTCGTTCAGCTGCTGCTGGCTGACAACGGGGCCAATTTGCGTCCCCTCTTCCAGGGCGTGCCCGACTTTGTAGGCGCTGGCGCCGGCAACCAGTTTTTCGACAAATTCATCGTGAACCGAAGCATGCACAACCAGACGCGACGACGCGGTGCACTTCTGACCGGTGCTGCCAAAGGCACCGCCAAGCGCGAGGGTCACAGCCAGATCAATATCTGCATCGTCCATAACCGCCAGCGCGTTTTTGGACCCCATCTCCATCTGCACTTTGGTCAGGTTCTGGATCGCGGCCGAGGCGATGCCTTTGCCAACCGGAACCGAACCAGTGAAGGAAATGGCGTTGACCTTGGGGCTTTCCACCAGGCGCTGACCGATTGAGCGGCCCGAGCCCATGACCAGCGAGAACAGACCCTTGGGGATATCCTGACGCTGGATGATTTCAGTCAGCGCAACAGCCGATGCCGGGGTGATGTTGGCAGGTTTCCAAACCACGGCGTTGCCGTAGCACAGCGCCGGCGCAATCTTCCACGACGCGGTCGCGGTCGGGAAGTTCCAGGGGCTGATGATGGCAACGGTGCCAACCGCTTCGCGGCGTACGTCGATTTCAACGCCGGGACGTACAGAATCGGCGTTTTCGCCCAGCTGACGCAGGCATTCAGCGGCGTAATAGGTGAAAAACTGACCGGCGCGGTAGACTTCGCCCTTGCCTTCAGCAAACGGCTTGCCTTCTTCGCGGGCCAGCAGCGTGCCCAGTTCTTCGGCGCGGCTCATCAGCTCGTTGCCGATGTTCATCAGCACGGCCTGCTTGCGCTCCATGCCATAGGCTTCCCACTCGGCTTGCGCGATTTGTGCCTGGTCCAGCGTCGCCTCCAGCTGATCGGCGCTGGCCTGGGCAAACATGCCGACCAGATCGCTCAGATCCGAAGGATTGCGGTTTTCGATTTCGCTTTCGCCAGCCAGCCATTCGCCGGCAATCAGGTTCAATTTGGTCACAGAGAAGCCCCAGATGCTGATTTTAAGATTTACAGCAGGATGGACTTCGGCACCCGCATCAGTCAAACTCAATTAACTGAACGTAACTACAGAATTTCTGAAGTCATGGCTTTGAAAATCGAAATGCTGCGTGCCTTTTGCACGGTGTCACAGACCGGCAACCTGTCAGAGGCGGCCAACCGTCTGGGCCGGACCCAGTCCGCCGTCTCCATGACCCTCAAACAGTTGGAGGACCATCTGGGCAAAAAGCTGTTCGAAGGCGAACGCAAGAACCAGCTGTCCTCTTTGGGAGAGCAGGTTTTTGAATTGGCCCAGAAACAAGTGCGTCAGTTCGACCAGACGGTGCGAAGCATCGAGATGGCGGCTGAGGCCATTCACGGGCTGATCCGCATCGTCTCGGTTCCCTCGGTCGCGGCGCTGGTGTTCCCGCCGGTGCTGGAGCATATGACCGCCCGCTACCCCGGCCTTAAAGTTGAACTGCGCGATACCGACACCCAGCAGGTGCTGGATGCGCTGGCCGAGGGCAAGGCGGATATCGGCATCGCCTCTGGCTATCACCCGCTGAACGGGGTCAAGGCAGTGCCGCTGTTCGAGGACCGTTTCGGACTGGTCTGCTCTGCCGTGCACCCGCTGTTTCAGCAAGACAGCCCGCCCTCCATTGCGGATGTCACCGGCGCTGGGTTTGTCCGCAATGCGCTGTGTGATCTGATCCGCAATGAGCGCTTTGTCGAGGCCAGCAGCGGCGCGGATGTGACGATCCACAACACCCATTCACTGATCACCATGGTGCGCACAGGAAAATGGGTCACGGTTCTGCCGCAAACCGTGGCCCGCTTCATGCCGGAAACCACGGCTTTCCGCCCGATTGCCGATCTGCCGGACAGGCGCGAGGTTTATCTGTACCAGCGCGACCGCTCCCGCTTTGCCTCGCTTACCGCGGAATGCAGCGCATTCATCCAATCCTGCGACCTGTCCTGCGATCTTCCCGGCTAGCGCAATTGCTTAGGCCGGCCCGGTTGTCCCCCGGATGATCTGCTCCAGTTCACAGCACAGCCTGAAAGGTTCCGGCGCATCGGATGTGATAAAACGGGTGAACTGCGCACCTGCGAGCGTTCCTATGGTTTCAGCCGGGATCCGGACCGTTGACAGGCCGGGTTCAATATCAGCCGAGCCTTTGAAGTCGCCGATCCCCATCACCGACAGCTCCTCTGGCACCTTCAGCCCGCATTTTTGCGCCCCGTACAGCGCGCCCTGGGCTATCACGTCATTGCCGCACAACAGCGCCGTCGGACGGGACGGGCCGGCAAGCAGCTCCAAGGCCGCCTGCTTGGCCTGCGCAACACTGTAAGGCGCCTCGGATTTTCTGTCCTGCGGCACGGTGATGCCTGCAGCTTCAAGGGTTTCCAGCACCGCCGACAGCCGGTGCCGCGCCCGGTCATTGCCGCGGGTGTCAGGAAAGATCAGGCCGATATCGCGGTGCCCAAGCTCCAGCAGATGCGCCGCTGCCATCCTGCCTGCCTGCCGGTTGTCGGCCCCGACACAAGGCAGTTCCGCATCCTCGGCATAGTTCCAGATCGCCATCGCCGGGGTTTCCTGCTGCGCGATCAGCCGGGCGGTGGCCTGCGAATGCTCCAGCCCGATCAGCGCCACCCCGTCGACCCGGTGTTCCAGAAACTTGCGCACCATCGCGTACTCGCGCTCCAGATCATACCCATGCGAGGCCAGCAGCAGGCTGAACCCCTCTTTGCCGATGGCATCCGAAAACGCCTGGATCACCTCGGCAAAAATCGCATGGTTGATTGTTGGCACAACCAGACCGATAGTAGCTGAACGCTTACCGTGCATCGTCTGCGCCGCGCGGTTGCGGATGTAACCAAGCTTCTGCACTGCGCGGCTGATCTTTTTGCGAGTCGCCGGGCTGACCAGATCCGGGTGATTAAAGGTACGCGACACCGTGGAGGGAGACACTTTGGCAGCCTTGGCCACCGCGACGATATCGACGTTACCCTTTTGTTTTAAAGCCAAAACTTCCCCTCCCGCGAGACAGTTTATGAAAACGTTTGCAATACTATTTTCATGGCCTAACCTGAATTGTCAAGAAACGTGAAAACGGGATCAGCCGGGTTGGGAGGCCCTGAATGGACTTCATATTTTACTTCGGAGACGTCTTCTCGCCGCTGTCCTTTCTGTTGCTTCTGGGCGGCACGATTGGCGGGCTGATCCTGGGGGCAACCCCGGGGCTTTCCCCCACTATGGCAGTGGCGCTGCTGATCCCGTTCACCTTCCATCTGGAGGCTGTGCAGGGTCTGATCCTTCTGGGGGCGGCCTATACCTCCACTGTTGCAGGCGGCGCCGTCAGCGCCATCCTGCTGAAGATCCCCGGCGCGCCGGCCAATATCGCCACCACTCTGGACGGCCATCAGATGGCCAAGCAGGGCCAGGGCGCCAAGGCGCTGCAACTGTCCTTCCTCGCCTCTGCCGTGGGCGGCATCTTCGGCGTGCTGCTGCTGATCTTCCTGACACCGCTGCTGGCCGAATGGGCGCTGGCATTCGGCCCCTCGCATCTGTTCTGGCTGGCGATCCTGGGCGTCACGGTGATCGGTTCGCTCGATTCCGCCTCGGTGGTCAAGGGGTTGCTGTCGGGCTGCATCGGGCTGTGGCTGGCAACCATCGGCTTTGACGATATCATGGGTGCCCAGCGCTTTATCTTCCACCCGTCGCTTGGCGGCGGCATCAATATCATCGCGGCCCTCATCGGCCTGTTTGCCATCCCGCAGGTGCTGACCATGTTCGCCAAGGGCCGCCGCACATCAGGTGCCGAGGTGATCGAGGTGCAAAAACACTCGGTTCTGGACGCCACCAAGGAGCTGATCCGCCGTCCCCTGGCCTTGGGCATCGGCACCATCACCGGTTCGATCATTGGCCTGATCCCCGGTGTGGGCGGCCAGATCGCCGGGCTGGTGGCCTATGACCAGACCAAGAAGTTCTCCTCTGAGAAGGAGAAATTCGGCAAGGGTCACAGCGAGGGCGTGATCGCCGCGGAAGCTGCCAATAACGCCATGGTCGGCCCGTCGCTGGTGCCGCTGCTGACCCTGTCGATCCCAGGCAGCCCCACCGCCGCGGTGCTGCTGGGCGGGCTGCTGATCCACGGGATCTTTCCGGGGTCCGATCTGTTCGACAATCACCCCGATGTGGCCTGGACCTTCATCAACTCGATGCTGGTGGGCCAGGTTCTGATGTGCCTCTTCGGCCTTTACGTGGCGGGGCTTGCTGCCCGCGTCGCCCAGGTGCCGCAATCGGTGATGGCCGCCATCGTGCTGGCGCTGTCGGTGTTCGGTGCCTATTCCGTGCAAAGTTCGATGGGCGACGTCTATGTGATGGCCTGCCTTGGCATCGGCATGTATTTCCTGGAACGCTTCGGCTTCTCCGCCGCACCGCTGGTGCTGGGTCTGATCCTGGGTCCGATCGCGGAATCCAACTTCATCCAGGGCGGCATGATCGCCGATGCCACAGTCGGCCGGGCCAGCTACTTCCTGTCCGGCGGGCTGAACCTTTTCCTGATCGCCGTGGTTGTTGCCTCCGTCGCCTACTCGGCCTGGATGGAATTGCGCAGCCGCCGCTACACCACCAAAGAGGAGGCGCAGGCATGAACCGCTCTCAGCACATTTTCGGCTCCGGTCTGGTCTTTGCTGTGGGCATCTGGGTTGCCTGGATCAGCTACACCCAGGCCCCCGCCGAAGCCTTCCTGTTCCCGCGCCTGATCGCCTCGGTGTTTGTGGTGCTGGCCGGCTGGACCTTTGGCAAAGCCGTCCTCGGCCTCAGCAAGGTCGGCTCGGGCGTGTCCCGCACGATGTTCCTGAACATGGTTCCGGGGCTGGTGGTGATGCTGATCTATGTCTTCTGGGCTGCCAAGACGCTGGGGTTCTATACCGCCACCACCATCGGCTTTTTCATTCTGCTGTCGCTTTATGACCCCGCGCCGCATTCCGAAGGTAAAACCTGGATCAAGCGCGCAGTGGTCACCGCCTGCTTTGTTGCAGTGATGTACGGGCTCTTTGCGCTGCTGCTGAGCGTCTACACACCACGTGAAATTCTGTTCTGACCGTTTTAACGCGGCCCGGAAACAATAGCGAAATCATTAGGGAGGAGAAGAAAATGAAGAAACTGATTGCAGGCGCAGCCATGGCGCTGATGGGCCTGGGCGGCGCTGCCCTGGCCGAGGATTACCCGGAACGCCCGATCATGATGATGGTCTCTTACGGCGCGGGCGGTGCCACTGATTTCCAGGCCCGGATCGTGACCATGACCGCGGGCAACGAGGATGCATTGGGGATGCCCATCGCCATCATCAACAAGCCCGGCGCCGGCGGCCGTGTCGGCTGGAACTGGTTCGCCACCCAGGCCGATCCGGATGGCTACACACTGGCGGCCTACAACGTGCCTCACTTCATCGCCCAGTCGATCAAGGGCGGCGTGCAGTATTCCTCTGACAGCTTTGAACCCATCGCCAACTGGGGCGCCGACCCGGCGGTGTTTGTTGTCGCCGCGGACAGTCCTTTCACCTCAATGGCGGATGTGGTTGCCCATGCCACGGAGAACCCGGGCAAGCTGACCTTCTCCGGCGCCGGGCTGTTTGTTGGCCACCATATTGCCGCGCTGCAGATCGAAAAGGCCGCTGGCGTCAAGATGGCCTATATCCCGACCAAGGGCGGCGGCGCCGCTGCGATGAAGGCGGTGATCGCCGGCGAGGTTATGGGCGGCATCAATAACCTGTCCGACGCCTTCCGCGCGCAGGAGGCCGGCAACGTCAGAATTCTGGGCGTGGCGGACCTGCAGCGTTCGGAGTTCCTGCCCGACGTGCCCACAATGCAGGAGCAGGGACTGGACGTCGACAATTCCTCGGTCAATTTCCGCGGCGTGATGGTGCCCAAAGGCACCCCGCAAGAGGTGATCGACCAACTCGCCGCCACCGTGCCCGAGATGTTCGCAAACCCCCGCGTGGCCAAGAAGATGCAGGCCGGCGGTTCGCCCATGCACATCATGAGCCGTGACGAGGTCAAAGCAATGTGGGCCGCCCGCGAACAGACGCTCAAGGAACTTCTGGCCGGGCTCTGACCCCGCGCCCACTGGCCGAAACCCTCCGGGGCAGCGCCCCTGCCCCGGACAATCAATCGAGGAAAGACATGACCGCTCAGGACGCACTCGCCTCTGGCATCGCCGAGGTGGAACAGATCGTGGCGCGCGCGCGCACCGCCCAGCAGGCATTCGAGACCCGCGGCAGCCAGGCGCTGTATGACAAGGCAGTCTTGGCGGCAGGCTGGGCCATCATGGAACCTGCCCGCAACCGGTCCCTGGCCAAGCTTGCCGTTGACTCCACCGGCCTGGGCAACGTGCCGGACAAGATCATCAAGAACCACCGCAAGACGCTGGGACTGTTGCGCGACATTGCAAACGTTCAGACCCAGGGCATCATCAGCGACGATCCCGCGACCGGCATTACCGAGATAATGCGCCCCATCGGCGTGATCGGCGCCGTTGTCCCCTCAACCAACCCGGCGGCGACGCCTGCCAACAACATCATCAACGCGCTGAAAGGCGGCAATGCCATTGTTGTGGCCCCCTCGCCCAAGGGTGTCGCGTCCTGCGAATTGCTGCTCTCCTATATCCACGCCGAATTCGCCAAGCTCGGGCTTGACCCGGATCTGGTGCAGATGATCCCCGCGCCCGGCTCCAAGGCCAAGACCCAGACTCTGATGGAGACCGCCGACCGGGTGATCTGCACCGGCAGCCAGAACAACGTCCACCGCGCCCAATCCTGCGGCACCCCTGCTGTGGCCGTGGGGGCAGGCAATGTACCCGTGATCGTGGACGAGACCGCCGATCTGTCCGGCGCCGCAGCAAAGATCACTGCCTCCAAGACGTTCGACAACGCCACCTCCTGCTCCTCAGAGAACTCGGTTGTGGTAGTGGACGCCATTTATAACCAATTTATCGCCGCATTGGCCCAGGAAGGCGGCGCGCTGATCCCCGAGGCTGACGCAGACGGCATCATCGCCAGGCTCTGGCCGGACGGCCACTTGAACCGCGACGTCATTGCACAGGACGCGGACAAAATGCTGGCTGCGCTGGACATGGGCGGAAAAGTCCCCGCAGGCACAAAATTCCTGGCGGTGGAAACCAAGGGCATCGGCCCGGATCACCCGCTGTCCGGCGAAAAGCTGAGCCGCATTCTGGCGGTCTACCGTGCCAAGGATTTCGCGGATGCCAAAGCCATCGCCGCCCGCATTCTGGATCATCAGGGCGGCGGCCATTCCATCGGCATCCACACTGCCAAGGACGAACGTGCCGTTGAGCTGGGCCGCGAAATGCCGGCCTGCCGGGTGATCGTCAATCAGGCCCATACGTTTGCCACCGGCGGCGCCTTCACCAATGGGATGCCGTTTTCGCTGTCGATGGGATGCGGCAGCTGGGGCGGCAATTCGATCGACACCAACCTCCATTGGCGGCATTTCGTGCAAACCACCAAGATCGTGCGCGAAACCGCACCTCGCGAACCGCCATTGGACGACATCTTTGCCAGCTATTGGGCGGAGGCGGGACAATGATGGAACCGCCCAAAGGAACCATTCGCGACTGGCTGAACAAACGCGCCCAGGACGGCGGCACCGGTTTTGTCTTCCCCGATGGCGCGCCGGATCTCAGCTGGCAAGAACTGCACAGCACGGCTGAGGCCATCGCCCGTTCGCTGACCGCGATGGGCATCGCCAAGGGCGAGAGCATCACGATCCTGCAGCCAAACGGGCGCGAGGCGCTCGAATGCCTGTTCGGTGTGCTCTACGGCGGCTTCCGCGCCACCATGATCAATCTGGTCGCGGGCAACAGTGCCGTCGCCTACGCGCTGCAGCACAGCGGCGCCCGCTTTGCGTTTGTGCATGACAGCCAGACCGGGCTGTTCGCGCAGGCTGCCGACCTGTCCATCCTCTCCCCATTGGACAGGCAGGCAGTAGCTGGCGGTTCACCGGCAGAGCTGCACCCGCTCTCTGCCGGTGATCACGCTTTGCTGATGTATACCTCCGGCACCACCGGGCAGCCCAAGGGGGTGGTGCACAGCCACGCCAGCCTGCTGGCCGGCGGCTGGACCACAGCCATCGCGCATGAGCTGACACCGCAGGACCGCGGTCTGTGCGTGCTGCCGGTCTACCACATCAACGGGTTGTGCGTGACGGTGATGGGCACGCTGATTTCCGGCGGCTCGCTGGCCATGTGCGAGCGTTTCTCCGCCAGCCGCTTCTGGGCGCATGCGGGCTGGTCCAAGGCCACGTGGTTTTCGGTGGTGCCGACCATCATATCGCATCTGCTGCACTCAGAGCTTGATCCCGTTGACAGCACCAGGGCACGCCTGCGCTTTGGCCGTTCCGCGTCCTCGGCGCTGGCTCCGGACGTGCAGCGTGCGTTTGAAGACCGGTTCGGCATTCCCATCATCGAAACCATGGGCCTGACGGAAACCGCCGCGCAGATCCTGTCCAATCCGCTGCCTCCGGGCACCCGCAAGATCGGCTCCCCCGGTGTCGGCTATGGCAACGGCATCGCCATCCTGGATGCAAACCAGCAGCCGGTAACCGATGGCACCGAGGGTGAACTGGCCGTACGCGGCCCCAACGTGATGCTGGAATACCTGAACAACCCGGAGGCCACGGCGGACACATTCACCCCGGACGGCTGGCTGCGGACCGGAGATCTGGGCCGCATCGACGAAGACGGCTATGTCTTTGTCACCGGCCGCCTGAAAGAGCTGATCATCAAAGGCGGCGAAAACATCGCCCCGCGCGAGATTGACGAGGCGCTTTATTCACACCCCGACGTGATCGAGGCCGCCGCTTTTGCCCGCCCCTGCAAAAGCTACGGTGAAACGGTCGAGGCCGCCGTTAAAATCCGCGACGGCTCCTCCCTGACACCGCTGGAGCTGATCGAAATCTGCCAGTCCGTACTGGGCCGGTTCAAATCGCCGGACGAAATCCACATCCTGCCGGACCTGCCCAAAGGGCCGTCAGGGAAGATCCAGCGCAACAAAATCCTTGGGGAGATCACCAATAGCTGAACGCCCCAGGAACCCTCGCCCGCAAAATTATGAGAAGGTCAGTTATTCTGCCTCAATGTTTCGCGCGCGAAACATCCGGTCAGCAGTGCTGACCGGTCCGCCGCGCGGCAGCGCGGCGCCGGACCCAACGGGCGCGGGGTCTTCGTCAGGAGACCCGGCAACGGGCGGGAGTGCAGCATCGCAGCCGCTCACGCCAGATGAAAGGACAGGAACGGTCCTGCCCCGTCCGCGTCACGGATCCAGCGGGCCTTGATCCCGAAAATTTCCGATACTGTATCCGGGTTCAATGCTATCTGCGGTGTGCCCAGCGCCACCAGGCGTCCGCCCGACAGCACCGCCACCCGGTCGCACATCAGCGCCTGATTCAGATCGTGCAGTGCCACGACGGTGGTCACTTTCAGGTTCCGGATGCAATTCAGGATCGACAGCTGGTGATGAATATCCAAGTGGTTTGTCGGCTCGTCCAGCAGCAGCAGTCCGGGCCGCTGCGCAAGTGCGCGGGCGATGTGCAGCCGCTGCCGTTCACCGCCGGACAATGTGGCCCATTCGCGGCTGGAAAACCCCTCCATTTCCACCGTCTTCAGCGCGTTTTCCACATGCAGGCTGTCTTCGCTGCTCCAGGGTCTCAACGCTGACAGCCAGGGCGTCCGCCCCAGTTCCACCACCGACCGTGCGGTGATGCGCTCGGCGGTATCAGACTGCTGCTCAACAATCGCGGTCCGCTGGGCGACCTCTCTGCGCGTCAGCTGCGCCAAGGGTCTGTCCGCCAGCAGAACCTCGCCATGCGACGGGCGTGCCAACCCCGCCAGCAGGCGCATCAGCGTGGACTTCCCGGACCCGTTCGGACCGACCAGCGCCAGGGTCTCTCCCGGCTGAACCATCAATGAGACATCAGACAGCAGCAGCTTGCCGCGGATGGAGTAAGACAGGCTGCGGGCTTCGATCTTCATCGCGCAGCCCTGTTCCCGCGTACCAGGATCACCGCAAAGGACGGCGCCCCGATCAGGGCGGTGACAACGCCAATTGGCAGCACCTGGCCAGGGATTATGATCCGGGACACGATGTCGGCGCCAATCAGGAACACCGCGCCGGTCAGCGCCGCGGCCGGCATCAGCCTGCGATGCCCTGGACCGACCAGGAACCGTGCCGCATGAGGGATCACCAGGCCGACAAAGCCGATGGAGCCAACGATGGACACCATCACCGCTGTGGTCAGCGCGGTAGCAAAGATCAGGATAACTTGCACCCGCCGCACCGGAACACCCAGCGAGGCCGCTGAATCGGTGCCAAAGGTAAAGGCATCCAGCGCCCGCGCATGGAACCGGCAGACGACCCAGCCCGCCAGCGCCAGCGGCACTGCCAGCCACACATCCGGCCAGCGCACCCCGCCCATATTGCCCATCAGCCAGAACATGATGCCGCGAGCCTGATCGGCGTTGGCGGATTTTGCGATGATAAAAGCAGTCAGCGCGTTGAACAGCTGCGAGCCTGCAATGCCCGCCAGCACGATCTGCGCTGCCGCAGCGCGGCTGCCGCCTGCTCCGGCGGCCCGGGCCAGAACAGCAACAAAGCCAAAGGCCAGCAGCGCGCCGTTAAAAGCGCCAAAGGACAACGACAGCGCACCGCCGCCAAGCCCTGCAATGGTCACCGCAACCGCCCCGGTCGAGGCGCCGGCGGAAATGCCCAGGATATAGGGATCCGCCAGCGCGTTGCGCAGCAGGGCCTGCAGCACCACGCCCGCCACCGCCAGCGCCGCCCCGCAGGCCCCCGCCACCAGCGCGCGCGGCAGCCGGTAACTCCAGACAATGCCTTGATCTATCGGATCAACCGGCAGCCCTGCCCCGGCCAGCTTATTGGCCAGAACAGACAGGACAAGGTCGGGCGCAAGCGCGGTTTCCCCGATCATTGCGCCTGCCAGAACCGCTGCAACCAGCACCGGCAAGGCCAGGCACGCGCCCTTGACGCCCTGCCATGTGATTGCAGCGGCTGCACTCACTGGCTGGTGCCGATCACGCTGAGTTCAGCAGCCAGATCCTCCAGCGCCGGAATGGCACGGATGGTGGCATCCATCGCCTGGGCGTCCATCACAACGATGCGGTTGTTCTTGACTGCATCCATCTGGCTCGCCACCGGATCATTGCGCAGGAAGTCCAGCTTTTTCTCGAAGTCATCCGCGGCAAAGCGGCGGCGGTCCATGCGGGCAATCACAATCACCGTCGGATTGGCCTTGGCGATGGTCTCCCAGCCGACCGTCGGCCATTCCTCGTCGGTCTCAATGACGTTGCGCAGCCCCAGCTGCTGCATCATGTAGCCCGGCGCGCCCTTCTCGCCTGCCACAAACGGATCGCTTTCCATTTCCGGCGAAGAGAACCAGAACACAGCGGAAGCATCTTCCAGTGCGACCTTCTGCGCCTTGGCAACAGCTGCCGCCTCGCGGGCCTTATATTCGGCGACCAGCTCGGCGCCCTTATCGGCTTCGCCAAAGATCGCCGCCAGTTCCTCGATCCCCTGATACAAGCTGCCGGTGGTGAACATCTGCGTGCGGGTGCCGTCGCCGCCGGTGGTGTTGTCCTTGCCGACGCAATCGGCGGGCATCACATAGGTCGGGATGCCCAGATCATGAAACTGCTCGCGCTTGGCAACAACACCTTCGGGGCCGACGTGCCATTCGTACTGCGCCGCCACCAGGCCGGGGCGTTTGGCCACGACGCTTTCAAAGCTCGGATCGTTGTCGGCCAGACGGTCGATCTTGGCATTCAGGTCCGCGTATTCGGGCAGCACGTCGTTGAACCAGACTGAGGTGCCCAGCACCTTATCGCCCAGCCCCAGCGCGTAAAGCACTTCGGTCGCCGCCTGGCCAACCGTCACCGAAGACGCTGCCGGCGCCTTGAATGTGACCGACTGGCCGCAGTTTTCAATGGTCAGCGGAAAGGTTTCGCTGGCCGCCGCAGCCTGTGCGGCAGCGATGAAGGAAAGGCCGATCAGGCCGGAACGCAAAAACATGATATTCGATCTCCATGTGTCAATGACCGGAGAACGGGTGAAAGGGCATTGACCGGTAAGGCTGAGGGTCTGCCCCCCGCTTGCGGCACCGGAAAACGGCGGCGCATCTTACCGGCAACCTCCCCGGACAACCCCGCCCGGTGTCTTTCGGTTTTCACCGGCAGGTCTCCTGACTGGCGGGTCAATGACTGCGCCGTCTTCCCGGACCGTTTTGGCCCAGTGACGTCATGGCACAGCTCTCGCCGCCTACAGTTGCGGGGGCAGTTCCGTTTGGCGCCGGCAGGCACCGCGGATTCCCTCTTAGCCCTTTCGGGACCGGTAAAGCGCGGGTAGCCCATCCCTTTCGCTGCGGCAAGAAAAAGTTACTTTGCAGCAGAAATTCTGCGAACCGGGCACAGCAGGCAGCCTATGGAGGACGGTTTCCCAAGCCACGGCCAGATGGAAATTTCCAGCACAAGCTGCTCCAGGGATGGGGCACCCATCGGCCGCAGCTGCAACATCGTGGCTGCAAACTGTCCTGAACCATACCGCAGCCCCGTTACTCGACCACGATCAGATCGGTATCCATCGCCTTGAGCATGTCCTTGACGGCCTGCGGCGGCTGCGCGTCCGTATAGAAGACTTCGAATTTGGTATCCTTGCCGACCGACACCGGCGCGCGCTTGTTGAACTTGTCATGATCGGCCACAACAATCCGGACCTGCGCATTGGCCGCCGCGACACGGGCCAGATTTGCCTCTTCGAGATCATGCAGCATGAAGCCCTGTTCGGCATTGATCGCCCCGGCCGAAAAGATGGCAAACTGCACGTTCAGCCGCCGCACCAGATCCAGCGCCTCGGCCCCGAAGGCACCGCCGTCATGCGGGCGCAGCTCGCCGCCCGCCAGAAACACCCGGTTGTTATTGCGCGAGGCAAGCGCATGGGCCACCAGCACGGAATTGGTCACCACAAAGAGGTTTGACCGCTGCCGCAGCTCCTGCGCCACATAAGCGGTGGTGGAACCGACGTCCAAAAAGACCGAATCCCCGTCGCTGATGGTCTTGGCCACCTCGATGGCCAGACGCTGCTTTTCTGAGGCGTGGGTATCCATCCGGTTTTGCAGCGGCAGCTCGTTCACATCCTCAATCAGATGCACCCCGCCGTGCACCTTGCGGACCGCTTGGGCATCCTCCAGCGTGCGGATGTTTCGCCGGATGGTTTCATTCGACACGCCCAGCCTGCCGGCCAGATAGCTGACCCGGCAGGACCCCCCCGCCTGCTGCAGCGCCCGCAGGATTTCCTCTTCACGCTGATTGGTGGTCTTGCGGCTTTTGGTCATTGGGCCTCCTGTTGCGTTGCTACGTCAGAAAGCCACAAAAAACAACACATGAGCCGTTGATGCGGCGTTGACAGCCTCAAATCGCTCAATTTTTGAGGTTAATGTGGCTTATTGTGGTTTTTTATTGACTGACAGACACAACCGCCGCACCATCACAGCAGGCGACGCCAAGAATCGCACAAAATGCCACATATCAGGGAAGTCCTTATGCTGAGAAACTTCAACGCTTTGGGAGCCGTGGCGCTGACAGCCGCCGTTTCCGCTTCATCCGCCTGGGCCGCCGAGTCCTCCGACCCCATCAAACTGACCCTGCACGACTGGTCCGGCCAGTTGATCAACACCAAGATCATGGGCAGCATCCTGCAGGAAGCAGGGTATAACGTCGAATATGTCCAGGCAGACTATATCGCGCAGTTTGCCGGGCTGAAGACCGGCGATCTGCATCTGGCGATGGAAATCTGGGAAACCACCGGGCGCGAGGCGCTGGACGACGCAACCGCCTCGGGCAAAGTGGTCAATGCCGGCGAAACCGGGCTGATGGCGATCGAGGAATGGTGGTACCCCGCCTATATGAAAGACCGCTGTCCCGGCCTGCCCGACTGGCAGGCGCTGAAGGACTGCGCCGAGGAATTCGCAACGGCGGAAACCTCTCCCTACGGGCGCTATGTCGGCGGCCCGGTCACCTGGGGCGGTTTTGACGAAGAACGCGTCGAGGCGCTGGAGCTGGAATTTGAAGTGGTCCACGCGGGCACCGATGCGGCGCTGTTTGCCGAACTGGAATCCGCCTATCAGCGCCAGGACCCGATTGTCCTGTGGGTATATGTGCCGCATTGGGCTCCGGCCAAATACGACGGCGAATTCGTGGAATTCCCGCCCTATTCCGCGGAATGCTACGCCGATCCTGCGGCGGGGGTGAACCCGGATCTGGCCTATGACTGCGGCAAGCCGCGCGGCCCGATCTGGAAAGCCGCCTGGGCCGGGCTGCCGGAGAAATGGCCGGGCGCCTATGAGATCGTGCAGTCCTACCAGATTACCAACGAAGAGATGAGCGCCATGGTCGGCAAGGCTGATCTGGACGGTGTTGATATCGATACAGTGGTGTCGGATTGGATGGCCGCAAACAAGGACCGCTGGTCCGGCTGGGTCGGCAACTGATCTCACTCCCCGGGGCTGCTGCACGCTTTCAGGCGGCCCCGGCCTTTTCCCCTGTCCCGTCAATCAGCCCGGCCGCATTCCGCGGACCGGTTCAGGAACCGCATTGATGCCCCCCAAGACCAAACTCTCCTGCCGAAATGTCTGGAAGCTTTACGGCGCCAATGCCGAGGCGTTTTTGAACGGCAACCCGTCCCCCAGCGGCGCAGAGATCCGCAAGGCGGGTATTATCGGCGCTGTTCGCGATGCCCGCATCGACATTGCCGAAGGCGAGATATTTATCATCATGGGGCTGTCCGGGTCCGGCAAGTCCACTCTGGTGCGCTGCCTGTCGCGGCTGATCGAGCCGACCGGCGGCCAGGTGCTGTTTGACGGCGTGGATCTGCTGACCGCCAGCGCGCGCGAATTGATCGAAATCCGCCGCCATAAGATGGGCATGGTGTTCCAGCACTTTGCCCTGCTGCCGCATCTGACCGTATTGCAGAATGCGATGTTCCCGCTGACGGTTCAGGCCGTCCCCAAAGCCGAGGCGGAGGCCAAGGCCCGCGAGGTGGTGGAGCTGGTCGGTCTCAAGGGCCGCGAGGATTACTACCCGCGCGAGCTGTCCGGCGGCCAGCAGCAGCGCGTCGGCATTGCCCGCTCGCTGGTGACAGAGCCTGATCTGTGGTTTCTCGACGAACCGTTCTCAGCGCTGGATCCGCTGATCCGCCGCGAGATGCAGGACGAATTCCTGCGCCTTCAAGCCCGCTTGCACAAGACCATCGTCTTTATCACCCACGACTTTGAGGAAGCGGTGCGTCTGGCCGACCGGATCGCCATCATGAAGGACGGCGAAATCATCCAGATTGCCACGCCCGAGGAACTGGTGCTGAACCCGGCCACAGATTATGTCGCTGAATTCACCCGCCATATCCCGCGCTCCAAGGTGCTGACAGTGGGCGGCATCATGACCCCCGGCACCGGCGGCGAAGGCACCCCGGTACTGCAATCTGCGCGGGTGTCGGAGGTGGCCGAGCAGATTATCGTAGCGGACGCGCCGCGCCCCGTAAGTGACGGCAGCGGCCGGATCGTCGGCAGTATCGGCCGCCAGGCCGTTGCCCGGGTGCTGTTTGGAACAGGGGACGCAGCATGAAGCCGCGCCTGCCAGCACAAGCCGCCGCCGCCTGGGGGCTGGTACTGGCCACGATCCTGCTGGGCTGGTTCGGCCGCGACCTGGCCAAGGCGCTGGATGCGCGCTGGCTGGTCAAATGGCCCTCAGGATGGGTGATCCCGTTCAAAACCCATATCTCCGCAGGCATGACCTGGCTGGTCGAAGACGCGGCCATCGGCCCGGTGTCCTTCACCGATGCCACCCGCGCCCTCGCCTGGCTGATCGAACAACCCTATGAGCTGATGCTTAGCCTGCTTGCGCATGGCTTTCTATTGGGTTCCGGCCCGGATCAGCAGATCCTGCTGCCTGCCATCAGCTGGATTGCCGTCACCGCCGCAGCGGTCGCGCTGGGGCATTACTGCCGCAACTGGGGGCTGGCGGCGCTGGTCGGGGCCTGTTTTGCCTACCTTGCCGTATTCGGGCAGTGGGACAGTGCCATGGTGACGCTGGCCTCGGTGGTCATCGCGGTTCCGATCGGTGCGGCCGGCGGGCTGCTGGCGGGCATTTGGGCTTACCGCCATCCGCTGGGCGAACGCATCCTCTCCCCTGTGCTGGACTTGATGCAAACCATTCCGATCTTCGCCTATCTGGTGCCGATCCTGTTCATGTTCGGCTTTGGCCCGGTTTCGGCGCTGGTTGCCACCATCATCTATGCCACCCCGCCGATGATCCGCATCACCATCATGGCGCTGAAGGCGGTGGACCCGGAGATCCTCGACTTCGGCCGCATGGCCGGCACTACCTCGCGCCAGCTGATGTGGCGGGTGCTGGTGCCCTCGGCCAGCCAAAGCCTGATGGTGGGCGTCAATCAGGTCATCATGCTGTCGCTGAACATGGTGATCATCGCCTCGATGATCGGCGCGGGCGGGCTTGGTTTTGACGTGCTGGCCGCGCTGCGCCGGCTCGACATCGGCGCCGGGTTCGAGGCAGGCATTGCCATTGTGGTGCTGGCTATCGCCGTGGACCGGCTGAGCCAGGCACTGGCAGAGCGCATGGGCCAGGTTCACCACACGCCGCCCGGAACCTTTGCCACCCGGCACAAGCGCACGGTGCTGGTGCTGTCCCTGCTGGCCGTCACCTGGGTTCTTGGCCGCTTCTCGCCGTTGCTGCTGGACTATCCGGCCGGCCAGACCATCACCACCGGCGACTTCTGGAACGATGCCGTCAAATACCTGAATGTGAATTACTTCGACGCGTTTGAGGCCGTGAAGGTATTCTTCCTCCACTGGTTTATGCTGCCGATCAAGAAAACCCTGCTGGGCCTTCCCTGGCCCTGGGCCATCGCCATGCTGACGCTGCTCGGCTGGCGTGCGGGCGGCGTCGGGCTGGCACTGCTGTGCGGCGGGCTGTCGCTGCTGATCGTGGTCAGCGGCCTGTGGGCCAAGGCGATGGTCACAGTCTATCTCTGCGGTGCCTCGGTTATCCTGGCAACACTGATCGGTGTGCCGCTGGGAGTGCTGGCAGCGCTCAACCGGCGCGCAGGAATCGCCATCAACCTGCTGATCGACACGCTGCAGACTCTGCCCAGCTTTGTTTACCTGATCCCGGTGGTGATGCTGTTCCGGGTCGGCGACTTTACCGCGCTGATTGCCATTGTGCTGTATGCGCTGGCACCGGCAGTCCGCTATGCGGCTCATGGCGTGCGCAGCGTCAGCGGCGAGCTGATCGAGGCAGGGCAGGTCTCGGGCTGCACCAAATGGCAGCTGCTGCGCCTGGTGCGCCTGCCTTTGGCGCTGCCGGAGATCCTGCTGGGCATCAATCAGACCATTATGCTGGCGCTGTCGATGCTGGTGATCACCGCGCTGGTGGGCACCCGCGACCTGGGCCAGGAGGTGTATATTGCGCTGACCAAGGCCGACACCGGCCGCGGCCTGGTGGCAGGTCTTGCCATCGCCTTTATCGCCATCATCGCCGACCGGCTGGTCAATGCCGGTGCCCGCGGCGCCCGCATCCGCTTTGGACTGGAGAGCTGAGCATGAGCCAATCCGATCTGCTGAACCGCATCCGTGCCCTGCCGATCTGGCAGGGCGGGATAGACATCAAGCCGCTCGACGGCGGTATCACCAATGTGAATTGCCTGGTCCAGGACAGTGCTGGCAAATACGTGGTGCGCGCGGGTGATGACATTCCCCTGCACCAGGTGATGCGCTTTAATGAGCTGGCGGCCAGCCGTGCAGCCCATGCCGCCGGCCTGTCGCCTGCGGTTGTTCACACCCAAGACGGCCTGACAGTGCTGGAGTTCATCGAAAGCCGCACCCTGACCGAAGCGGACGTGCGCGACCCCGCGATGCTGCCGCGGGTGCTGGAGCTGGTGAAATCCTGCCACCGCGATGTGCCCCGGTACCTGCGAGGCCCGGCATTGGTGTTCTGGGTTTTCCATGTGATCCGCGACTATGCGGCGACCTTGCAGGAGCAGAACAGCCCGCATGCACCGCTGACCAATGAGCTGGCCGGCATCGGCAACAGTCTGGAACAGGCCGCCGGCCCCTTTGACATTGTCTTTGGCCATAACGACCTGCTGTGCGGCAATTTCCTGGATGACGGAGAGCGGCTCTGGCTGATCGACTACGACTATGCCGGCTTCAACTCGCCGTTGTTCGATCTGGGCGGACTGGCCTCCAACAACGGATTGACGCAGCAGCAGGAGCAATGGCTGCTCGAAACCTATTTCGAAGCACCGGTGAAGGATGAGCTGCTGCACCGCTATGGGGCGATGAAATGCGCCTCGCTGCTGCGCGAAACCATGTGGAGCATGGTCTCGGAAATCACTTCCGAAATCGACTTTGACTATGCGGCTTACACCGCCGGGAACCTCACGCGCCTGCGCGCCGCACTTGACGACTTTCAAAACACCTGAGGACTGACATGACCGAACTCCCCTCAACTGCCAAGGCAGTCATCATCGGCGGCGGCATCATCGGCTGCTCGACAGCCTATCACCTGGCCAAACTGGGCTGGACGGATACCGTTCTGCTGGAGCGGAAAAAGCTGACCTCGGGCACCACCTTCCACGCCGCCGGGCTGGTCGGGCAGCTTCGATCAAACGCCAATATCACCCAGCTGCTGGGCTATTCGGTCGATTTGTATAACAAGATCGAGCAGGAAACCGGCCTGGGCACCGGCTGGAAGATGAACGGCGGGTTGCGGCTGGCCTGCAACGAAGAACGCTGGACCGAAGTCAAACGCCAGGCCACCACCGCGCATTCCTTTGGTCTGGAGATGGAGCTGCTGACCCCCAAGGAGGCGCTGGATCTGTGGCCTCTGATGGATATCTCCGACGTGATCGGTGCCGCCTTTATGCCTACCGACGGCCAGGCCAACCCGTCCGACATCACCCAGGCGCTGGCCAAGGGCGCGCGGATGGCCGGGGCGAAGATATTTGAGGACACCAAGGTCATCGATATCGAGATCAAGAACGGAAAGATCCGCGCCGTTATCACCGAACATGGCCGGATTGAGTGTGAAAAGGTGATCTGCTGTGCCGGCCAATGGACCCGCAATTTTGCCAAGCGGTTTGGTGTCAACGTGCCGCTGGTGCCGATGGAGCACCAGTATATGGTGACAGAGCCGTTCGAGGGCGTGCCGTCCAACCTGCCCACCCTGCGCGATCCCGACCGGCTGACCTATTACAAGGAAGAAGTCGGCGGGCTGGTGATGGGCGGCTATGAGCCGAACCCGATCCCCTGGGCCCAGGACGGCATCCCCCGGGGCTTCCACTACACGCTGCTGGACAGCAATTTCGACCATTTTGAACAGCTGATGGAACAGGCGCTTGGCCGGGTCCCGGCGCTGGAGCATGCCGGTATCAAGACCCTGACCAACGGACCCGAAAGCTTTACCCCGGACGGCAACTTCATCATCGGCGAGGCGCCGGAGCTGCAGAACTTCTTTGTCGGCGCGGGTTTCAACGCTTTCGGCATCGCCGCAGGCGGCGGCGCCGGCATGGCGCTGGCTGAATGGGTGAAAAACGGCGCGCCGCCGTTTGACCTGTGGTCCGCCGATATCCGCCGCTTTGGCCGCCCGCATTTCGACACCGACTGGGTCCGCACCCGCACGGTTGAGGCTTATGGCAAGCATTACACCATGGCCTGGCCGCATGAGGAACACGACTCCGGCCGCCCCTGCCGCAAGTCGCCGCTTTATGACACGCTCAAACGCCAGGGTGCCTGCTTTGGCGAGAAACTCGGCTGGGAACGCCCGAACTGGTTTGCCGATACCGCCAGGGGTGAAACGCCCCAGGATGTCTACAGCTTTGGCCGTCAGAACTGGTTCGAGGCGGCGGGGCGCGAGCACAAGGCCGCCCGCGAAGCCGCGGTGCTGTTCGACCAGACATCATTCGCCAAATTCGCGTTGAAAGGCCCGGATGCGCTGGCCGCGATGAACTGGATCTGCGCCAATAACGTGAACAAGCCGGTGGGATCGCTGATCTACACCCAGATGCTGAATGACAAAGGCGGCATCGAATGCGATCTGACCGTGGGCCGCGTGGCGCCGGACGAGTTCTACATCGTCACCGGCACCGGCTATGCCACCCATGATTTCGATTGGATCCGCCGTAACATCCCCGATGGCCTGAACTGCCAGCTGTTCGACATCACCTCCTCCAATGCGGTGCTGTCGCTAATGGGGCCGAAGGCGCGCGATATCCTGTCCGCCGTCACCCGCGACGATGTTTCGAACGAGGGCTTCAAGTTCGGCACTATCCGAACCATCGGCATTGCGGGCTGCCCGGTTCAGGCACTGCGCGTCACTTACGTGGGCGAACTGGGCTGGGAGCTGCACCTGCCGGTGGAATACGCCCAGACCGTCTATACCGCGCTGATGCGGGCCGGGCATCCGCACGGGCTTATCAACGCAGGCTACCGCGCCATTGAATCCTTGCGCCTGGAAAAAGGCTACCGCGCATGGGGGGCCGACATCGGGCCGGACCACACCCCGTTCGAAGCCGGGCTTGGCTGGGCGGTAAAGCTGAAGCAGGACATGCCCTTCAAAGGCCGCGCCGCCGCCCAAGCGCAGAAAGCCAAGGGTGTGAAAAAGATGCTCGCCTGCTTCACCACCGATCCCGGTGTGGTGCTCCTTGGCCGCGAAACCATCTATCGCAATGGCCAGCGCGCCGGCTGGCTCAGCTCGGGCGGCTATGGCTACACGGTGGGGCAATCCATTGGTTACGGCTACATCCGCAACTCAGATGGCGTTGATGCAGAATATGTTCTGAGCGGCGACTACGAGCTGGAAGTCGCCGCTGAGAGGGTCCCCTGCAAGGTGCAGCTCAGCCCGCTCTACGACCCGTCGATGAGCCGGGTGAAGGCCTGAGGCAGCACGCCTGGGCGGAGCGAAACCACTGGGTTACTGCCCCGCCCGCCCGCGCTGGTTTTGGCGGGACGCCCCAGGGCACTGGCACATCCCCGGCTGGCAAGATCAGACCGCGTGCCAGAGCTGGAACAACAGCCCCGCGGAAAAGGCTCCGCTGAGCGATAGGCCAAGGTACAGCGCAAAAACCTGCGGACGGGCCAGCGCCCATACCGCCATCGCTGCGGGGATCGAGGTCACGCCGCCAGCCACCAGAAAGGCAAGGCCTGCCCCCGGCGCCATGCCCTGCTCAATCAGCCCGCCGACCAGCGGCAGCGCCGCATAGCCGTTCAGATAAGCCGGGACACCAACCAGCGTTGCTGTAATGATCGGCAGCAGCCCTTCGCCGCCCAGGGCGGAGGTCACTGTTTCCGCCGGGATCCAGGCCAGCATCAGACTTTCCAGAATAAAGGCCAGCAGCAGCCATTTGGCCAGGAACAACGTCGTGGTCCATGCAGTTGCGGTAAATTTTGCCCGGCGCTCTGGCTCGGTCCAGAATGTCCAGACCACCGGCTTGGGCGCGCGCAGTTTTGCTCCGCCGCAGCCGCCGTTTCCGACACCGTCACGCAACGCATCCTTCAAGGCGCCGCTCTGGTTCAGCAAATGGACAACCAGGCCGCCAAAAAGGCCAAGCCCCACTGCGGCTGCGGTTTTGGCCATCGCGAATTCAACACCCAAAACTCCGGCGGTCAGAAAGAACATCGAGGGATCCATGATCGGCGACGCCAGCCAGAACGCCATGACGGCGGACAGCGGCACCCCCATCGACAAAAGCGCGGCGATGAGCGGGATCACCCCGCAAGAGCAGAACGGTGACAACCCGCCCGCCAGTGCGCCGAGCGCAATCATCAGAAGCGGTTTGCCGGTAAAAGCCTTGGCCACCAGATTGTCTGCACCGGTGGCGCCTGCCCAGGCCGCGATGGCAATGGAAAACAACAGATAGGGTGCCGTATGCGCCAGCGCCGCCCCGGCAAAAACAGCACTGCCGGCGGATTGCGCCGGATCAAAAATGGCCAGCAGCAGCAGAATTGCGGCAGAGGCGAACCAGACCCGCTGCTCTAGGAAGAACCGCCAGAGGGATACACCTGGTCTTGGAGGAACGTTTGTTGCATTTGTCATTTCTAAATCACCGGATTTATAGTTATTTAAGGCCGAAAAAGAAAGCATATCACTTCATGCGCTCTCCTTCTTGGAGGCCAGGGCCACACCTGTGCAGCATTCGGATGTCAGGAAATTCACCACGCCAAGCATGACGGGGTAATCTACCCGGTTGAAAACCTCACGCCCGCGCTTATCCTGCACGACCAGCCTGGCATCCACCAATGCCGACAGATGATGCGCCAGCGTGGAGGGCGCCAAACCCAGATGTTCGGCAATTTCGCCAACCCGCAGCCCACCCTCGCCTGCTTTGACCAGCAGGCGGAAGATGGCCAGACGGGCATCGTGGCCAAGGGCAGCAAGGGCGCGGGCGTTGTGGCTTGATATTGTCATGACGCCAAAATAACCACAAAACCGGTTATGTCAAGATACGGGCCGATCGAAGCACCAAGTGAATCTTGCACGTGCCGCCCGCACCAAGTGTGAACAGCCCCCTGCCCGCCGCTACCGGCCGCTATCCAACAGCATCAGGCCATGTGCAAAGCCACGGCCTGACGGCTGGTTTACGCGGCCTAGCTGTTGGGCCGCACCCGCGCGGCGGTTTTGTTGGCAAAGGCCTCCAGCCGTTCGCGCGCTGCGGGCTGGGTGTTCACAACGCCGGCCACGACAGCCTCGGCATAGGCCGCATCCATGCCCGACATGTTGTTCAAATGGCTGATCGCCGAACAGATGGCATAGTTGGTCAGCGGCAGGTTTTGCGCGACCTTATCGGCAAGCTCGACCGCCTTGTCGAAGCTGGACCCTTCGGTGATGTATTGCGCCAGTCCCAGATCGACCGCTTCCTGCCCCTGATACACCCGGCCCGTCAGGATCATGTCGATCATCCGGTATTTGCCGATCATGTCGGACACCCGGATGGTGGCGCCGCCGCCGGTAAAAATACCGCGCTGGCCTTCAGGAAGCGCAAAATAAGTGGTCTGATCCATCACCCGGACATGGGCCGCGCTGGCCAGTTCAAGCCCGCCGCCGACAACCGCCCCCTGAAGGGCGGCAATGATCGGCACCCCGCCGTATTCCATCTTGTTGAAGGCCTCGTGCCAGCGCAGGCAGACATGCATGAAGTCATCCGGGCTGCGGTCTTCCTTCCAGTGCTCCACCAGATCAAGGCCAGCACAGAAATGGTCGCCCGCGCCAGCCAGCACCACTGCCTTTACCCCGTTGCGATGCGCACCGCTGAAAAAGCAAATGAGTTCCTCAATCGTGGCAGCATCCAGCGCATTTCGCTTGGACGGCCGGTTGAGCGAGACAATAAAGACACCATTGTCCCGCTGCTCAATGGCGAGCTTTTCATAGGTTTGCGAACTGGCTGCTTGCGACATTGTTCTGACCTTTTCGTTACTGTCCGGCCCCTGTCCAGGCCGGGAATTTCCATTGTTCAGATTTCGAAACCGGCATCGAACAGGCTATTGCTGCCGTCGATGATCCGGGCGCTTTCGGTTCCGCATTCCACAAGAATATGCTGTGCATAAAACACTGCGGTGGCAATTTTCTGCGTCATGTAGGCTGTGTCTTCGCCCTGTTCCAGCTTGGATTCAGCAGCCAGGACCGACCTGCCCAGCTGCCAGCCCGAGGCAAGATTGCCTGCCAGCATCAGAAAAGGAACACCGCCGGCGTAAGCCGCATTGGGGTCGTTGGGCGCGGTCTCCAGAAGCCAGGCAAGGCTGGCCTCAAACGCGCCTCGCGCCTGCCCCAGCCGGTCTGCAACCAGCTGCGCCTTGGCGCTGCCCTTGCACAAGTCTGCCTCGACCGACTGGATCATGCCGGCAAAGCGGCGAGCGGTCTTGCCGCCGTCCCGCAGCACTTTGCGGCCCAGCAGATCATTGGCCTGGATCGCCGTCGTGCCCTCGTAGATCGGCAGAATCCTGGCATCCCGGTAAAATTGCGCAACCCCGGTTTCTTCGATGAACCCCATGCCGCCATGAACCTGCAGACCCATTGAGGTGACTTCCACGGACCGTTCCGTGCAGCACCCCTTGACCAGCGGCACCAGAAATTCGGCCATCTCCGACGCCTCGCCGGCCTGTTCGGCCTCGGCGTGCTGCGCCAGGTCCAGCCATCCTGCAGTGGCCATCGCCAAAGCCCGCCCGCCTTCGGTCAAGGCCCGCATCCGCAGCAGCAACCGCCGCACATCCGGGTGCTGAAGGATCGGCACAGCCTCCTTGGAGCTGCCGTCAACCGGGCGGCTCTGCACCCGCTCCTGCGCATAGCGCAAGGCGTGCTGATACGCGCGTTCGGATACGGCAACCCCCTGCACGCCCACAGAAAACCGGGCGGCCCGCATCATCACGAACATATATTCAAGGCCCCGGTTCTCCTCTCCCACCAGGAAACCGGTGGCGCCTTCAAATTGCAGAACCGCGGTCGGGCTCGCCCTGACGCCCAATTTATGCTCAATACTGACACATTGGACGGTATTGCGCCGGCCAAGCGATCCGTCTTCTTGGACCAGGAATCTCGGCACAATGAACAGGCTCAGCCCCTTTGGGCCGGCCGGGGCATCAGGGGTTCTCGCCAAAACAAGATGAACGATGTTTTCGGTCAGGCTGTGCGCGCCATAGGTGATGAAGATCTTTGTTCCGCTGATCGAATACGCACCATCCGCACCGGGTTCCGCCTTGCACCGCACGCGCCCCAGATCACTGCCCGCCTGGGGTTCTGTCAGGTTCATGGTGCCGGACCACCGGCCGGAAATCATCGGCTCGAGGTATCGCTTTTTCTGCGCGCCGGAGCCGGTAAGCAACAGCGCCTCTACCGCCCCGTCGGTCAAAAGCGGGCAAAGCCCGAAACTCATATCCGCTGCGTTCAATATCTCCGTCGCGGCGGCCCCTGCGGCCCGCGGCAGCCCCATCCCGCCAAACTCCTCCGGGTGCGGCAGGCTTTGCCAGCCCATCCCGGCGTATTGCGCATATGCCTGCGGGTATGGCTCGGGCATCACGACATTTTCACCGTCGAACCGCGCTCCGGTGTCGTCCCCGGTGCCCGAAAGCGGAGCAATTACGTCCGAGCAAAAACGCCCGAACCCTTCCAGCGCTGCCTGGATATCCCCGGTTTCGATCCCGGAATAAGCCGCCAGAGATGCAACCCCGGGCCAGTCAGACAAATGCTCGATATTGAACATGATATCGCGAACCGGCGCCTGATAGGTCATTTTGCTGCTCCGAATTTGGGTTCCTTCACGCCAACTACGTGTTGTTTGACAACGGTTCCACGTCCATATGGGACAAAATACTATCCAAAAGTGACATCTGGCGTTGGCAATCAATGAAATGACCGGTTCGGACGCCATTAGGGTTAAAACCCATTGGTTATCACGCTTGATCGTATTCCGGAGGCGATTTTATCCGCCTGATGCTCTGTCCGAATCCGGATCAGCTCCACACCGTTGCGCAAAACTTCCAGGGCTCGCCGATCGTCGAGATTGAGGTGGTAGAGTTTGCCGATGGGTCCAGCACGTTCACAACCGGCTTGAACGCCGCCTGCGCGGCTGCATTGTTATAGTCGTAGGACAGCTTCATCAGACCTGCTCCCTTTTGAAGACCTGGGATTTCGGGGAAATGCGCTCGTGGCTGACGAGCTGAAGATGGCGGGACCGGATCAGCCGGATCAGCGCCCGGAAGCCCATGGCGCCGCAGCCGGCACGATCCCTGAGTGCCTCCAGAGTTTAGATGCCCTGCATGTCCCGAACAGCTCGACGGGGTCCAGGCCCTCTTCCGTCAGCAGGCGGACGTCAGCAACGAAGCCTGCTTTCCGCGCTGGATCCGAGATTCGGCACATCTCCTAGAAGAACGCGTCGCTCACGCCATACGTAGGCCGCACGGAATAGGCGATAACCGCTCCATCGGACTGAGCTACTCCCCAATGTTTGGACAGGTTTTGACGTAGGTTAAGCTACTCTCTGCTCCTGCTGATCGGTTTGGGTTTCTTCTTTTCTCAGCCAAAAGACCACGGCTGGGGGTTTGCCGCCAAGGGCGGAGTGTGGGCGTTTCCGGTTGTAGAAATCGATCCATTTCCCAACGCCCGCCTTCGCCTCTGATCCGGTCTCCCAGGCGTGCAGGCAGACGCATTCGTATTTCAACGACCGCCAGAGCCGCTCGACGAAGATGTTATCGAGGAAGCGCCCCTTGCCATCCATCCGCTGCCCGGCAGCGCATGTGTGCATGCGCGAGAGGGGAGATCCGCACGCCGGATCGGCGCAATCTGCTCGTCCAGGCAAAAGATGTGAACTGGCTGCCCTGATCCGTATTCATGATTTCCGGCGGGCCAAACCTGGCGATGGCCTCGTTCAGTGCCTCGACGCAGAAGTCTGCTTCCAGCGTGTTCGAAAGGCGCCAGGCCAGCACCTTTCGGGTGTGCCAATCCATGATCGCCGCCAGATACAGAAAGCCCCTGCGCATTGGCAGATACGTGATGTCGGCACACCACACCTGATTGGGACGCTCCAGGCGTAGACCACGCAACAGATAGGGATAGGTCTTGTGCCCTTTCGCTGCTTTGCTGGTGTTTGGTTTCTGATAGATCGGCATCAAGCCCATCAGCCGCATCAAGCGTCGGATGCGCTTCTCGTTCACAAGGTGCCCGTCGTTTCGGAGGTGCCAAGTCTTCTGGCGGACACCAAAGAACGGCGTTTCCAGGAACTGTTCCTCGAGCCGGCGCATCAACATCAGGTTCATCGCCGTCTCGCCCTTGGGCGTGCAGTAAAACGACGACCGCGAGATCGACAGCAGCTTGCACTGTTTGCCAATCGACAGGTTGGTATTGGCAGGCTCAACCATCTTGCGCCTCACTTGCCGGTCCACGGCTTGAGCTTTCGTGACAAAAAATCGTTGGCGACAGCCAGCTCCCCGATCTTCGCGTGCAGTTCTTTGACCTGCTCCTCGTCGATCTCTGGGGACTTCTTTCCGCCGTGTTCAAACACGCCGGACGCGCCTTCCAGCAGAGCGCGTTTCCAGCTGTGGATCATCGTGGGATGGACGCCGAATTGGCTGGCAAGCTCAGCCGCAGTTCGCTCACCCTTCAAAGCCTCAAGCGCGGCTTTCGCCTTGAACTCGGGCGAGTGGTTCTTCCGTTTCGACATCTCTGATCTCCTCTTCGTCGAAGACCAGCAGACAACAAATCATAGCTTACGTCAGTGTCCGAAATTCAGGGGGCAGCTCACACAGCTCCAAATTTGGGTTCGCATGGCTGGGACCGCAAGCTTATTTCGGGGATCGATGCAATGGTCATCGCTGTCGGGCCGACCACATCGGGAACAATAAAACATCACTTGGCAGCAGCCCTTGATGTTGGGAGAGATGGATCATCCAAAACGCTCACAAATAAGCAAAAAGATGCACTCAATGATTTTCGAGCACTATTAGGTCATGTTGACAAATGGCGGATCCAGAGGCGGATTGATGTGATGTCGACGAAGCCGAGGAAGCTTTCAGCCGTTTTGTCGTAGCGGGTCGCGACGCGGCGGGCATTCTTGAGCTTGTTGAAGCATCTCTCCACCAGGTTCCGCAGTCGATACAGTGGGCGATCAACGCCAACACGCTTCTTTCGCGACTTCCGCATGGGGATCACTGGTTGAATGGCCCGTTCCCGCATCTCGTCGCGAATGCGGTCAGCATCATAGCCTTTGTCGGCCAGTAACACGAATGGTTCGGGGAGATTGTCGTCCATGACAAGATCGAACCCGAGATAGTCTGATGTCTGGCCAGGGGTGATGTCCGTTCGCATCGGCAGGCCGGCGGCATTCACCCGGAGGTGGATCTTGGTCGTGAAGCCACCCTTTGAACGGCCAAAACCCTGTCGCGGGGGCCCCCTTTAGCGCCCGCTGCCTGATGATGGGCGCGGACCACGGTGCTATCGACCATTTGCAGGGCGTCAGGGACGATCCGGCTTTCGGTCAGCGCCTCGAGGATCTGTTCCCAGAGACCTGCGAGCGTCCAGCGGCGGAACTGCCGATAGACACTTGACCACTTTCCGAATTCTTCGGGCAAGTCCCGCCATGGTGCCCCTGTCCGAGCAATCCAGAAAACACCATCAAGAACAAGCCGGTGGTTTGTGGGTTTGCACCCATTCGGGGCGCGAACAGACAAGATGAACCGCTCAAAGAACGCCCACTCCTCGTCCGACATCAGGTCTCGTGCCAAGCTGGTCTCCATCGCAGATACCAGCTTGAATCACGATCAGAGAGCGGCGTGAATCCCTTTTGTCAACACGACTTAGCCCGGAATTTGTTCCGTCCCACTTAGGTGAGAAGCAATATTTGCAGACTGCGCAAAGCTAAACGCTGGTGGAAGTGCGTTGCCTATCATCAGTGCCAAAGATTGTTTCCGTACATCTGCAGGGAAGACATAATCCTCTGGGAAGGATTGCAGAAGAGCTGCTTCACGGGGCGTGATAGCCCGGTTTTGCTCTGGGTGAAGGAATCTTCCTTTTGAAGGGTTCAAACAACCACCAGTTATAGTCGTGGAAATCGTGTCCCATCGCAACCGGCCGTAAACATCATTGAAACCGATCTTTTCGTCTTTGTGGCAGTCCAAAGTATATTCTGCTGGCAAGTCTTTTCGACTACCACCGTCTTTCGGTGTCAGCGAAATACGCTTCTTAATGGCATCGCTGTGCTTGGCAACAATTTTGTGGATGGGATCAGTCGAATCTTCCGGAGTAGGTAGGTGAGAGATAGCATCACGTACTGTGGTTTCCACTTCAAAGCCTTCAGCAACCGAGATCGCCCCCAGCCGAGATCCAACCATTACAAGTCGTCGTCGACTTTGTGGCACACCGTAGTTCTTTACGTTTACTACCTGGACGTCGATCCAATATCCCATAGCCTTGAGCTTCTTAACTATCTGTTTGAACAGATAGTAGTCGGCCAAACCAGGAACATTCTCCATCATCAGTGTAAGTGGCTTCAGCTCTTCTACAAAACGGAAGTACTCTACGACCAACTGATTTCTCGGATCCCGAACGCTAGCCTTTTTGTTTAGCTTGCGTACACTGGAAAAACCTTGGCAGGGCGGGCATCCCGCAAGAAGATGCAGCGGCGCTCCCCCCAACGTCCGTTTAACTTCCGAAATGTCTATCGTTCGAATGTCCTGCTCAATCAGGCTAGGCGGTGTTGACAAAAGGGATTCACAACGCACCGCAGGCGTGATTCAAGCTGGTATCTTCGATGGAGACCAGCTTGGCACGAGATCTGATGACGGATGAGGAATGGGCGTTTTTTGAACACTTCATCCTCGCTATCCGCGCTGCAAACGGGCGCAAACCGGCCAACCACCGCCTTGTTCTGGATGGGATTTTCTGGATATCCAGAACCGGGTCCCCGTGGCGGGACCTACCTGAGGAGTTCGGCAAATGGTCCAGCGTTTACCGCCAGTTCAGGCGCTGGACCCTGGCAGGGCTTTGGGAGGATATCCTGGATGCCCTGAACCAGAGCAGAGCCGTCCCCGACGCCCTGCAAATGGTTGATAGCACCGTGATCCGCGCGCACCACCAAGCCGCTGGCGCAAAAGGGGGACTCCGGAACAGGGTTTTGGCCGCTCAAGAGGTGGGTTTTCGACCAAGATCCACCTCTGCGTCAACGCGCACGGGTTGCCAATGAGAACCGAGATCACGCCGGGGCAAACGTCAGATTACCTTGGCTTTGATCTTGTCATGGCTGACAACCTGCCCGAGCCGAAAGTGCTGCTGGCAGATCGTGGATATGACGCTGATCGCATTCGGGAAAACATGAACGAGCGCATTATCCAGCCGCAAATCCCGATGCGAAAGACCCGCAAGATGCGTGTTGGAGTGGATCATACGCTTTACCGGCTGCGCAATATGGTCGAACGGTGCTTCAACAAGCTCAAGAACGCGCGCCGTGTCGCAACCCGTTATGACAAAACTGCTGAGAGTTTTCTGGGTTTCATCGACATCACGTCAATCCGCCTATGGTTCCGCCTTTTGTCAACATGACCTAGGTGTCACTGTCCCCGTCTCGATGTCAGATATCGAAGACTGAGCAACATTGGACAGGCGCGCTAGTTCCAATTGCGTCATGCCCACTGCCTTCCTGTGCTGCTTGAGAGCCTGCCCCGCGTGCTCTATGCCGTTGATCAAAGGCAACTTTCGGTTGTCCATGACCATTGTTTAAGACAAACCGTCAAAGTACACAATATAGCTTAGAGAGGATTCGTTCGCTTGGATTGATCTTACTACTGGGTTGAGCGCCCCCCAAACAGCTTGGGTTCACTTTGTTCGATAGCATCCAAAGTTGATAGCCGGTGGCGAGCAGTTTCATAAACAATGCTGACGGCTTTCCACCACTTAGCAGGTAAAACGGTGTGTAGAGCTTCTCCCAGCGCCTCGAAAGCACGGCCTTGGAGAATATCGCCGTCACCATCGGCGATACAAACAGTTCGAGACCGGACGCGATTTGGCGGCTTGGCTGGGCCTAACGCCGCTCAACACGTCCAGTGGAGGCAAAGATCGTCTCGAACGGATCACCAAGAAGCTTAAACGATATATCAGAAAGCTGCTCATCATTGGGTTTCCACGAATGCGCATGTCTTCTATCATCCGCGCACGCAGCGGGCTCCTCTTCTCCTCTGTCATTGGAACCTCCTGTCATCAGATTGAGAAACCCCAATCGTCGAACAGGTCAGCAAGATCACAAAATATGCGCCATAAGGGTCGGCTCGTAACGCCAGCCACAAACGCCATTGCCGCAATAGCGGCTTCGTCCTTCCGCCCCTCGCATCAAAGCCTGATAATGTCTTCAGCCCAGCGCCATCTCATTCGTCTGTCCTTGTCAGACTTGCCAACGGCCCCGGAAGAAATCCGAGGCCGTTTTCTCATATCACCAGCCTAAAATGACCTATTGAAACGTTTAGGTCATGTCACGTGGAACGCCACAGTCACTGACGTCCGACAGCAGAACTACGTCTTGGCCGCGTTCTGGGTTGTTTAATTTCAACAACTTAGCCTCGCATGCGACAAACGTAAATCCGCCTTCCGACACCTGCAGGCCGTTCTCCGGCAAGTCCAGTCCGTCTTAACCAAGAAAATTCAATGAGGTTTTGGTATCTGGGCACAAAAAAACCGCCCCTATTCGCTGCGTCTGCGCCAATGGCTGCTATGGGTCTCTGATCTGTATTCCTTGTTTCACTCGCCTTTTCAGCGCTGAGTAAGTTTATTTAAGCTCGCAACGCTTGCCAAAAATTTTTGTCATTGGCGGCCCCGGTCAGAGTTTCGCAACCAAAATAAATGCCCGGGCAATTGATGCCCGGGACAGCTTGCCCTGTGGGGAAATCAGGTAAGGTTCTTACTTCTTAAGGTTGGTCCAAATCTGGTCATAGACAGCCTGTGTCTCCTGATTGCAGACCTCGATGAAAACCCCATCGCCCGCATCAGCATGAGGGTTCTTTTCCGGCTGGGCAGCCAGTGCCGGATCAAGGTGCTCCGCGACGCCGGTCACCCCGGCATTGTATTGCGCGTAGTTGGTGACTGCTGCGATGTTTTCAGGTTCCAGCAAGAAGTCCATGAACTTCAGCGCATTATCCCTGTTGGGCGCATCCTTCAGCAGCACCACATTGTCCATCCAGGCAACATAGCCCTGGGTCGGATAGGCGTATTCCACATTGGCGCCTTCCTCACGCGCCTTGGCGGCAAAACCATCGTAGATCTGCCCGACAGCCGCATCCCCTGACACCAGCACTTCCTTGGCAGTATCCGAGTTGAAGGATGCCCAATGCTGCTTGGCGTCCTGCAGCATGGTATTCAGCGCTTTCAGCTGCTCGCGGTCGGTGGAGCATTGCGGAATGCCCAGATGCAGCGAGGCCATCGCCATCACCTCCCCCTGGCTGTCCAGCATGTTGATCTTGCCCGACAGCTCTGCCGGGGGCTCAAATAGAATGGCAGTGGTCTGGATGTCGCCGCTGTAGGCGTCGCGGTTCACCGCAAAGGAGGTGGAGCCCCACTGGTAGGGGATCGAGGAAGCGCGGCCCGGGTCAAAGCTGGGGTCGGCCCATTCCGGCACGATGTTGCCTTTGTTTGCCAGTTCGCCATCGGCAATGGTGTCCAAAAGGCCCTCGCCCGCCATGATGCTGACCATGTAGTCGCCCGGCACTGCCAAGTCATAGGTGCCCATGCCGCCGGCCTTCAGCGTCGCCAGCATGGATTCATTGGAATCGTAGGTGTCCATTGTCACCTCGATGCCGGTCTCGGCGGTGAACTTGTCGAGCACCTCCTGCGGCATGTATTCGAACCAATGATAGAGGACCAGTTTGCCCTCGGCGGCGGCGGCGTTGGCTGCAACACTCAGAGCAAGAGCTGCGGCGCTGGTTTTCAGCAGGTTTTTCATGTGTTTCCCTCCAAGTTGGATCATTTTGTATTGTCGGATTTGCTGACGAAGTAGCTGATGGTGACCATTACGATTGAGACGCTCAGCAGCATGGTCGAGATCGCCATGATGTTGGGTTTGATGCCCTGCTTGACCGAGCCGAAGATCGCGGTTGGCAGGGTCTCGACACCCGCGCCCTTGACGAAGTTGGTGATAATGAAGTCGTCGAGCGAGACGATGAAGGCCAAGAGGAAGCCGGAGACGATGCCCGGTGCCATCAGCGGCATCAGGATCTTGGTGAAGGCCTGCCGCTTGGTCGCATAAAGGTCCATCGCCGCCTGTTCAAAGCTGTCCTCGATCCCCTGCATCCGGGCCGAGATCGGCAGATAGGCAAAGGGAATGCAGAAAGCGATATGGGCGACCAGAATGGTCATGTAGCCGCGGGTGAAGCCGATCGCGTTGAAGAAGATCAGCGTGGCAACCGCTGTCACGATCTCCGGCACCATCAAAGGCAGTGAAATCAGCCCGAAAGACACCGTGCGCAGCTTGAAGTTGCCGCCGCGGACCATCGCAGTCGCCGCCAGGGTCGCAATTGTTGTGCTGGCAGTGGCAGCGATGATTGCGATGGTGAAACTGTTGAAGGCCGCAACCTTGAACTTCTCGCTTTCCGGCCCGGTGAAGACATCGGCGTACCAGCGCAAGGAGATCCCTTCCCAGTTGGTGATCGATTGGGAGGCGTTGAAGCTGTAGATGGTGACGATCACCAGCGGCGCATAAAGGACCGCCAGGCACAGGAGTGTGATGGAGCGGAAACCCTTGTAGGATTTGATATTTTCATTCACATGCGCCATGGCTCAGCCCCCGGTCTTGTCTGTTTTGGCCTGCTGGCGGGCGGAGAATATCAGGATGATCAGCACTATGGTCAGCAGGATCATCGACGCGGCAGCGCCGAACGGCCAGTTGCCAGCATTGCCCTTGAACTGCTCTTCGATCAGCGACCCGATCATGAAGTTCTTGGCACCGCCCAGCAGATCAGGTGCCAGGAAGGAGCCCATCGAGGGCACAAACACCAGGATGCAGCCCGCCACCACGCCCGGTTTCACCGCAGGCAGCACGATCCGGCGCAGGGTGGTCCATTTGCTGGCATAGAGATCCGCCGCCGCCTCGCTGAGCGAGAAGTTGTAGCGCTCCACCGCCGCATAGACCGGCAGCACCATGAACGGCAGATAGGAATAGAACAGGCCCAGCTGCACCGCAAAGTTTGTGTTGACGATGTGGATGGGGCTGTCGATCAGCCCGGTGCCGATCAGGAAGTCATTGAGCGGACCCTGGTCGCGCAGCAGGAACTTCATGCTGACGGTACGGATCAGCAGGTTCACCCAATAGGGAATGGTGATCAGGAACACCCAGACGGGGCGCACGTTTTCGGGCCGTGTGGCGATGAAATAGGCGGTGGGGAATCCGATCAGAAGGCTCAGCAGCGTCGCCGCCCCGGCCTGCCAGATCGAGCGCCAGAAGATGGTGATATAGGTCCATTCGATGCTGGGCGGTTCATCCCCGAACAGCCCGCGGTCAAAGAAGAACTGGTCATAGGCCGCCAGGGAGAACTCCCAGATCACCCCGCCGCGGAATTCCTTGGTCAGGAAGGAATAGATCAGCATCATGCAGACGGGACCCAGCACAAAGATTCCGAGCACCGCCCAGGACGGCAGCAGCAGCCAGCCGCGGGCGTCCTTATACGTGTCTGCGCGGGCTGAGCCGCCGCTTGCTGCGCCTGCTGCCATCAGTCCATCAGGAGGCGCCCGGCCCCCAGCTCCATGTTGACGAAAATCTCGCTGCCCGGCTCGAAGATCCGCTTGTTGCCGCGGTCGGAATTGGAGGTGCGCACGATGAATTGCGGCCCCTCGGCCAGATCGACCAGCGTGCTGATGTCGGTGCCGACAAAGATGTTCTCGGCCACCCGGCCCTTGAGGCTCTCGGCCTCCACCGGCGCGTCGGACATGAACAGCCGCTCGGGCCGCACCGACATATGCACCTTGGCGCCCGCGCCGATACCGTCCACCGAATTGCAGGTCAGCGCGTGACCGCCGCCCAGGTGGCAAGTCGCGCGGCCGTTCATCACCTGATCGACGGAGACCTCCAACAGGTTGGTTTCGCCGATGAAGTCTGCCACGAACATATTGCGCGGCTGTTCATATATCTCGGTCGGCGTGCCCAGCTGCTGCAGCTCACCCGCCGACATCACCGCGATGCGGTCGGACATGGTGAGCGCTTCCTCCTGATCGTGGGTCACGAAGATGAAGGTGATCCCGGTCTCCCGCTGCAGGTGTTTCAGCTCCAGCTGCATGGCCTTCCTGAGCTTCAGGTCGAGTGCCGACAGCGGCTCATCCAGCAGCAGGACTTTCGGTTGTGGCGCCAGCGCACGCGCCAGCGCCACACGCTGCTGCTGGCCGCCTGAGAGCTGAGACGGTTTGCGTGCAGCGAATTGCGACAGCTGGACCAGCTCCAGCATCTCACCCGCACGTTTGCGGGCGTCGGCTTTGGATTTGCCGCGCATCTCCAGGCCAAAGGCCACGTTGTCCAGGATCGTCATATGCGGGAACAGCGCATAGTTCTGGAACACGGTGTTCACCGGCCGCTGATGCGGCGGCAGCTTTTCGATTTCGTCGCCATAAAGCAGGATCTCACCCTCGGTCACATCCTCGAAGCCGGCGATCATCCTCAGCAGGGTGGTCTTGCCGCAGCCGGAGGGGCCCAGCAGGGTAAAAAACTCGTTGTCCTTGATGGTGAGAGAAATCCGCTTGAGAGCGGTGAAATCCCCATAGCGTTTGACTGCGTTACGCACATCAATCGCATCTGTCTTGTTTCCGGGCACTTGCGCCTCCCCTCTGCCGCGTGTCGTTTGATCCAGCATAGGAAGGTCGGGGGCCTGCTTTAAGAATTGACTCCCTCAGCAAATGTTAGTCTTTGCCTAACCTTCAAAATCCTCGCAAAAGCATGAACTTACCTTGCTCAAAAGGAGATGCTTCTTCTGCTTTGCCTGCCCCTAAGCCTTGCAACGGAAAGTGCATCTTTGGTGTGGTTGCGGGTCTGTCTATGGCCTTGGGAAACGCTCCCTGCGACAGGACAGGACAGGACAGGACAGGACAGGACAGGACAGAAGACAATGCACAAGACACGAGCTGAACAGGACTCCATCGGGCAGATTGATCTGCCGGCAGACTGCCTGCACGGCATCCAGACGGAACGCGCCCGGCAAAACTTTCCGATTACCGGCGTGCCGCTTTCGCACTTTCCGGCTCTGGTACAAGCGCTGGCCATGGTGAAATCTGCAGCGGCCCGCGCCAATGCTGAGACTGGCGGCCTGTGTGCCGCCAAGGCAGATGCGATTACTGCGGTATGTTCGGAGATCCTGCAGGGACAGCATCAAGAACACTTCAGCGTCGACATGATCCAGGGCGGGGCCGGCACCTCCACCAACATGAACGCAAATGAAGTTATAGCTAATCTCGCGCTGCTTTGGATGGGGCGTCAGCCCGGTGATTACACGCATCTGCACCCCAATGACGACGTGAACCATGGCCAGTCCACCAATGACGTCTATCCGACAGCAATCCGGCTTGCAGTTCTCGCCAGCACCGCGCCGCTGTGCGAGGAATTGCACAGGCTGCAGCAAGCCTTTGAGGACCGTGCTTCGGCTTTTGACGGCATCGCCAAGGTGGGGCGCACCCAATTGCAGGACGCGGTGCCGATGTCTCTGGGAATGGAGTTTGCCTCCTTCGCCGTCACGGTAGGCGAAGACATCGACCGGCTGCGCGACATCAGCGGGCTCTTGACCGAAGTGAACCTTGGCGGCACCGGTGTGAATGCTGAACCTGGCTATGCGCCGCTGGCGCTGCAATATCTGTCAGTTCTGTCCGGTTTTGACCTGAAACAGGCAGGCAATCTGATCGAGGCATCCTCTGACCTCGGCGCCTTTGTTGCCTACTCGGGTATCCTGAAGCGGGTGGCGGTAAAGCTTTCGAAAATCTGCAACGACCTGCGGCTGTTGTCCTCCGGTCCGCGTGCGGGTTTTGGCGAGATCACTCTTCCCGCGGTGCAGGCGGGATCGTCGATCATGCCAGGCAAGGTCAATCCGGTGATCCCCGAGGTTGTCAATCAAGTCTGCTTCCAGGTGATCGGTAATGACCTGACCATCACAATGGCAGCCGAAGCAGGCCAGCTGCAGTTGAATGCGATGGAACCGGTGGTGGCCTATAACCTGCTAGAATCCATACGTATACTGAGAAACGCAGTTGACGTGCTGACCGTGAAATGCGTTTCGGGGATCACCGCCAACGAGGACCGCTGCGCCGCCCTGCTGGACAATAGCCAGGTGCTGGCCACCGCTCTGGCTCCGCATCTGGGCTACGACGCCGCTGCCAGAATGGCCAAGGACGCACTAGCCTCCGGCCGCAGCATTCGTGCGGTACTGGAAGAGCAGGGCAGCCTGCCTGGGGACAGCATTGATGAAATCCTTTTACCCGCTGCCATGCTGAACGGGCCGGAGCATTAGGGTCCTGACCCTAAGCTCTGGCCCGCAGGTTCCGCAGGATCGCAAGTATGGCGATCAGCAGGAACATCACCTCAATCACAATGGCACCTGGGTTAGGGCGGTAGATCAGTGAGATCATCTCCAGAGATCCGCCGGCGATATTCGCCGCGTTGAACGGGATCTTGTCGGCCGGCAGCAAACCCCGCGTAGCCATGTAATAGGCCGCAACAATGATCGCCGATCCGATCAGCCCGACGGCGTCAAACCAGGCCAGTTCCTCGATCATTCTGTCAGGCCGCGTGTAGCTGCCAGATAGGACCGGCGCGCCAAGGATTGCAGATAGGCGGATAATGCCATGACGTTTTCCTCAACCAGTCAGATCGTCCAGGATGCGGTCCATCATCGCGTCGCAGGCGGCAAGCTGGCTCAGCTCCAGGTATTCGTCGGGCTTGTGCCCCTGCCCCTCCATCGAGCCTGGGCCGCAGACCACGGTTGGCACGCCCAGCTGGTCAAAGAACCCGGCCTCGGTGCCAAAGGCGACTTTGGTAGTGGTATTGCTTTGGGCGAGCTTCTGAGCATAGGGGACGACAGGGCTGTCCGCAGGCACGTCCAGACCGGGATAGGCGTTGTACTGCTCCACCTCGATACGCGCCTCAGCCGGATAGTTGTTACTGACCCGTTCGGCAGCTGCCTGAATGCGGGCTAGAATGTCCGCACTGCGGTCGGCTGCCAGATGGCGGTATTCAAAGGTCAGCTCAGCGCAGTCCGGCACGATGTTGAGCGCGGTGCCGCCGCTCATTTTGCCGACATGCACGGTGGAATACGGCACTGCATAGGCCGCATCCCGGGCGCCTTTGGCGGCGAAATCATCCTGCAGCGCCCGCAGCTCCGCCAGGAAATCCACGGCGAGGTGCAAAGCGTTGGTGAAATTGGGGGCCAGCGCTGAGTGGCCGCTTTGGCCATGGCATACAGCGCGCAGGGCGGCCTTGCCCTTGTGGCCGATGGCGACGTCCATCTCCGTCGGCTCCCCCACGAAGCAGGCGCGGGGCTGGCCGATCAGCGGTGCCAGACGCTCCAGCATCTCCTGAATGCCGACGCAGCCGATTTCCTCGTCATAGGACAGCGCGATCTTCAGCGGTTCTTTCAGATCCGCCTTCGCCGCCCGGTCCGCCAGCGCCAACGCACTGGCGACATAGCCCTTCATGTCGGTGGTGCCGCGGCCATAGACGCGGCCTCCCTCCCGGGTCAGCCGGAACGGGTCGCGGGTCCAATCTTGCCCGTCCACCGGCACCACATCGGTATGGGCAGACAGCAGAACCCCCTGCCCAGCCGGGCCTATCTCGGCATACAGCCCGGTCTTGGAGCCATCCGGCGACGGCAGCTGCACCACTGCGAAACCGCGCTCAACCAGGAAGCCCTCCGCATAGGCGGCAAGCTCCAGATTGGAGTTGCGGCTGACCGTGTCGAACCCGGTCAGCCGCTCCAGTATGTCCAGCGTTGCTGTCATCGTCAGTCCACGGCCAGCTCGGTGATCTCGCGGCGGAAGGGCAGCGCGTCGCCGATATCCGCACCATCCAGTTCGCGGGCATAGCGGTGGCCCGCGTAGGTCGCCCAGGCAATCGGCCCCGGCGCGCTGGCGTCGCCGATGATCTTGACCGACTTGATGCCTGCATCCGCCCACTCCGGCTCGCGGGCACGCAGATCCTCATAGAGGCTGTCGTTGCCGGTGCGCGAGGCGACCATCACCACGGCATCCGCCTCGATGTTCCAGGTGCGGTCCGTGTAGGTGCAGTTGCTGACCACATGGCCCGCGTGGATTTCCGTCACCCCGCGGTTCAGCACAATCTCCACCCCGGCCTCGACCAGACGCGGATGGATCGCCACCTGCTCCAACGTGTTGTTGGTCCAGTCGCTGACAAAGGCTGAGGGCGTGACCAGCGTCACCTGCGCCCCCTTGGAGGCCAGCAGTTCGGCCAGAACGCCGCCCATGTAGTAGTGGTCGTCGTCATAGACCACCACGCGGCCTTCGGGGATGGTGCCGTCCATCAGGTCGTCGGGGGTATAGACCTTGGCACCTTCGGCGATCGGCATCGGCACCACATGCTGGCGGGAAACGCCGTCACGGCGCCAGGTGGAGCCGGTGGCGATACAGATGTTCTCAAAGCCGAACTCCAGGATGCTGTCCGCATCCAGCGGGCTTTCGCGGTAGATCTCCACATTCGGACGCTGGCTCAGCTGGTAGTCGCGGTAATCCACGACACGGCCCCAGGCATTGAGGCCCGGCAGTGTGCGCTCGCGGGTCACGCGACCGCCGATTACGTCCTTTGCTTCGGCCACCGCCACGTCATAGCCGCGGCGGCACAGCGCCCAGGCGGCTTCAAGCCCGGCCGGGCCCGAGCCCACAATCAGCACGTTGGAACTGTCGCCCTTGGTGTTCATCTTCTCCGGATGCCAGCCCTTGCGCCATTCCTCCATGAAGGTCGGGTTCTGGGTGCAGCGGCTGATCGACATGGTCATGTCGCCGGTGATGCAAATGTTGCAGCCGATGCATTCGCGGATGTCCTCGATCCGGCCTTCCTCGATCTTCTTCGGCAGGAAGGGGTCGGCAATCGAGGGGCGCGCGCAGCCGATGAAATCGAGGGTGCCGGATTTCACCATCTTGGCCATCACATCGGGGCTGGTGAAGCGGCCGACACCGACAATGGGCTTGTCCGTCAGTTCATGAATGCCGCGCACCAGTTGTTCCTGCGCGGCTTCTTCCTTGAAGCGGCTGGGTCCGGAGCAATCTTCCCATGTACCTTGCGCCAAATCCCAGAGGTCCGGCAGGTCCTTGTTCATCTCGATGTAGTCGCGCACCTCGGCGTTGGAGAAGCCCAGCTTGCCAATGGTTTCATCCAAGCTGACCCGCAGGGTGATCGCCATGGTATCGCCCACCGCATCACGCATATCGGCAATGACTTCCTGGCTGAAACGCGCGCGGTTCTCCAGTGAGCCGCCGTATTCATCCGAACGCTGATTGGTCGCCCGGCTCAGGAAATGCTGGAAGATGCCGAAGCCATGCGCGCCGTAAAGGCAGATCAGGTCAAAGCCTGCCTCTTTCGACCGTTTCGCCGCATTCACGAACCAGCGGCGCAGATCCTTGATGTCCTGCTTGTCCAGCGCGCGGGCCTGCACCGGGTCGTTGGTGAAGGTGCGGATCGGCAGTGCAGAGGGCGCCAGCGGCACCTCCTTGGAATAGAGGTTCGGGCCGTTGATCCCGGAATAGGCCAGCTGGATGCCGGCCAGAGCGCCATGGGTCTTCATCCGCTCCGACATCTTCCTGAGCTGCGGGATGTCCTTGTCCTCCCACAGGCGCAATTCGATGAAGGGGGTGATTTCAGAGGTGTGATGCATCTCGCATTGTTCGGTGAAGATCACGCCCCAGCCGCCTTCGGCCTTGATGCCCCGCATGGCTGCCGCGGCAGAGGGGTCGCGGTAGCCGCCGCCGTTGCAGTGCGGCACCTGGTAAAAGCGGTTCTTGGCGGTGAGCGGGCCGATCTTCATCGGCTCGAACAGAATATCATAGCGGGGATCGCGCAATTTCCATCTCCTTCGTGCAGAGCTGCCAAAAGGGTACAGGACTGTGCCAAAGGCGAAAGTTGCGCTTACGGAAGCATTGCTTAGCCGCCGCCTAAGCGCCGCCGCCATCCCCGATACGGATGCCTGGCACAGTGCCGTCTGTGATCCGTTCCTGGCAGTAGCTGATGAAGGTTTTGACGGTCAGCACGTTCTCGGCCCCTTCAGCCGTCAGCAGGCCCATCCGCATCGGCCGCAGCTTGCCTTCGATTGGCACGAACTGCAGCTTGCGCCCGTCTGGTGCCATGTCTGTCACCGGGCGGATATTGGCAATGGAATAGCCAAAGCCGTTCGCCACCAATCCGCGCATTACCGCCATGTCGCGGGTGCGCTCGGAAATCTGCGGAGCGGCACCTGCATCTTCGAAGATGGAAAGAAAGTATTCGGCGCTCAGCGGCAGATCCAGCAGCACCATCGGATGCGCGGCCAGGTCTTCGACAGTGACGCTCTCGCGGTCTGCCAGCGGGTGATCTTCGCTCAACAACGCGTAGGGCGGCAGCTCCGCCAGCGCGTTGAATGTCAGGTCCGCCGGGATGTTCAGGTCATAGGTCAGCGCCACGTCGATCCGTGCCTGCCGGATCAGCCCAATCAGCCCGGCCTGATCGCGCTCCAATTGGCTGATAGTAACCGCCGGATATAGCGCCTCAAACTGGCGGCGCAGCCCCGGCACGATCAGTTGGGCGAAAGTCAGCAGGCAGCCGACTGACAAGGGCCCCTGCACAAAGCCCGAGATATTGTCCGCCAGACGGCTGAGCGCGCCCGCCTCATAGAGAACCGCACGCGCCTGATCCATGAATTGATGGCCGGCCTGAGTCAGCGACAGGCCCTGCGCGTGCTTGCGCACGAACAGCTGCAGGCCGAACTCATTTTCCAGCTGCGACACCGCCGATGATATCGAAGGCGAGGACACGTTCACCTTCTCCGAAGCCAGGGCAATTGACCCGGCCTCGCCGACGGCGACGAAATACTCAAGCTGACGCAGGGTGAAACGCAAAGGCATGTCTGCGACTATGCCTGTGCCAGCCCAAGCTTATCAAGTCCGGTATTTGATCCAAGTGGTTTTCAGCGCGGTATATTTTTCCAGGCTGTGCAGCGACAGATCGCGCCCGAAGCCTGACTGTTTCATACCGCCAAAGGGTGTCTGCGCCGAAAGTGCGTCCACCGTGTTGACCGAGACCGTCCCCACTTGCAGCTTGTCCGACACCCGGCAGGCGCGGCTGAGGTTGTCCGTCCAGACCGAAGCCGCCAGCCCGTAGATCGAGTCATTGGCCATGGCGACGGCCTCCTCCTCGCTATCAAACGGAATGACCGACAGCACCGGGCCAAAAATTTCATCCCGCGCCAGCGGGTTGTCGTGGCTGACATCATCAAAGATCGTCGGCTGCACAAAACAGCCCTTGCCACCGACCGTCACGCGCTCACCACCAGCCACCAGATTGGCCGAAGACTTGCCTGCTTCGACAAAGCGCATGATGCCCTCGGTTTGCTTCTCATCCACGATGGCGCCCATCTTCGAGGCCGGATCCAGCGGATCCCCCGGCTGGGTCGCCTCGGCGCGGGCAATCAGCTTCTCGACAAAGGCATCCTTGATCGAACGCTCCACATAGAGCCGCGAGTTGGCCGAACAGACCTCACCCTGATTGAAGAAGATGCCAAAGGCAGCCATGTCGGCAGCCGCCTCCAGATCCTCGCAATCCGCAAACACCAGGTTAGGAGACTTGCCGCCGGTCTCCGGCCAGACCTGTTTCAGGTTCGACTGCCCCGAGTACTGCATGAACATCTTGCCGATTGCGGTGGAGCCAGTGAAGGCGAGGCAATCCACATCCATATGCAGCCCCAGCGCCTTACCCGCAGTGGCACCATAGCCCGGCACCACGTTGAAGACCCCGTCCGGCACTCCGGCCTCTGCCGCCAGCTCGGCCAGCCGCACGGCAGACAGCGGCGACTGTTCCGCCGGTTTCAGCACCATGGAATTACCCACTGCCAGCGCCGCTGCCGCCTTCCAGGTCGCCATGTCCAGCGGGAAGTTCCAGGGTGTCACTGCGCCTACCACACCTAACGGCACGCGGCTGACCAGCGCCAGATCACCCGGTCCGGTCGGCGCCACCTCATCATAGACCTTGTCGATGGCCTCAGCGTACCACTGGAAGAAATGCGCAGATCCGGGGGCGTCGATGGTGGCGGCATCCGTCACCAGCTTACCCATATCCAGACTGTCCAGCAGCGCCATCTCTTCCAGGTTTTCCCGGATCAGGTCCGCCAGCTTCAGCATCACCGCCTTGCGATCCCCCGGCGCCATCCGCGACCAGCGCCCGTCCGCGAACGCCCTGCGGCCCGCCGCCACGGCTCGGTTCACGTCCTCTTCATCACATTCGGATACCTGCGCCAGCACCTCACCGGTTGCCGGGTTCACGCAGGCAAAGGTTTTGCCCGAAACCGCATCCGTGAACTTGCCGTCAATGAAGGCCTGACTGCGGAAAGAGAGGGCCGCCGCACGGGATTTCCACTCGTCCGATGTATAGTCCAGCATAGTCTCTCTCCTGATTATTCGTCGCCCGGCACGCCGTAAGACGGCGCCTCGCGCGGGTCGAGTGCGCGCTGAACGTAGGCGTCCAGCTGCGGCTTGTAGATCTCCCAGGCGGCGGCGATGTTTTCGATCGGGCAGTCCCCGGTCCAATCGCAGCGCAGGTCCGCAACCGGCCAGCTCACCTTGTCGACGATCTTCATGCCTGCCGAATGCACCGGTCCGGCCTCGCCGCCAGCCGCCAGCCCGGCCCGCATTGCGGCAATCAGCCGATCGCCAAGATGTCCTGATGATGCCGAAAACCCGTCCACGATGGCTTGGCACACCCCGTCATTGGCCAAGAGGTTGCCGCCCGAGACCACATCAAGCCCTTCGGCCTGGGTCCAGATGCCAAGACTGTTCGGCCCGGAATGGATCGCGGTGCCGCCGGCCTTGTCCACCGCCAGCACTTGGCGGTATTCGATGAACTTGCCCTGCTTGCGAATTTGCTCGACAGCCTCTGCAGCCGTCAGCCCCTGCTCCATCAGGTCCAATGCCAGCGGGCCGAGGCTGGGATCGGTCACATTCTGGCTGGCCACCGCGCCGACACCCGCACGGGCAAAGGAACAGCGCGCCGCAACCGCGGGCGACGAGGACGATATGGCAATCCCGAACATGCCGGTCTCTACGCAGCGCGCCACAAGCGAAAATGTCATTGCCTTGTCTCCTTAAGTGCCGCCAAATCGGATCCGCCCTTCATCTGGCTGTAAATATCCCCGGGGGAGTGCGAGGGGGCAGGCAGCCTTCTCGCTTCCGTCCTCTAATTCCGGTCTCAGTCCGGAATGACTGCGGTGCCGTCGATCTCCACCAGCCATTCCGGCCGTGCCAGCGCCTGCACCACTAGGCCGGTAGAAACAGGATGCACGCCTTTGATGTATTCGCCCATGGTGCGGTAAACGGCCTCGCGGTGGCGCACGTCGGTGATATAGACCACCACCTTGACCAGATGCTCCATTGTGCCGCCGCATTCCTCGATCAGCTGCTGGATGTTTTGCATCACCTTGTGGGTCTGCTCGACGGGGTCGTGGCTTTCGATGTTCTTGGCATCATCCAGATTCTGCGGGCACTGGCCGCGCAGATAGACGGTCTTGCCGCCCTGCGTTACCACCGCCTGGCACAGGTCGTTGTCGAGGTTCTGTTCCGGGTAGGTGATTTTGGTGTTGAACTTGCGGATGCGGGTATGGGCCATGATGTCCTCCTGGCATGGCGGGATAGCGTGTCCGGGCATTGGCAATGCTTGCCGGCACTTTTGTCATTTTCTGCAGCGAACCGAAGGTTCAGGCCTCACCAGACCCCCGGTAACCTTCGTAATGACGCTGGATGGCGATCTGGTCGGCCACATGTTTGGCATCATGCCAGACCCCCCAGATGAAGGTCGAGCCGCGGCGCGACTGCCAGGGCAGGCCCAGGAAGTAGATCCCTGGCTCAGCCGACACACCGCGCTGATGCTGCGGGCGGCCGGCACCGTCAAAGGCATCGACCTGCATCCAGGAGAAATCCTGGCGGAAGCCGGTGGCCCAAAGGATGGTCGTGATGCCTTCTTTGTCCAGATCCAGCGCGCGGAGCGGGCTGGTTAGGCTGTCCGGATTAGGGAAGGCCTTTCGGGCCTCCGGCTCCTCCGGCAGATTGATGCCGGTGCGTTCGACATAGGCATCCGCCAGATCCAGCATTTTCAGGTAGTCCGCGTCGCCTGCCGCAATATTGTCCTGCAGGTCTCCGGCAAAATTCATGGTCCCGTTTTCATAGGACTCGGTCAGGCCCAGAAGCGTCACTCCCTCACCGGCCAGGCGGCGGAAATCCATGGTCTGGCCGCCATAGGCACCGCTGACCGAGATCGTCACATGTTCCTTGCCCGGTTCCAGCGCCGCCTGATCCCACAGGCCCAGAACGCCCAGCCACCAGACAAAATCGCGGTCGCGGTACATGCGCGGCGGCCGGTCATGCGGTCCGACCGAAAGATAGACCTTGCGGCCTGCCCGGTTCAGCTCATCGGCGATCTGCGCCCCCGAGGAGCCAGCGCCGACCACAAGCACAGCGCCCTCCGGCAGCTGCCCCGGGTTGCGGTAATGGAAAGAATGCAGCTGGTTCACCGCCGCGCCCTCGGGCACCACAGGCGGGATCACAGGATGCTGGAATGCGCCGGTTGCCGCCACAATCCGCTTTGTCTCGATCACACCATCCGAGGTTTCGACCCGGAAACCGCCGGTGCCATCAATACGCTCGGCTCTGGTCACTTCAACTCCGGTGCGGATGGGCGCTTTGAACCGTTCCGCATATTCAACCATGTAGTCCGCAACCCTCTCTTTGGCCGGAAAGGCCTCGGGGTCAGTTCCTTCGTACTCCAGGTTCGGGAAACGGTCATGCCAGGCGGGGCCGTTGGCAACCAGCGAGTCCCAGCGCCCGGTCCGCCAGGCCTCGGCAATCCGGTTCTTTTCCAGCACCAGATGCGGCACGCCTTGATTGGTCAGGTGCTCGCTCATGGCCACTCCTGCCTGGCCTGCTCCGACAACCAGCGTGTCCACCTTTTCTACAGCCATTTCCAAACCCTCTTCTGACACTCCGGCGCGGGCTGCTGCCCTACCGGTCTTCCCCATCAGAATGGTCACAACAACAAGTTCGGAAAAAGAACTCTGTGACTTACCCCTGCTTCGGTTGCAGCTAACCAGCGGCTGAAATCAAAATAGACGCCTCAAGGGGCTTTCTCGGCAAAGCCTTGAAGAAAAACTCTGATTGACGCGGTTTCGCCTGTGCAAACCTGTGGCAACTTACAGTATTGTTTGCACTGCTGGTCATTTGGGACATTCCAAAACTGGCCGGGCATGAAATGCCCTTGAGGATTGGATACACTGTGGGGCAATCGACAGCTGCCCTCAAACTAAAGCCCCAATAATACCTTTAGATGGTCCAGGCTGAACCAGCCTTTTAAGTCAGCTCAACGCCTTTGCATAGAATGCTCGTCATATACCGGACGTTCGTGCAAAGCGCAGAATCCGGAAAAATGGGGCTCATGCCGCAAGTTCGCCGCAGGCGGCACTAAAGTCGGCTTCCAAGAACTGGACGTGTCCCGTTTTCGTGCCGCTCCAAGTGCTCGTTTAGGCCACTTTCCGTTCGAATGCGACGGGGCTTTTCCAGCCCAATGCTGAGTGCCGCCGTCGCGGATTGTAGAAGCCATTGATGTAGTTGAAGATGGCCAGTTCAACGGCCCTACGCGTTGGCCACGACCTTCGCCAGATCAGCTCTGCCTTGATCGTTTTGAAGAACGTTTCGACCGCCGAGTTGTCGTAGCAATTTCCCTTGCCGCTCATCCACTGCCCCGGCAGTGCATGTTTACATGCATGAGAGGGGGACACGCTGAACCCGTGTTGTCGCAGGATTATCTGATAGTCATGAGAACAGTATTGCGATCCACGATCCGTATGATGAATGCAGCCCATAGGCGGTGATCTGAAGGCTATAGCCATGTTCAGCGCCCGGATCGCCAAGTCCCGCTTCATCCGATTGCTGATGGCCCAACCGATCACCCGCCGGGAATGCAGATCAAGGATCACCGCCAGGTAGAGCCAGCCCTCGCGCGTCCACACGTAACTTATGTCACCTGCCCATTTCTGATTGGGCGCATCTGCGCAGAAATCCCGGTTCAGCAGATTGGGTGCGATGTTGAAGGCGTGGTTGCTGTCCCCCTCTCGGCTGATTGCTTCGCAATCGTCTGCCGGGCAATGGTCGTCACCTTGTATTTCTTAGATCGTTCGACACGGATGCCATTCTCACGCATCAAACGCCCGACGCGACGATGGCCAATGTTCAGGCCCAACTCCTTCAGTTCCTCGGTCATCCGTGGGCGGCCATAACTGCCCAGGCTGAGGCGAGATTGTTCCTTGATATGCGCCAGAACGACCAT